>JBOFBS010000268.1:0-27748 GCA_051645725.1 Aeromonadaceae bacterium | reverse complement strand
AGAGTCTTGTCTATCTGGGCAGCAATTGTAATTCTCAAGTCACCGCTATTTTGTGGCAACTTATACGCAGCGATATAGCTTTTCCCTTCACTGAAATTAAAGACGGGAGAGTTGCTATCGATAGCAATCCACTTATCATCTCCCGCGTTGATTGATGCATAGGGCAGTGTCGAGTAATCCTGGCAACAAGCAGAGGCTCGAGACAATCCGTCCATGGCTGCATCACGACCGGTCAATACACTCTTATATTCTTGAGTAGGTGCAACCAAGCCATCTACGGCAGAGCAGGCAGCCATGGTGCATGCAACAAACAAAGCAAAGGTTACTCTCATCACTTTCATCGACATACCCTGAAACAGTCCAAAAAAAATGCCCCCGATAGACGGGGGCAGTCTTATCTAAGCTAGCTTAGCTTACCACCAAGCTTCGGCTTGTACACCGAAGTTCATGGCATCGTCTTGTGCCTTGCCATTTGAATCTGCACGGAATGCACCATCAGACTTCAGGTAAGAAGCGAATACACGGATTTCCGGACGAGCCCAGAAGCCGCTGCCAGCAGACCATGCTTGAGCAATGGTGTACTTCTGCTGATCGTGGCTGGTCTCGGAAGCACCCTTCAGGGTCTTGGTGTCGTGGTTATAACCCAGTTCGAAGATGGTCTTCATGCTGTCATCCCACTTGTACATTGGGCGAGCAACGATGGAGAACACATCAGCGTCAGAATCCTTAACACCGTCCAGTTTAACACCGCTAGACTGGGCGAACAGGACTTGGTGACCCAACTCCCACTTGGCACCCAGCGGGATCACACCGTGGTTGATGATACGGAAACCATCACCATCGGCACCGTCCTGGCTAGTCCAGCCACCGGCACCACCGTAGATCGGGTTGGTAGCGTAGCTGTCAGTGAAGTACTGCAGAGCAGTCTTGTTGAAGCCACCCAGCATACCGGCAGTCACTTCAGCAGTCAGCATCAGACCATCTTTGTAGTCAGGGTTGGCTTTATCTTGCTCATCAGACAGGTTAGCCATGGCGTAGTCAGCGCCCAGCTCCAAAGAGGCATCTTGCCACAGCGGGATACCGGCATAGCGGGCATCCAGAATGTTGGTGTTCTTATCACCATCATCGCTGCGCACTACGGCGAAAGCTGCTTGACCAGGACCAACCTTGATAGCTTCAACACCGGCACCGGCACCAGAAACGCTCCAGTAGTACAGGTCAGTGATATGCACATCGTGACGTTGATAGTAACGCTTACCGGCCCAAGTCACTTCGTCGCCACCGAACAGACCCTTGGCCTGCACGTTGAATTGACGCAGTGCGAAGTTAGCGTCAGCCTTATCGTCACCGGTACCTTCCCAGTCGTTAGAACCATTGGAAGCCATGGCGAACATGGAGTCTACATAGAAGGACTTGCCGCCCTTGTTGTAAACTTCTTGGCCCAGTTGCACTTCAGAGTAGGTGTCAGACTCGTTACCCAGACGACCTACCTTGTTCTTATCAAGAGTTTGCATGCTGCCGTTGTCGGAAACGCCAACACCAGAACGCATATAGCCGTGGAAGTCAACGGCGGAGGCAGAGGCAGAGCCCAGAGCCATGATTACTGCTGCAGAAATTGGAAGCCACTTTGCTTTCATATCTTTTCCTTTATCCCTTGAGGGTAAATGGTCCTATTAGCGGAAACTTGTCGCCAGATGAAACATCCTACGACTGCCCGGAGCCCATTATAGGGATCCGCTTTCCCGTATGGAATTGACCCTTGTCACAAAACGACAACTCACATCCTCATCATGGGGTAACTAAGAAAAGACAAAATAACAAGATATAATGCCACATAATGAATAATAACAGACATTAACTTCGAAATAAGCCTAATAACAGATTATTACTCTTTTGCCTATGGCGAGGCACAATTTATGGCATGGAACAATCTTGATCTTGATCACCCGAACTTTGGAACTTTTTTTTTTACCCGATGTCCCCTGAAAACCGTTTCATTCTTCAAGTTCAGAGACTCAACACCCACCAAAATAGTAAACAGCAAACCTTTTTGTACAAATAACCAGCAAATACTATAAGTGCTGCCATCTCATCTAAGAAAAAATGGTGAACCTGGCCGGTGTTACACCTCAGCTTCAGGCCAACCAAATTGTCGATACAACTGCAACCATTGCGGATCAGGCTCACATTGAATGCGTAGTGGCAACTGATAGACAGGATGGGTAATGGTCAGGCTGCGATTGCAGAGCATCAGACGCTGACAGTCAAATTGCTCCCGGAAGAAACGGTTGTGTCTGCCATCACCATGGGTGGTATCCCCCACTATCGGATGCGAGATATGGGCAAGATGGCGACGCAGCTGATGCTTTCGTCCCGTATGAGGCCTGAGTTTCAGCAAGCTGTAGCGACTCGAGGGGTGACGAGGAGAGACGGCAAAAGGTAACTCTACCTGTTGCAGCCGTTGTAGCCAGGTCAGTGCCTCTTGTGCCGGTTTATCTGGGTCGGCAAAGGGATCCGCTATCCGATCCAGCTCCTCCTTCAGGGGATAGTCGATAAAGAGTTGCTCAGGCGTCCAGCCCCGAACCAAGGCCAGGTACTCTTTCTCCACTCTATGCGCCGCAAAATCCAGGCTCAGTTGATGTGCTATCTGCGAGTCGAGTGCAAACAATAAGACGCCCGAGGTGGGTCTATCCAAACGATGAACCGGATAGACATGCTTACCTATCCGATCCCGGGTCATCTGCATGGCAAAGCGGGTTTCGTGACGATCCAGCCAACTGCGGTGCACCAGGAGACCAGCCGGTTTATCGATGGCAACCAGGTACTCATCTTGATAGAGCAGACGTAAAGAGGCGCTCACCTCGTCACCGCCCGGCCCGTCAAACACTCATCCAACTGCGCCAACAGCTCCAGAAGCGTCTGTTTGCTCTGTAACTCTTCTTTATATACCTCGGTCGCCATGGGATAGAGGGCGATCTGACTCGGCAGAGGTAACTGCTGCTGTAACATCTGCTGCAACCGAGCCAAGAGTACAAACTGTAACCACTGATGAAACGCCAGCGTGTCCACACAAAATGGTAGTTGACTGGCCAGGGCTTCGGCGGCCGGCGCCTCCTGCTGCCATAACTCCAAGGCGATCAACTCCTGCTCTATGGCCCTGAGCAGATGCTGCGCCTGATTGTCTCGATCCATTTTCCCCTCCTAAATAATCGGCGGCACTATAGCATTTATCCCGAACGCCCCCTATATTCCCCGCAAGGATATCCTGCCAAGCCAACTGACCGACTCGCTAGCCATGTATGCCACCCAAGACGCCGCAATAAGGTATCCATCAATATGACTGAGTTAGTAATCGCACTATTCATCGCGCTGGTAATAGGTGAATTCTGGCGCAGCCGCCAGCAAACAGAACTCGCCCAGCGTCTGACCGAGCACTATTGCCGCCGCCAGGAGTGGCAGTGGATCGCTGTGGCGCGCCACGACAGCGAGTTAATGCCCCTGCTGTTACGGGAGCTGTTGCGCCGTCCCAGCTGCTTTGTCTTTGAATTCAGCACCAATGGTGAAGATCAAGGCAGTGGTGAACTGATCCTGACCGGCCTGAACCAGCCCCTTTTCCGCATTCTGACACCGCATCTGAATCAAGAAGAGGCAGAGCTGAGTGTGTCAACAAGCCCAAGCCGCTCAGAAGGGCACAACGTGATACCTTTTCGCCCCAGACGGCACTGAAATCAACCATGCCCTCTTCTTCGCCCCCTATATCAGGAGCCTCGAATGTCCAGTGAAACCATAATGCAGATTGCCAGCCAACTGCAGGCTGAAGGGAAAACCCCCTCTGTCGCCCTGGTCAAGTCTCGCCTATCCGAGCCCAAACCCATCCCGGAGATCATCTCGGGACTTCAGCGCTGGCGTAATCAGCAAGCCGGCACCGCCCCCAGCCACGAAGCGAGTGTCGAGCCCACCCCAACCGCACCAGAAATGCCCGCCGAACTTGCCTACTGGTTGACCCCTATGCAGCAGGAGATCCAGCAGCTTAAACGTGAAGTTGCACAGCTACGACAGGCTCTCGTGCAGCAGCTGAGGGAAACCCAGGGGCGTTGAGTCCACCACAACGGCAACGCTCAACTCCGCAGCGGTTCCAGTCGCAACAGAAACTGCGTCAAAGAGGGGGACAATACTCGACGTTCACGCTTGCCCAGTGTCTCATAGAGCACCTCGCCACTGGCATTGTCTAACGAGATGATGTGCTGCTCGCTGCGAGTCGCCGCAATAAAGAAGGTCAGAGGTAAACGCAACTGACGCTGCATCAGGGCGTGGCCGATAAGATTCTCCTGCAGACGCAGATAATCCTGTTCATTCCAGGGCAGGGTGAGTTCAAGCCGCAGCCCTTTGAACGAGAAGAACCCAGGACCGGAGAACCAGTAATCATAATAACCGTATAGATCCGGGTGCAGCGCCACCTCCAGCCCGGTGGCAACGTTGGCCAAGGAACCCGCCACCTCACGGCGGCAGGGTTGCCACGCCACCTTAGCCCCCTCACTGCCATTAGTCTCACAGGGTGAGCGCCAATCGGCATCGAAATCCCGGGTCGGCAATCCTCCACACTGGAACTGGAAACGAACCCAACGCGCAAACAGCGTCGAGAGTGCGGAAACAACTTGATCCGGCATTACTTTTTCCCACAATGAGTCACCAGTTTGCATTTTAACCCGACACAGGCCGCCATGACAGATAAAGCCCCTTACCAGCAGAGCCCCATACTCCAGAGTCTGAGTCTGGGTAAAGCAAACGACTATATAGCCGAATATGCGCCCCATCTGTTGCAAGCCGTACCCCGCTCGCTTAACCGGGACGCGATTGGACTGACCGCCTCTTTGCCATTTCATGGCCGCGATATCTGGGGCCTGTACGAACTCTCATGGCTCAACAGCAAGGGAAAACCCATGGTTGCCATGGGCGAGGTGTCAGTGGATGCCGAAAGCCACAACATCATCGAATCCAAATCCTTCAAGCTTTATCTTAATAGCCTCAATCAGACAAAATTCCCTGATATGGAGAGTGTGCGTCAAACGCTGATCCGCGACCTCAGCCAGTGCGCACAGGGCCAGGTTGATGTCCAATTGCATACCCTCGATGAAGCCCCCCATCAATTTGGGAAACTGCCAGGAGAGTGCCTGGATGAGCAGGATCTGGAGATAACCGAATATGGGTTTTCCGCCGAGCTACTGGCTAATGCCACCTCTGAGGTAGTGGTTGAAGAGGCGCTGCATTCCCACCTACTCAAGTCCAACTGCCTGGTCACCAGCCAACCGGACTGGGGCAGCGTATTGATCCACTACCGCGGCCCCCGCATCGATCGGGCAGCCCTGCTTCGCTATCTCATCTCGTTTCGCCAACATAATGAATTTCACGAACAGTGCGTCGAACGCATCTTTATGGATCTGTTACACCACTGCCAGCCAAGCGAACTGACCGTCTATGCTCGCTATACCCGGCGTGGAGGCTTGGACATCAATCCGTTTCGCAGCAACTGGCAATCTTCGGTCATCACGCATCGTTTGATCCGTCAATAACCATGAGATAGATTGGTTGCTGGCGATTCACCCAGAATATTTCATGGCGGTTTAGGTGGTATTCTTTTGATTTATCTAGCTTTGATGCTTTCAAACCTGGCGTTGCCGCCACTGGAACTGGACACCAGTCTCATGCCCGAAGTACTGGTGCAGGCGCAACGCCAGGGGCTAGGACATCCAGAGCTCTGCGTACAATTGAGTCAGGGTTTTTTGCAGCGTGAACTGGTAGATAAACACTTTTCGGCCTTCAGTCGCGACCCTAATAGCTATCGAGAAACAGCCGCCCATTACCGCACCCGACAGCAGAGCATAGAGGCCAGGCTTATCAACGGCGTCTGTCTTAGCCGTCTAGAGCAGTACGATGCCGCAGATCGGACGCTGGATCATGCCCAACAAGAAGCCAGCGTCTTAAAATTAGCGACACTTGAGGCTATCGCCCACTACCACCTTGCTAGAAACTTCCTGCTGCGTCCACACGGTGCAGAGCAGGCAAAGTCCCATCTGGTGACAATGCAAAAGCTGGTACGCCAAGAGGCGCTGAGTAATCCGCAATTGCCTCTTTATGCTCAATTGTTACACGCGGCCTATGCCGTCACGACCCATCAAAATGAGCTGGCAGGCCAAATACTGCACCAGCTTGATCCCACACAAAACCCGGGGCTCCCCCCCCAGCTCGCCGTTACCATTTTTACTCTCTCTGGCGATTTGCAGAATAATCAACAACACGATGAGCTAGCGCTGGCTTATTACAGTGATGCCCTGAAAATGGCCACCAGCCTGAACGACAGTTTGGCTCAGGCCCAGCTTGCCGACCGGATCAGCCAGCTCTTCTTACGCCGTGGCGATCTCACTCAGGCCATCCACTATGGCGAACTCTCCTGCGATCGCTATCAGCAAGTGGGTAACCCATCCTGGCTGGCGCAAGAGCTGCTGAAACTGGCGAAATTGATCCGCAAACAGGGCGATAATAATCTGGCATTATCCCTGCTCTTCAATGCTCTCGATCTCTATCACAACATGAACCATCCGCTCGAGCTGGCCAATCTCAACCTTGAAATTGGACGAACCTATCTGGCGATGGGGAGTGCCAACTCGGCCCGCGCCTATCTGACGGCAGCCAGTAACAGTTATAGGGTCAATCGGGACCATGCAGGTGAGCTCAACACACTCTTAACCCTGGCCGAACTGCATCTGCAGCAGCGCGAAGCAGGTTCAGCCATTCCGCTGCTGGAGCGTGAGTTAGAAAAATTGGCAGATGTGCAGGCCGATCCCAGACTTTACTACCTGTTATCGCAAGCTTATGAAGCCAAAGGTCAATATCAACCCGCCCTGAAGAACTTCAAGCGTTTTGCCGCCAGCTATCAGATGGAGGAAAACGACTCGCGTAATCAGGGACGCCGCCAATTCCAGGATAATTATCAACAAGTCGATCTGGAGCGCCGGAACAAAGCGCTAGTGAAGCAACAGCAAGAGAGTGAAACCCAGAATGCCCGCTATCGCTGGTTACTGGGGTTGGTAATGCTCGGCTGTATCACCCTCAGTTACCTGCTACTTCGCCTATGGGCAACACACCGTCGAGAGCAGGAGGCATTCCGGATCCTGAAACAGCAGGAGTTTATATCGCCTCTCACCTCGCTGGCGAACCAGCGTCAGCTAGATGAAGATTTGCGGGCCATGCAAGCCGCTCCTGCTAGCTACAACCACCAGGAGTGGGATCCAGAGCAGGACGAGTCTCCCCCTCCTGCCGCCCGCCAGCTTATCCATATTCATCTCGCTGCCCTGGATAACGCAATGGAAAGCATGGGGCAAGCTCAGGCTCACAAGCTCTTTAGCGAGGTAGGAGAGACACTACGAGCCATGAGCAATACCTCGGACCAAATTTATCATCTGACCACAAGCCGATTTTTGCTGTTACAAAGTGTGAGCACTGCACAACCTTTGCAGCAAATGGTAGCCAATTTATTCGAACGATTAGCTACTCTCATGGTAAAACATGGTGTTGATGCACAAGTAACCATGGGCTTGGTCGGGTATCCCTTTCTCACCCGCTGCCCTTGGGCCATACAGGGAAAAGATGCCATCGAATTGAGCCTGCTCGCATTGGCAGCAGCCGAGCAGATAGGTGCGCAGAGCCAGCAATCCGCATGGGTTGAGCTTTCTGCAATTGATTGCCAGCAAGCCGCTTTTTTTAATGGCGAAATCCGTGCTCGTGCCGTACAAGCCATAGAGATGGGATTGGTAAAAGTGAATGCGTCACATGGTAAGCCGTGGATTGATTGGGCACGACTCTCTGGCCAAGTTTAATCTATGTCACCTGCAAGACCCCGTTAGCATTTAATTGGCATTATCGCCGTTTCAGGATTAGGGATATGAATGATGTGTCTGCCGCTGCAGGGCAATTAGCCAGGTTACGCGAACGGCTTGAACAGAAGGAATCGGAGTACCACCATCTTGTTGCGTTAACGGATGAAGAGCGTAACCGGAATATCCAGTTTATGACGCGTCTGATGCAAGCCTGTCGGGGGCATGATAGGGAGCTGGATAATCGGCTGGCTCGGCTACGCCAACGCTTCGAGGATCGAGTCCCACTTCCTGCATTGGTCGATGAGATACAAGCTACCGAGAAGTTGCTGCAACAGCATGCCAACCTTTTGGAAGAGTCCCTGCGCACCAGCCGCGAAAGCATACGCGAAGGGGGAAGGCTCCTCACCTCAACCAAAGAGGTACCGGAAAAGATCCGCAAGGAGGTGCGAGAATTTCTCGGGCAAGCTACGCCGTATGCCATATCTGAACATCAGCAACAGGTGACCAGGCTGCTGGAGCTATACCAGCAGGCGTTCCGAGCGCTGCTTCTGCGCCCAGTCAAACTGCCTGAACAAGGCGAATTCACCGATCACGTTTTATTGCGCAACAAACTGTGTGATGAGCTGCAGCGCCTCATTACCGAGCTGGATTTTACCGGGCCTGTTGGCGAGAAACTGGCTGAGGTGCGGGGCAAACTGCTGCAGGGAGTAGCCTTGGACGCCCTTCCCCCTCTTTGTCTGAACCTGATCGAACTCATCATAGAGGGCGCCCGGCAAGAGAGAAGAGAGTCTCACCTCTTTCTCACCAGCCTCAATGACAGTATCAGCTCGGTGCACCTGCGGCTCAATGAGAGCCTGGACGAAGGGCGCGCCATGCATGAGCAGCACCAGCGAGCAGGAACCGAGATACACCGCCATCTCGACCACATTGGACAACAATTGGAGCTCTCCCCTCCTTATGAACAGCTGAAGCGGAACATAGGTCAGAGCCTGGTGGTGTTGCAGAAACTGCTAACAGAGCGCAACCAGCTGCTGGAGCGAGAACAACGCTTTTTGAATGATATGGCGGCGATGGAGCAAAAGATCAATCTGATGAAAGAGGAGACATCAGAGTACAAGAAGCGGATCGCCCAGCAAAAACACAAGTTACTGCTGGACAGCCTGACTCAAGTATTCAACAGAGCCGCTTTCGATGAACGTCTGGATCTGGAATATAAACGCTGGTTGCGCTATCAAAGCCCGTTGTGCCTGGCGATTGTCGACATCGACCATTTTAAATCCATCAATGACCGCTTTGGCCATCTGGCCGGTGATAAAGCCCTCAAGGTCATCGCCCGCGCCATGAGTCGAACCCTACGTGAAACAGATTTCCTTGCCCGCTATGGTGGTGAAGAATTTGTCGTACTCTTGCCCGGCGTTGATAGCAGCAACTTCCTCACACCATTAGAAAAACTAAAAAATGTGGTGAAGAGCATACCCTTCCGCTTCAAGGATGATAAAGTCGAAATCAGCATCTCCATAGGCGCGACCCTGCTCCGCCAGGGAGATTCAGCCATTGAAGCCTTTGAACGAGCCGATCAGGCCCTATATGAGGCAAAAAACAGCGGTCGGGATCGGATCATCCACCATCTTTAGCCGGTAAAAATGGGGGGCCCCGGCCCCTCATCTCGCCACCCGGTCTACGGCCAAAGCGGCTCCCAATTTTTGCTTCCACGACTCAAGCCGGGCCTTCAGCAGGGGCTTGTGACTCATGGCATACAAGAGAAAAGAGCACAGTAGTAGCAAGGGGTTTTATGATTACCTATGTCAATCCAGTCGGCAGCATGGAGCTGCTCTCCCAACTTGAAGTTGACCAGCTAAAACAATCGGCATCTGGTGCCATCTACCAACTGTTTCGTAACTGCTCCCTGGCTGTCCTCAACTGTGGCAGCCACACCGATAGCTCAAAAGAGATACTGGAAAAAAATAAGTCATTTGATATCAACGTGATCCGTAGAGAGCGTGGCGTCAAACTGGAACTCTTCAACGCGCCAGAGAGTGCCTTTGTGGATGGCGAGCTGATCCGTGGCATTCAGGAGCACCTCTTCTCGGTACTGCGTGACATTCTCTACGTCAGCAACCGCATGGAAGCTGACTGCACCCTTAACCTCAACAGCTCGGTACACATAACCAACTGGATCTTCTCCATACTGCGCAACGCCCGGGTCATTCACTCGCGAGAAGATCCCAATCTGGTGGTCTGCTGGGGGGGACACTCCATCAACCCCATCGAATATCAATACACGCGAGAAGTTGGCAACGAGCTGGGATTACGGGAGCTCAATATCTGCACCGGCTGCGGCCCGGGTGCCATGGAGGGGCCCATGAAGGGGGCGGCTGTGGGGCACTCCAAGCAGCGCCATCACAATGGTCGCTTCATCGGCCTGACCGAGCCCTCCATCATAGCCGCCGAACCGCCCAATCCCATAGTCACTGAGCTGGTCATTCTGCCCGACATTGAAAAACGGCTGGAGGCCTTCGTGCGTCTGGGGCATGGCATCATCATATTCCCGGGCGGGGTCGGGACCGCAGAGGAGCTGCTCTATATTCTCGGCATCATGATGAACCCGGCCAATGCCCATCAGCCCATGCCCATCATACTGACAGGGCCGAAAGAGAGTGCCGAGTACTTCGAAACCCTTGATGCATTCGTCCGCGCCACGCTAGGAGAAGCGGCGACTCGTCACTACCAAATCATCATTGATGATCCCGTGGCTGTCGCGCAGACCCTCAAGCAAGCCATGCCCAAGGTCCGGGAACATCGCAAGGCGACCGGTGACGCCTACTCCTTCAACTGGTCGTTGAAAGTAGAGCCTGAGTTCCAGCTCCCCTTTGAACCGGATCATAAGACCATGTCCAGCCTCGACCTGCACTGGGATCAGCCCCCGGCACAGTTGGCGGCCAATCTACGCCGCGCCTTCTCCGGTATAGTGGCGGGCAACGTCAAGGAGGGCGGTATCCAGGCCATAGAGCGACACGGCCCCTTCCAACTTCATGGTGACAAGGAGTTGATGGCCCTGATGGACAAGTTGCTCAAGAGTTTCCTGAGTCAAGGACGCATGAAACTCCCGGGCAGCGAATATACTCCCTGTTATCAGATAGTTCGCTGATCACAGGCTATGGCATTACACCAACCCTGACCTTCACTCGCGCGGGCTCGTTGAGCCCGCCGCTCTATGATTCCCGACCATGGCCCATCTACTCATCTTCGATGCTCTCAATCTTATCCGCCGTCTGCATGCCGCCCTGGGCAAACAACCCCTCGATAACCAGGCGCTGTTGCTTGCCACCGAGCAGCGACTGGAGCGCACTGTTCGGGGGATCTTGCAGGAGGTCTCACCAAGCCATGTGATCGCCGTCTTCGATGGCGAGGAGCCCAGTTGGCGTCATCAACTCTACCCGGACTACAAGGCTGGCCGGACACCCATGCCCACCGAGCTGCAATCTGGCATGCCAAGATTGCAGGAGGCACTCTGGCGCTGCGGCGTCGATGCGCTGCTCTCCGAGGGCGATGAGGCCGATGATCTCATCGCCACCCTCAACCAGCAGATGCACCAACACAGGCAAGCCGTTACCCTGATCTCCACCGATAAGGGCTTCTGCCAACTGCTCGACTCCGGCATTCAGATCCGCGACTACTTTAATCGGCGCTGGTTGGACGCAACCTTCGTTCAGAATGAATATGGGGTGCACCCCCGACAATTAGTCGACTTCTGGGCGCTGACGGGGCTAAGTGGCAGCCATATCAAAGGCGTCCCCGGGATAGGCCCCAAAAGTGCCAGGGAGTTACTGCAGCAACATGAGAGCCTGGAGCAGTTGTTAGCCTGCGATCCAAAGGAGGATAAGCGTCTGCAAAAACTTCATGCCCACCAGCATGAGGCGCAGTTGGCGCAAACTTTGGTACGCCTGCGCTGCGATATTCCGCTAGGCTTTAACTTAAAGGAGATCCGCTACTCGGCGACACCCGCCCGATAACCCGGCAGCAGTGGATCGTGGCAGTTTAGTGCGCACCAGGCCTGGAGGCCACTAAGGAGTCAACATGACACAAACCGTACTCATCACAGGGGCAAATCGTGGCTTGGGGCTGGCGCTGACCCATGCCTGTCTACGGCGGGATGACAAGGTGTTCGCCTGCTGCCGCGACCCCTATCATGCCAAATCCCTGCACCAACTCGCCGAGGTCTATCCAGGCCTGCAGATCCATCAGCTAGATGTGGCTCATGGCCCGGATTACCTGGAGCTCAAGCAGGCGCTAGGTGATGAAGCCCTTGATCTCATCATTGCCAATGCCGGGGTATTTGGACCGCAAACACAAGGCTTCGGCCAAACCAACTACCATCAATGGGGCGAGGTGTTCGCCATCAACACCATGGCTAGCCTGCGTCTTGCCGAGCAGTTCATCGACAACCTCAAGCACGGCACACAGAGCACACTCCTTTGCATCAGCAGCATCATGGCCTCCATGGCCGATAATCAGGAAGGCGGTTACTACCTCTACCGCAGCAGCAAGGCGGCGCTCAACGCCGTGGTCAAAAGCCTGGCACTGGATCTGGCAGATCAGCATATCAAGGTGTTCTTGATGCACCCGGGGTGGCTGAAAACCGAGATGGGAGGCGACGAGGCCCCCATGCAGGCCGATGAGGCGGCGGTCATCATGCTCGAGACCCTGAGCAAGCTGACACCTGAACGCAGTGGAGAATTTTTACGCTACGATGGCAAAGCCCTGCCCTGGTGACAACTCGATAAAAAGGCCTGTTACGACAAGCGTAACAGGCCCCAGTCATACTCTACTCCGCCAGGAGAACCCGCCTAGTTATAGGCACCCGACATGCGGCGGGCCAGCTGCCGCGTATCGTAGACATGCACAGTCACCTCTTCACGGTCGTGATAGAGCTGCTTGGCCTGGATGATAAAATCCCCCTCCAGTTCCGAGAGCCACTCCTTGAGCAGATCCAGATTGTGCTCCACCTCCTGATAACGCTTCTTCATGGGAAGCTTGAGGTTGAATATGGCCTCTTCACACAGCCCTTCGCGAAACCAGCCCGCAATCAGATGGGTCACCCGTGCCGGTTTATCCACCATGTCACATACCAGCCAGTAGGTATTCTTCTTGGCCGGGCGGAAACGGAAGCCATCATCACGGATATGCTTGACCTGTCCTGTCTCCATCAAGGATTCCGCCATGGGGCCATTGTCCACGGCCGTCACCATCATGCCACGCCGTACCAGCTGATATGTCCAGCCACCCGGACAGGCCCCCAAATCGACCGCATTCAACCCCGAAGTCAGGCGCACATCCCATTCGGACTCAGGCACGAAGACGTGAAACGCCTCCTCCAGCTTGAGAGTGGAACGACTCGGCGCATCGCTGGGAAATTTCAGTCGCGGTATCCCCATGTGGAAGGGGGAGTTGTTGATGGTGTAGGAGTAACCCACCAGCGCCTGATCATTGGCCAGGAAGAGCACATGCATCACAGGGCGCCTGTGAGTCTCCTCCTTCGTCAGCTTACCCGCCGCACGCAAGGCCTGACGCAGTGGCACACTGAACTTGCGGCAGAAGGTGGTCAACTCCTTAGCCTCATTCGTATCAGCGGTCTCGACCCGCAGCTCGCCGCAGACGCTGTATCCAGCCACGGCCTCGACTATGGGCGTGATACGATCATTCAGATCCATGCCGCTCAACTCATGAGTGACCACCATCATCTGGCGGGCAAACACCAGCTCACGAAACGGTAGACGACGGGCCAGCTTGTCCGCATCATCAGAACCATAGCACTCGAAGATCACATAGCCGGAATCATCCTTGACCCGGGAAAAACCGAAACACTCCAGGCGCACGGCTTTATCCTGGATCTCGGCCGCCATCTCCTTTTCAAAACCGGGACGGCAATAAAACAACAGGTTATTCATCATATCCTCCGCAATAGTGTGGCAAGGTTGAACTCGCCAACCCCTTGCTTATTGGTAATAGTGGGCCGCTCACTCATGGGCCAGCAGACGGCTACGCCGCTGTGATTCTTCCTGCTCTACCAGCTCGAGCATCCAGTTGCGAAAGGCGGCAATCTTGCCCTGTTCGGCCTGATTTTCCTGACAGACCAGGTAGTAGGCGTTTTTGCTGACCAATACCTGCTCGAAGGGGCAGAGCAGGCGCCCGGCTTCAATCTCAGGCTGTGCCAGTACGCTATGGCCCAGCGCTACCCCCTGACCATGTACCGCAGCCTGGATCACCATGCTGGAGTGGCTGAAAATCGGCCCCTGGTTGACGTTAGGGATCTCCACGCCAACGGCCTTGAGCCAGCTGTGCCAATCACGGCGTGAACCATCATGCAGCAGGGTATGCCACTGCAGATCACTGGGTTGTCGCAGAGGCCGCCCACTGGCCAACAAGAGCGGCGAGCAGACAGGCGTCAAAAACTCCGTATGCAGCTTGTCACTGCGCAAGCCGGGCCAAGTGCCACGGCCATAGTAGATAGCCACATCCACATCATCGGTAAGCGACCCCTCATCCATATCGACGGCCTTGATCCGCACATCGATCTCGGGATGACGTTCACTAAAACGCACCAGCCTAGGCACTAGCCACTGAATGGCAAAGCTGGGTTGCAAGGTGACGGTCAACGCCCCCTTGGCACTGCGTGCGACCAGCTTGTCAGTCGCATCGGCAATGGCGGTGAATATTTCCTTGATGTCCAAAAAATAGCTCTGCCCCTCTTCTGTGAGCAGCAGAGTACGATTTCGGCGACGGAACAGTTTGATCCCCAAAAATTCTTCCAGCGCCTTGATCTGATGACTCACGGCAGCTTGGGTAACAAACAGTTCCTCTGCAGCACGAGTAAAGCTTAACTGGCGGGCGGCAACCTCAAATGCCCTGAGAGCATTGAGGGGGGGTAAGCGACGAGACATGGGGAAGTTCGCATAACTTTTCCTAATGCCGCGAATTATAGGGTGCGACAGCTAACCACTCCAGAGAAATCGCGAAGAACAAACAGCTCACAGATAAAAACCGGGAGCGGCGACCACACTATCAGCAGGGTCAAGCGGACACTGATATGAAAACGAATTCATAAAATGCAAGCGGTTACCAGAAAATATTTGTTGATCGTCGTCACACTTTGGGAATAGCATGCACTCGAAGGTGGTTTGCTATTGAAACCACCCTCCCGTGGCAAGTGCCACAACGCAACTGAACGAGGTGAATTATGCTAAATGTCTATCACAACCTGAGCGTGCTGCTCGGCACCAAGGCGCGTAGGAACGAGGGCGAAATAGCCAGTAACGACCGCTTTACCCCGGCTACCCGCCAATACTACTTCCGCTACGAGCACCGCTAATGCCCCTTCCCTTGCCCAACAGGGCATCTGAGGGGTCTTCTGCCCCAAGCTATAACTCCAAATCCGGCAGTAACTTTGATTGAGCGACATAAGCAAAAGCCCCGGGTCTCGGGGCTTTTTCTATATGAACCTCTTAATCTCACCACGTTAGCTCACCACTTTGGCTGAGGTGCGGGATACACAGCGAGAGCCCGGCCCCCCAAAAGGCGTAAATGGAACCACTCTGATTACGTTTTCAAAGCCATGAAAACGAATTCATAATAAAAACAAAGGGTTTAATCAAAAATTACTTGAATAACGTGAGCTGGATCACTAGCATTATTTGTGAGGGCGGTCACAAAAGCTCCGCCAGCAACCAGACTACTCAAGAGGATCACACCATGAAAAATATCATCAAGAACGTCACTGAACTGTTAAATGGCAAGGCAACTGACCAGCGCTACAGCACCCCGGCGACTCGTCACTACTTCTTCCGCTACGAACGCTAACTCTCTATTCAAAACTGAACATAAGATTGGGATGAGTGCTATTCCGATCAGGAGCCCAGGCTCACCAAGCTAGTGCAAAATCGGTAATCGTTAAGTGGCTACGCCGACAGCAGGCGTAATCCTACCGCCACTTGCCCTTATCTCCCCCGCTAAGCGTGTCAAACCCCAGACAGATCATCACGGTCAGCCGACGCCTCTCTTGCGTGGCGCAGGTATCCACTCGTTTCTGATACGACATAGGCTAACTGGCTCACTCTTTCCGGCTCACTCGGATCTAGATGCTCCCCTCTGACGACATGAGAGAGCGAAAAGGATCCTCTGGATCGTCATGTGATCCATTTCACATGAAAGTGGGAGCCATAAAAATCCGATTTGTAGCCGTTTTCATTTTCATGAAAGCGAATTCATAATGAAATCAACGCTTTTAACAAAAGATTAACTTGATCCTTCTCGTGTGCCTCCCTAACATTATTCGTGAGGCAAGTCACAAAAAGGATGCCTCAAACAACCAACCAAGGAGACGACCATGAAAAACATCTTCAAGAACGTCAGTGAACTGCTCAATGGCAAAGAGAGTGACCAGCGCTACAGCACCCCGGCGACTCGTCAATACTTCTTCCGCTACGAGCGTTAATCCCCTCCCCCCATCCACTCTGGATGCCCAGGGAGAGCCCTCCCACCTAATAATCCCAATACCGGCAACAAAGAAGATTGAGCGAAAAAGCCCCGGCATTCCGGGGCTTCTTTTCTTAAGGCTCCAGCCATTACTCCAGATCCAGACGCCGAATGGCTTGCTGCAGAAACGTAACGCGCCGCAACACCTCCTCGCTGGGCTCTTTGTTGCCGGCAAGTAGACTCCTATCTGCCTGTAACTGGTAACTGAGCCAACCACGAACCATCACATAGGCCGCCTGTTGCTGACCCAGCTCCAGCACAGAGTGCATAGAGTCAGCCGCCTCAGGCTGGGCCAGTGCCTGACGCAGACGTAACACCTGCTGTCCCAACACCAAGGCCTCCTGCTCTTGAGCACTCTGGTTGCAAGCCTCCTCTGCCTCTGTGCGCATAGGCAATAAACCCAGGATGAGCAACGCCACCAGGCAGAAGCCATAACAGACTCGATTCTTCATCACTTTAACCCCCTTATCTGGCACGGCATCACGGCAGGAGTATCTCTAGCAAACAATAGCGCTAAAAGAAAAGCCCCGACCAGGCGGGGCGAGATAAAACACATGGGCATGCCTGCGTGACAGCATGCCAGGCTCAAGCCAGAGCCGGCTTTTGCTCTACCTCTTCAACCAAAGAGCGCACCCACTTTTTCGAGCAGACCCGGAAATACCCCACCACCAGGCGCACCAACTCCTCGAAGGAGAGCACGAAGTAGACCCAGTAGACGGGTAGATCAAAGTAAAATGCCATCAAAAATCCAGATGGCACACCGATAAGCCAGGTGGCCATCGACTCCATGCCAAAGACAAACTTGCTGTCACCGCCACTGTTGAGCACACCACCGGCCACTATCATGTTCCCCACCTTGACCCAGAGGAAGGCACAGAAGACCAGCACGCAGAGCACCCCCCTGTGCTGCACCTCCACCGGCGTGTTGTAGAGCGCCACATAGTAGGGAGAAAGCAGAGCCACCAGCGCCCCCACCCCCAAGGAGCAGAGAATGCCAACCCGCAGCAACTTGCCCGCATAATCGATGGCACCATCGAAATTCCCCGCCCCCAGACGATTACCTATGAGCACGGAAGCGGCCCCGGCCAAGCCGGAGAGCAGACCGATGGAGAGCCCCTGCAACGGGTAGGTCATGGTCATGGCGGCGATATCATCTGTGCCCATGCGGCCATAGACCACGGCGTAGCCACTCTCTCCCAATACCCAGAGCAGCTCGGTCATCACGATAGGCAACGTGGTGGCAAAGAAGCGGCCCAGCAGGCCGCGCTCCATGCCAAACAGCTCGCCTGGTTTTCTGACCGCCACCACATGACCACGCCAGTAGACGGCTGCCAGTATGATGCCAAACTCGATGCAACGGGCGATGCAGGTGGCAATGGCCGCCCCCATCAGCCCCAGCTTGGGACAGCCGAAATGACCGAAGATGAGCAGGTAGTTGAGCACCACGTTGAGCACCACGGCGCTGGTGCTGGCATACATGGGCAGCTTCACCTCGCCGGTACTGCGCAGCACAGCCGAGTAGATCATGGTGAGCATGCTCGGCAGATAGCTGATAGCCAGCAGTTGCACAAAGATGGCCCCTTCAGTGAGCACCCGCACATCCGTGGTAAAGGGTGACATGGCCAGTTGCGGCAAGCCACCCACCACCAGCGCCAGCCCCCCGGAAAAGAGCAGCCCCACCCCCAGGCCAAAGCCCAGCAGGTGGCGGATACTCACCTTATCGCCCTTACCCCAGTATTGGGCGCAATAGATGGAGATGCCGGAAGCCAGCCCTGCCAGTACCACGGAGACAATCGAGGTTAGCTTGGAGCTGATCCCCACGCTGGCGATGGCCACCTCACCCAGCTGCCCCACCATCAGCTGATCTGTCATCCCCAGCAGCGACATGATGACGCTCTGTATGGTGATGGGTAGCGCGATGCGCACTATATCCGATACAAATGCCTTATCCCTGAACATGAACTCCTCCCAAGTGGTGATGCACGATCTGCTCGTGATTATGATAGCGCCAGTCGGCACCTGCCAAAGCTTGCTGACCGGAATTGGGATTCATCAGCCCAATACACTGCATGCCAGCCGCCTTGGCCGCCGTGACACCGTGCCCCGAGTCCTCGATGACCAGGCAGCGTGGAGGCGCAACCCCGAGCCCTTTGGCCGCCAGCAGGAAGATATGGGGATCGGGTTTGCTGATAGCGACCTCATCACCGCAGATGATAGGTTCAAAGCGCCCCTGCAAACCAATTCGCTCCAGCACGCACTCCACCAGCTGTCGCGGTGAGGAGGACGCCAGGGCACAGGGGATGCCCAACCTGTCCAGCTCGTCAAGCAGCCTAACCACACCGGGCATGGCTTCCAGTTTGCACTGCCCCAACATGCTCAGCACCCGCTGCTGGTGCTCGGCAATGAGCTGGGCTATGGCCACCTCTATGCCGTAGAGCACCTTGATCTCGCGCCACATCTGCTGCTGGCTGGTGCCGACAAAACGGGCCAGCTCCTGCTCATCCAGCGCCACCCCGTAACGGGCAAAGGATTGACGCTCTACCGCCATGTAGAGGGGTTCGCTGTCCACCAGCACCCCGTCCATATCAAAGATGACGGCATCAAAGGGTAATCTCATCATCTGTCCCATCAGTTCACCACCCGATCACGAGTAAAACGCAGCAGGTTGTAGTTGGCTTGGGCCTTCATCTCCTCTAGCCGGAAACGCTTGGTTGCCTGCAGTTCACGATACCCCTGACCATCGGCCAGGGTCACATTGTCCACACCACCGATTATGATGGGCAATTGCATCAGGATGATTTCATCCACCAGATCCGCATCAAACATCTGCCAGTTGAGGTTGCCTCCCCCCTCGACCATCACATGGTGCATGCCCCGCGCCTCGAGGCGGGCAAAGAGCTCGTGAAAATCCACCTGCTCCTGACCGCTGACCATCACCTCCTTGCCATGCTCCCGAATAAGATCGGCCATGGGGGTGTGGCTGGCCTGCTCTGTGGTGACGATTATGGTCTGCTCAGGCGTATTCAGCACCTTGGCATCATCGGAAAAATCGAGGCTGCTGGTGGGGATGACCCGCACCGGATTACGCCCCGCCTCGTAACGGTTGGTCAGTTGCGGATCATCCGTGGTAACCGTATTGCGCCCCACCATGATGGCATCTACCTCACCACGATATTTGTGGATGAAGCGCATATCATCCTCGGTAAAGAGCTTGAAGAGATCCTTGCTGGAATTGCCGTGGCCAAGACTCAGCTTGCCATCGATAGAGATCTGGCTAAAAACGGTGACTTTCATCTTCTTCTCTCCATCCTCAATCATCAGAGCATCTCGGCCATGCGACTGCCGATCTGTTGCAGGGCACAGACCTGCATCAGGGCTGCGGCCTCCCGTGAGTCACACTGCCGCGCTATGAGGCGACGCAACCCCAGTTGCATGGCAAACCAGATATCAAACATGATGCGCTCCCTTGGCATGGGCAGACTCTTCTGGCGCAGAGCCAGTATGGTCTGACGATTGGGCTCGCCGCTGGCCATCTGCTCACCGAGCACCCTCTTGTGCACGGGCCAACGCTGGACCCTGGTGGCCCAGAGGCGCTGTGAGTCCGGCTGCAGCATGAAACGGGTAAAGGAGGTCACCAGATCCCGCTTCGGCCCCTGCAGGCTATCGCCGGGGAAGACAAAGCCTATGCTCGACCCCATGGAGAGCATGGGGTGCCCCTCTATGCTCGGCAACGCGGCCACCCCCAGCCCCTCACCCATCTGCTGGCTCAGGTAATTGAAGATCCACTCGCCGCAGAGGATGGCGCCGCTCTTACCCGCGATAAAGTTATCCAGCAGCTCGGTGGAACCCGGCTGGTTGGCCAGTACACCGGCCTCCAGCTGACTGGCCAGGAAGCTCATGGCGCGACGGTTGGGCTCGCTATTGAGCGCCGGCGCCCCATCCTTGAGCACCCACCCCTGCTGACTGGTGAGAAAGGGAATGAACCAGTAGGCGTCACAGCAATCGGAGGCTATGGGGGTGATCCCTTTGGCCTGCAGGGCCGGCGCCTGCGCCTGCAACGCCGCCCAGCTGGCCGGTGGCTGCGGGTAGATAGCCTGGTTGTAGAACATCACCAGATGATTGCCCCCCAACAGTGGCACCCCGAACTGCTGACCGTTCAGTTGCATGCTCTGCCATTGGCTCGCCTCCATCACACCCGCAAAGTGACGGGGATTGACCCTGGAGAACCCCCCCTGCTCCTGCAGATAGAGCATATCGGCGGGAACAAAGGCGATGTCGGGTGCCTCCCCACCTTGCCGGATCCGCGCCAGTCGTTCGATAAGCTCGCGGATGTTCATCACCTCGGGAACCACCTCCCCCTTCCCCAGAGCCGAGAAGGCGGCACAGCGCTCTTCGAGCACCTGGATGGAGGTATCCCCCTTACCATCAAACTCATGCCATAACACCAGACGTTCTTGTTTCATCTCTTATCTCCCCAACGATTATTGTTGTTGCCACAGCAGGAGAGCCTGCTGCGGAGCGACGTACATGGGGATATCCATTTCCCGGGAAACAGCCTCCTGATAGGAGTCAAGCAGCACGGCCTGCCCACTTGCCTCCGCCGCCAGCAGCGATTGCGGCAAGGCAACCGTGCATAGCGGATCGAGATTACAGATGACCCGCAGCCACTCGGCACCCTGGCGATAACCGAAGATGAGCAGGGGCTCGGCACTCTTGAGCATGAAAAAGTGTTCCGGTTGCAGCAGATGGGCAAACTCCCGGCGCAACGCCGCGATCTGGCAGAGCAGTTCATACATGGCGTGATTGGCCCTCCACTCAATCTGCATGCGGTTGAAGAAGGCGCGCGGGATCTCGGCCCCCCCTGTGTTGTCGGCCAGGCCGCAGTTAAGAGGCTGCTGCTCGTTGACCTCGAGCCCGGTATTGATAAAGGGGATGGCATTGGGCAAAAAGCCATTGAAGAGACTCACCAACCGAGCCAGACGGCAGCCACCCGGCCGCGAGGTGATGCGGGGGGTATCCGGCGTCTCGGCACAGGCCAGAGCATGGATCTTGAGCGTAGCCAGCTCCCGCAGGTAACTGCAGAGGCTCTCATGGCTGAGATCCGCCATCACGCTCCAGCCACTGCCCAGCATGATGTTATAGCCCGTCTCTTTGGCCCGTTCGTGATTGCGGTTGAAGAGATCCTCGCTGAGAATGAGCGGATCCGGGCAGCACTCATGCATGCGCCCGATCAACCGCCGTAACAATTGCGGTGGCAGGGTATGGCCTATGTCGACTCTGAAACCATCGAAGCCATAACGGTGCATCTGGTGGCTCACCGCCTCCTCCAGGTAGTACCAGAGCGCCTCGTTGGGCCTGCGGCCCGGGAAGCGGTTGCACTTGATGGTGTCAAAGAGCACATAGGGAGCCTGACTCGCCGCCACCGGTGCCAGCGGATGAGGATCCAGATAGAGGCGCAAAAAGGCGATGTCGCTCCAGACTGGCTGTTCATCGTTGATCCAGTCGGAGTGAGCCGGGGCTGGCACTATGCCCATCTTCTCCTCGATCAGAGTGATAAGGTTGCGACCCGTAGTCGCCGCCTCCTCTTTAAGCTGCGCCCACAGCTGGGGAGCGAGTTCATTCGGCGGCAGAGAGAAGGAGGCCAGGTGCGCATCCGTCTCTGGACTCATGTAAAGAGCAGAAAGATTCTCTTGAGTACATTCGGTGAAGCGGGGCAAACCTGGAACCGCAGGGGGGCTAAAACCTGGCAACGCCTCACGCCTGATCCAGTAGATCCAGTCAGGACGCATCTTCACCAGCTCGTTATCCATGCCGGTCACCCGGGGGATAAAATCGTGAACCACCCGTATGCCCAAACGGTGGCAGGCGGCGATCAGCAGGGTCAACTCATCATCCAGCACTAGCTCTGCCATACCATCAAACAGGGGATCATGCAGTGCCGGATCGAGAGAAAAATAGTCGGCTATCGCATAGGGGGAACCCAGCTCCCCCTTGCGGTTAAACTCACTGTGACGAGTCACCGGCAGCAGGTAGAGGATGTTGACCCCCATCTTCTGCAACATGGGTAGCAACCAGATCATGCGCAGGAAAGTGCCTGACTGCCTCTGGCCGCTGCCATCGACATCCCAGGCTGCGGTGTAGCGCACCAGAGCGGAATAAATGGTGCTCTCGTCAAGTGAGAGGGAATAAGCCACACTCCCCTCGGCGGGTAACCACTCCAGCAGGGCTGCACTGAAAGCATAGGGGTTGAGGGTGATCTGCCCATCCTGCCTGGCCATAATTTTCTCATAGCCAAACTGATTCCATATTTCAGGAATGCGATAACAGATGTCATTGTTTTTTCTGGCGACAGACAAAAAGTAGCCATGCGCTCTGGATATAATATCCATTTCACACCGTCCTGAATTAATTTAGATTCTGCCGTTGAATTTATAATCTTATTTATTGATGACAAACACAGATTTAACGGCCAAATCACCGCCATTGACAAAGCGTTCAGAAATAGCGCTTTGATGTTCGGACAATAAATATTTATGGGTTACCAGCTTTTCCAGCTCTGGAATTTTTTCCACCATCTTTATGGCCTGAGGAAAATGGTTGTTATATTCCCCGGCGCCTATGATGGAAAAACCATTGACCAGAAAATCCTTGGCCGGCAGCGCATAGCGGTAATGCTGGTGAAAGCCGAACAGCAGGATGCGACCGCCGCGCACCAGATGGCCAGCCGCCAGCTCCAGCTGATCACCGACTGAATCGAGTACCGCATCAAAAACCTCATGCTCAGGCAACTCCTCAGGAGAGAGCACAGCGAGCCCCATCTGGCGGGCAAAGGCCCGGCGATGGGGGTTGGTCTCTACACTGAGGGTCTCAATGCCCAGTTGACGGCAGATAAGCTGGGCCACCAGGCTCATGGGGCCCGAGCCTATCAGTAAAATCCGCTCGCCAGCCTGCAGCCGCCCGGCCTGCAGCGTATTGAGCACACAGGCCACCGGCTCGACCAATACGCCACACTCCCAGCTCACCCCCTCCGGCAGGGGGTAGACAAAGCGCTGATGACAGATAAAACGCTCGGCAAAGGTGCCATCAATAGTGACGCCGGCTATGGCCAGCCCCCCCTCAAAACCGGTGCAGTGATGGGTTCGCCCACTGCGGCAAGCCTCGCACTCACCACAGTATTGATTCGGATCGATCACGACCCGCATCCCTTTTTCCAAACCGGAAACGTCACAGCCCAAGCGCGAAATAATACCCACGGCCTCATGGCCACGAATAATACCCGCCTTCCCCTCTTCCCTGCCGGCAATCACCGCCAGGTCGGTACCACAAATACCGCTCATGACGATAGAGATTTCTACATCCTTGTTTCCAATTATTAACGGCGCCTGTTCATCCGTTAGTAAAAGTTCCCTCGAAGCTTGCAAAATTAATGATTGCATAACCACCTCGACATGTTAGTACCGGCAACATTTTTAGCACCAAGCATGTGAGTGTAAATAACTTTATTTTATGCTCCGGCAACCCGTTACATGCCATTATTTATAGCAGAAAAAACGCAACCTTTGCTGAGGGAGGGATCTGCAAATATTTTGTAACCGACCTAAACAGCAGAAACCACTTGTCGAAGTGGCGACATGATCCCGCATAGTTTAAATTTCGCAACATTAATCTGATAAAATTAAACCCTAGCTGAACAGGCAATATTTAATTTTGCCGATTTAAGGCAAATAGATAATCGCACCAAAATGCCCGGATGAAAAAAGCATTGTTTCCACATGATAAGCGGGAAAACAGCAGAGAAACGCAATTAACGGCACTATCTCCGAATTCCGGCTTGGCGCATGAAGGGGAAGAGAGAGGGCAATTCCCTTTACCTGTCAGCCGAGTACAGCCTCAGAAGAAGACCTTTCACTCGGGATGGCAGGATTAACAGCGGATCGGAGAGTGTCAGCGACTCCTGTTATTCCATAGCGGGCACAGCACACCATGCCCCTGGTGAGCCGAGACGAAAAAGCCCCGCTGGGCGGGGCTTGGCAAAATATGATGAGGGTGTCGCTTAACAGCGGGTATCCAGCGGCTCGAAGCTCTTCACCAGATCGTCGATGGCCTTCATCTGAGCCAGGAAGGGCTCCAGCTTGGCCAGCGGCAGGGCGCTCGGACCATCGCAACGGGCCGCATCCGGATTCGGATGTGATTCGATAAAGAGCCCAGCCAAGCCGACAGCCATACCGGCACGAGCCAGCTCGACAACCTGCTCACGGCGACCACCCGAGGCCGCACCCAGCGGATCCCGACACTGCAGGGCATGGGTGACGTCGAAGATCACAGGCGACCCCTGGCTGGCCTGCTTCATGACACCAAAGCCCAGCATGTCCACCACCAGATTGTCATAACCGAAGTTCACGCCACGCTCACACAGTATGACCCGTTCGTTACCGCACTCGGCAAACTTCTCGACTATATTCTTCACCTGACCCGGACTCAGGAACTGGGGCTTCTTGACGTTGATGACGTTACCGGTACGGGCCAACGCCTCGACCAGGTCAGTCTGACGCGCCAGGAAGGCGGGCAGTTGCAACACATCGACCACTTCGCCCACCGGCTTGCACTGCCAGGTTTCGTGTACATCCGTGATCAGGGTGACGCCAAAGGTCGCTTTAAGCTCCTGGAAGATCTTCAACCCCTCTTCCATGCCGGGCCCCCGGTAGGAGTGAATGGAGGAGCGATTGGCCTTATCCCAGCTGGCCTTGAAGACGAAGGGGATCCCCAGCTTCTGGGTGACAGTCACATAGTGCTCACACATGCTCATGGCCAGATCACGAGACTCCAGCACATTCATGCCACCAAACAGCACGAAAGGCTTGTCATTGGCGACCTCAATCCCATTCACGCTTACCACTTTTTGCATTATCAGAGACTCCGTCTAGTGTAGGGTCGGCGCCGAGTTATCCAGGCGCGCAAGTTGTTCTTTGAGCATCTCGGTCACCGGATCATGGGGACACTGCTCAATAAAAAATGAGAGATCATCGGCAGCCAGCTGGCTGCACTCCAACTGTTCATATAGCAAGCCACGATCCCGTATCTCATAAGGATCGTCAGGCTCCAGGCAGAGCAGCAACTCACTGCAGCGCAGGGCCAGCAGATGTTCATCGGCCTGGATTGCCGTAGCCTTGGTCACCGTCAAGAGGCGAGTCAAGATGTCGGCCTGACTGGCACGGTTGAGGTGCTGACCTTGCAGCTGAGCCAGGTCCCCCAAACAGCCGCGCAGACGCACGGAAAGCTCGGCTCGACTCAAAAAGGCTCCGCTAAAGGGATCGACAATTTTCGCCTGCTTACCCCGACCAAAGCGCACCATGAAGTGGCCAGGAAAGCAGATCCCCTCCACAGGAATGCTCAGCCAGCGCGCCAGGTAGATGAGCAGCACTCCCAGCGTCACCGGAATGCCACTGCGCTTGGCCACCACCCGCTCCAGCAGGCAGTTATCCAGGCAGAAGAAGTGCTCCCAATCACCGTGAAACCCAAGCTCACCATAAAATGCCTGGAGCAACTGCGTCACACGCTCTGCTTCATCTACCGCTTGTACCAGAGGGGCAACCTGTTGCTTGAGCCGGGATAATGCCTCCAGACCAGGCAACAAGATGGGCGCTTGCTGTATATCTTCTGACGCCATCAGCGCCAGTAAACCGATATCCAGAAGTTCGACATCCAGTTCAGGATATATATTCAGAAACCTTCTCCTTGCCATTGTCCCAGCGTCACGCGCTCCTGACCACCATAGTCCCGCACCGTTTCAACCTGGGTAAAACCACGAGCCAGGAAGAGCTCCCGTACTCTCGCCCCCTGCTGCCAGCCATGCTCTAGCAGTAGCCAAGCAGAGTCCAGCAAGTAAGCCGGTGCCTGCGCTATGATGTGCGCCAGATCGGCAAATCCCTGTTCATCCGCCACCAAAGCCGAGTTGGGCTCGAAGCGCACATCCCCCTGCAACAGGTGAGGGTCATCGGCATCGATATAGGGTGGGTTGGAAACGATGAGCGCAAAACGCTCACCCCTGACAGGGTCAAACCAACACCCTTGTCGCACCTCGATGGTCAGTCCCAGCCGCTGGCTATTCTCCTGAGCCAGTGCGCAAGCGGCTGCGATGCGGTCCACCGCCACCACCCGGCATTCCGGATGCTCCTGTTTGAGCGCCAGGGCAATCGCCCCCGTCCCCGTCCCCAGATCCAGCACATGGCTGGCATCAGCAGACAGATGGGCCAGCGCCTGCTCCACCAACACCTCGGTATCGGGGCGAGGAATGAGCGTGTCGGCACTGACCTTTAATGGCAGAGACCAGAACTCGCGCTCACCGATGAGATGAGCTATCGGCTCACCCTGCCTGCGCCGTTCAGCCAGCGCCTGCACCCGCTGCCACTGCTCAGAAGAGAGGGGGTGCTCAGGCCAGGTACGCAACCAGGTGCGACTGCACCCGAGCACGGCACAGAGCAGGCAATCGGCATCGGCCGCGGGTGACTCACTCTGGCTAAATAGCGCCACCAGCTCCCGTCTGGCCTCGTCGAGACGCATCAATAGCTGTCCGACAGGGCGGCCAGCTGATCGGCCTGGTACTCATGGAGTATGGGCTGGACCAGAGACTCCAGATCCCCTTCCATCACCTCATTCAGGCGATAGAGGGTCAGGTTGATACGATGATCCGTGACCCGTCCCTGAGGGTAGTTATAGGTGCGGATCCGATCCGAGCGGTCACCGGTACTGAGCAGGCTGCGGCGCGTATTCGCCTCTTCGGCCCGACGCTTGTCCTCCTCCAACTGCACCAGACGGGCCGTCAGAACGGCCATCGCCTTGGCCCGGTTCTTGTGCTGGGAACGCTCATCCTGACACTCCACCACCAGGCCGGAAGGGATGTGGGTCAAGCGCACCGCCGAGTCGGTTTTGTTGATGTGCTGACCACCCGCTCCCGAGGCTCGGAAGGTATCGACCCGCAGATCGGCTGGATTGATCTCGGGCGCCTGAGACTCAGGCACCTCGGGCAACACCATGACGGTACAGGCTGAGGTATGAATGCGACCCTGAGATTCGGTCTCCGGCACCCGCTGGACTCGGTGGCCACCGGACTCAAACTTCATGATGCCATAGACGCCCTCACCATCGACCTTGACGATCACCTCCTTGAAGCCACCATGTTCACCCTCGTTGGCATTGACTATTTCACAGCGCCACCCTTTGCGTTCGGCAAAGCGGGTGTAGAGACGGTAGAGATCGCCGGCAAAGATGGCCGCCTCATCCCCACCCGTCCCGGCACGGATCTCCAGATAACAGTTGTTGTCATCCTTGGGATCCTTGGGCAA
>JBOFBS010000267.1:0-3432 GCA_051645725.1 Aeromonadaceae bacterium | reverse complement strand
AATGATCAAATCGATAGCGCCCTTCTCCAGCAGAAACTCCGAACGTTGGAACCCTTCTGGTAACTTTTCACGCACTGTCTGCTCAATGACGCGAGGGCCGGCAAAACCGATCAGAGCCTTGGGCTCACCCACATTGATATCACCCAGCATAGCCAGACTCGCGGAGACACCACCCATGGTCGGATCGGTCAGCACAGAGATATAAGGTAAACCAGCCGCACTCAGACGCTCCAAGGCTGCACTGGTCTTGGCCATCTGCATCAGGGAAAAGAGTGCTTCTTGCATACGCGCACCACCTGAGGTGGAAAAACAGATGAGGCCCCGACGCTCTTTGAGACACTCCTCAACCGCTCGGACAAAACGGGCACCCACCACAGAGGCCATAGAGCCCCCCATGAAGGAGAACTCAAAGGCACACGCCACCACTGGCACACCTTTGACTGTCCCCTTGATAACCACCAGCGCATCCTTTTCATTGGTTTCTTTCTGAGCACCAACGATCCGATCCTTGTACTTCTTGGAGTCACGAAACTTCAAGACATCCTGAGGCTCGAGTTCCGCCCCCAGCTCCAAGCGATTGTCGAGATCCAAAAAGCGGTTCAGACGCTCACGGGCACCAATCCGCATATGATGGCTGCACTTGGGGCAAACATGAAGATTGCGCTCCAGTTCAGCACGATAGAGCACCTGCTCACAGCCGCCACACTTGGTCCACACCCCTTCAGGAATGTTATGACGACGGGAGTTATCGCTTTTCGGAAGAATTTTCTCAAGCCAGCTCATGAAATACCTTATTTCATCGTTTAGCATTACCCCGTAATGCAAGGGGACTGATGAACATCAGTCAGATACGAGGCGCACATGATCGAGCATTTAACCATAAATCAGGTTAGTTGTTTACAGAAAACTGGTCGTACCCGGTGCATTGTCGGGAAGCCACAAGGGGCCTAGAGGCGCGGCTGGTAGACCGAAATGCTCTGGGTAGGTGACATCCACCAGATACAAGCCTCCTGCTTTGGCAGTTGCCCCAGCCAGATCGCGATTACGGGCCTCAAGTAACTCGCCAATCCAGGAGCCCGGTCGATTCCCCATCCCCACCTCCAGCAGACTCCCCGTAATATTACGAACCATATGGTGTAAAAAGGCATTGGCGCGAATATCGAGGATCACATAGGGCCCCTGTCGTGAGACCGACAGGTGGGTGATATTGCGCCAAGGGGTCTTGGACTGGCACTGCACAGCGCGAAAAGAGGTAAAATCATGCTCCCCCAGCAGGCATTGCCCCGCCTCGTGCATAAGATCGGCGTCTATATGGCCATGATAGTGACTCACGCCAGCCGACAAGATAGCCGGACGGAGGTTGGTGTTGAGGATGACATAACGATAACGGCGCGCCGTAGCGGAAAACCGGGCATGAAACTCGTCACTGACAGGCTGCGCCCAACGCACGGCAATATCTGGCGGCAGGTTTGAGTTAACCCCCAGTGTCCACGCTGCCAGCTTGCGTTCAGCGTGGGTGTCAAAGTGGATCACCTGTCCGGTAGCATGGACCCCCGCATCAGTGCGACCTGCACACTGAATATCCAGTGAGTGATTGGCTATGTGCGACAGCGCCCGCTCAAGTTCAGCTTGGACACTGTTCACTTCCCGCTGTCTTTGCCAGCCAAAGTAGCGACTGCCGTCGTACTCAATCCCTAAGGCAATGCGCATGAATAGACCTCAAACAACCATGGTAGGCCGGGGATTATACGGAATGTGCGGATAAAAAAAAGCGGTGGCCAGGCCACCGCTCTATGGTTGAAGCTCTAACTAGACCAGTCGTTTTAACAAACGCTCAGCTTCTGACTGCTGTTCGCTACTTCCCTGAGTCAACACCTCGTTTAACAGTTCGATAGCGCTGGGCTTGTCATCGATTTCCAGATAGGCGCGAGCCAGATCGAGTTTGGCACCAATTCCCCCATCGGCATCCACATCCACCCCTTGCTGACCGGGTAAGACTTCCGGAAACTCATCCAAACCGACATCAAAACTCAAGCCCTGATAGGGTTCATCTTTCTCCGAAGAGGCCTCAGCCTCGGCCAGCAACTCGTCTATCCCCTTAAATCCACTCTCTGAGGCCGCAAAGGAGGTCTCACTCTCCTGCTGATCCGCAGCAGGAAGGTCCAGGGCAACATCATCTTCATTGTACCAATTGGCCGCGGGTGCCTCTTCTTCATGAGTCGGCACCAAGAGCTCGGCCATGTGCTGACTCAGTACCAACTCCTCGTCGCTAGTATGCTCCGTGGACTGCGGCTCAGGCTCCATTTCAGTCAACACGGGTTCAGACGTGGCTGGTGTAATAAATTCCGCGGCATCGTGCTCTTCGACACTGCTGAACAGCGCTTCGAGCTCATCGTTGGAGAGGTTAACGCTCTCCCTTGGCTGAAACTCATCGGCTTCCTGCACAACACCTGGTTGTTCAGGCTCATCATGCAACAGCCCCTCATCCACCACTTCAGGCTGGCTATCCTGCTGGCTCACGCCCAACTCGGCCAAGAATGCCTCCTCGTCCAAAGCCTGGGCGGGTCCTCGGGATGGTGCTGGCATCTCATGAGCCAGATCAAGATCCTGCTCATTCAATCCCAAATCGGTTCTTCCTACATCAGGAACCAATTGAGGATCACCTGCATCACCCCAACCAGTGGCTTTGCCAATCCGGTTAGCAGGCTCTCTACCATCAGGTTGACTCAGATCCACATCAGGCAATTGGAAAGAGGGTTCAGTGCGCTCTTCCAGGACAATTTCCGGCTGAGGCTGAAGCGTCTCATCTTTTTGCTCCAGATCTGGCAGATCACCCAAACCGACCATATCGGCCGCCATCAGATGATCGAAATGGCTATCCCCCTCATCGAGCAGACTCTCTGAGCTGTTTTCCACCTCCTCACGACTCGCCAACTCTCGTTTAGCCTTGGCGCGTAACCAGAGACTGACCAGGGCCAGAACCAGTAGGGCTGGCAATGTGATGAGCAAACCCAAATTGATCGGGTTGGAGAACAGCTGACTAAAGAAGCTCTCTTTGGCTGCAGGCTCGGTTGTGGTTGCCGGCTCAACAGGCGTTTCAGGCTCGGTGACGGCCTCGGCTTCCGGGCTCTGTGGCTGGGTTTCAGCCAAGGGCTCATTAGATGAGGCAACGGGCTCGGCAGCATTTTTAGCACTCGCCTGCTGAGCCAGGAGAGCCTTTATCTCATCCAGTTGCTTGCTCAGCTGCTCAACCTGGGTATGCAGCTGCTGATTGGAGGCATTCAGCGCTGCAATTTCAGATTGATATTGCGCCTGCCACTGGAGCGGTTGTGCAGTCGCTGACGTGCTTTGCGCCGCAGAACCCTCCTGTGGCTCAGCCGCTGTGACCAGAGCGGTCACCGAGGCATCCACGGCGCCGCTGACGGTTTCAGA
>JBOFBS010000266.1:0-2112 GCA_051645725.1 Aeromonadaceae bacterium | reverse complement strand
CACCCACACACGGCAACAAACTCATGCTTCCAATCCGTGCGGGTACGACAAAGCGCCAAAGGTGGTGGCCTTCGGTAACGGGTCTCGTAGCGGGAAAAGCTTGATTGAATGGCCGAGTGGCCGCTAAACTAATTAGGTCTTTGGGTAGCTGCTTCCCGCATGGAGCCGTTACCAGGTACAAAGAGCGCCAACTCCGAGTACCTTCGAAAAAACCGCCCGCCAAGGCGGTTTTTTCGTTTCTGGCGCACAGGGTAGCGTTGATCTAACAGATGGATCAACGCTTTTTAGTGCGAGCTACTGCAAAAAAAAAACTCATATATTCAATACTATCCCGACAGGATAGTTGCATATCAATCACTCACTACAGGGCTTCGATTAGGTCTGTCATGATGTCCTTGATGGACTTCCCCTGCGCGGCAGCATGCATTTTCAGCTTGGTATGTAGCGCCTCCGGCAGGTCGAAATTAACCCGCTTCATCTTCTCGGATCCTGCGATATCCCCCATGGTCATTGCCCGTTTTTCGCTGCTGGGACGGCCAGCCTTCAACATACTCATTTACTTACACCCTCATTAACTCATTTGAGTAATACCAATACTTCATCTGCCAAGCCCCGTATTTCCTGGGCTGCATTGCTGTTAGGCTCAACATCAAGCACGGTGGTGCCTGCCGCTGCGGTGCTCGGATAAGCAACACTCTGGGTCACTCTCGCCGCCAATACCGGCAGACCATATCCTTCCAGCGCCTCTCTGATCTCAGCGCCGATCTTGGTGTTCTTGATGGCCCGACTCACCACGAACGCCGCCTTGAGGCGGCCATCTGTCATCTCGATGCGCTGCTTAACCAAATCCACTAGATCAGACGCAGCCCAAATGTCATAGGGGCTGGGTTGTACTGGGATCAATACCAAGTCGCTGGCCTTGATCGCGGATATCGCCAGGTCAGCGGCCTGCGGAGCACCGTCGATCACGATCAAGTCCTTGTGGGACACCGCCTTGATGTCGCGTTCAATGGTTGGCCTATCTATCCCCACCACTGGCACCGGTTGCTCATCACGCACTGCGGACCAATCTCTTGCACTTCCCTGGGGATCGCTGTCGATCAACAGCACATCGTGACCAGCCACCTGAAAGGCTCGCGCTAGATGAGTGGCAATTGTGGTTTTGCCGCTCCCTCCTTTCTGGTTCAACACCGATATAACCAGCATGCCCACCTCTTAACTCAACCAAGTGAATAAGTAAAAGAGTAAAACATCAAATGAGTATTTGATTCAAGAGATCAGCGCTAATAGCTGCCACCCCTCGCTGTCCTGGCTGGACGCCAGAAGCCCTCACAGCCCAAAAACCTGATCAAGAAAACGGGCTCAATGGTATGCTATGGGTAATCACAGGTATTACCTTGGAGTACCACCATGCCCACACAATCCAAACCGGTCTCGATCAAACTCGACGCCGATACCCAGGAACGCATCAAACGCCTGGCAACCTCCCGCGAACGCTCAGCCCATTGGCTCATGCGCGAAGCCATCAGCCAGTATGTCGAGCGCGAAGAACTGCGCGAGACCTTCCACCGCGACACTCTGGAGGCCTGGCAGGAGTTCCAGGAGACCGGCCAGTATGCCACCGCTCAAGATGTGGATCAGTGGCTAGCCTCTTGGGGCACTGATGCCGAAGGAGCGCCTCCTGCATGCCACCAGTGATCTTTGCCCCTGCCGCCCTGCGAGACCTGCAACGCCTACGTGAATTCCTGCGCCCTAAAAGCCCGCAGGTCGCACAGCGGGCCGCAACAACAATCCAGCTGTCCCTACGCCAGCTCGCAGCCCAACCCTCAATGGGCCGCCCCATAGAAGGACTGCCAGAGGCGTTTCGTGAGTGGGTGATCCCCTTTGGTGACAGCGGCTATTTAGCCCGCTATCGCATTGAACCGGATGTCATCGTGGTGCTCGCTGTCCGCCATCAACGCGAAGTTGGCTACTCGGGGTTCTAGGGATTTTCCGTCCAAATGCGACATTCAGACTGCTAAGTGATTGATTTATTGTGACTGGCTATGTGAAGCGCCAAAAAAGTAATACCCCTCTGGAGGCCGCGGACGGCGTGGCCTCCAGAGCACTTTG
>JBOFBS010000265.1:0-19489 GCA_051645725.1 Aeromonadaceae bacterium | reverse complement strand
TCGAGCTGCATGCGACGCCAGCGGTTGCGCAGGGCGATGGCCACGGCTCGCTTGGCATCGGCCTGGCCTATGATGTGACGATCCAGTTCGTGGACAATTTCTCTTGGGGTCATCTCGGACATGAGGGGTTCCTCGTGATGGGTCGGCACGCCAACCCATGACAAATTAGGCGTTGGCGGTATCCAGCACTTCAATGGTCTGGTAGCTGTTGGTGAAGACGCAGATATCCCCGGCTATGGTCAGGGCCTTCTTGACTATCTCTTCGGCACTGAGCTCTGTGTTCTCGAGCAGGGCGCGGGCGGCGGCCTGGGCATAGCTGCCGCCAGAGCCCATGGCGATTAGATCCTGCTCTGGCTGCACCACATCACCGTTACCCGTGATGATGAAGGAGCGATTGGCATCGGCAACGGCGAGCATGGCCTCGAGTTTGCGCAGGGCGCGGTCGGTACGCCACTCCTTGGCCAGGGCCACGGCGGCACGCTCCAGGTTGCCCTGGTGGGCTTGAAGTTTGGATTCGAAGCGCTCCAACAGGGTGAAGGCATCGGCGGTACCACCAGCGAATCCGGCCAGCACCTTGCCACCATAGAGGCGGTGGACCTTGCGGGCATTGCCCTTCATGACGGTATTACCGAGGGAGACTTGGCCATCACCGCCAATCACCACCTGACCATTACGACGTACGGAGACGATAGTTGTCACAGGGACCTCACTTGCTGAAGATGTGCCTGGGCACGCATTCAAGCAAGATGGGGATGGTTGGCAAGGATTTCAAGTGCAGGAGCAACGAAGTGGGCTAGCGGCCCGGAGGCCACTAGCCGTTAACTAACTGCTCCTAAAATATGCTACCCCGCCCTTATGGTGAGTGATCTACTTTTCGGAACAGCTAGTTAGGGTCACTTCATCCAGATGGTGCAGTTTTCCACTATGTGCTTGGCTTGCAGGGCGGCTTTCTTCTGCTCTGCCTCGGCACGGCTGGCAAAGGGACCAAGCTGCACCTTGTACCAGGTGCCCGTGTTGCTCTGGGCTTTTTGTACCTGGGCACTTTGGCCCTGGAACGAGAGCCGCAGCTTCATGGACTCGGCCTGCTCTGAACCGCGGAAGGCACCACACTGCATCAGATAGCTGCGACCCGCCTCGCTGGCCTGGGGCTTGACCTCGGGTTTGCTCCGGGTTGTGGGTTTGTCCACCTCACTGAAGGGCACTATCTGGCCTGCCAGCAGGGCGGCTGCCCGCTCTGGTTCGCTCATGGTGGGGGCCGAGGCGGTCACACTCCGGTTGCTGCCTGTCGCTGTGCTACCCGATGAGGGGGCACCACTTTGTTGTTGTGCCTTCAGACGGGCCTGCTCCAGCAACTGCTGTTGGGCCTGCAAGCGCTTGCGCTGCTCAGGATCTATGCTCAGATCTGTGGGTGTGGCACCGCTAGGCAACTCCACATTTACCTCTTTGTTCTCCAGCAGCGTCATGTAGTCGAACTTCTCCTTGGCGGGTCTCTGCTCCTCTATGGGGACAGGTTTCGCCTTGGGAGGCTCTATTTGCTCAGTCGTGGGCTCTTCGGCGGTTCCCTTGATGAAATAGAGGAACAGGGCGAAGCCCAGCACCAGGGCGACGGCCAACAGGGCTCGCAGCACAGGGAAGGGAGCCCGGGTTGGCCGCTTCGCGTTGCTGCGGGCAGCGGTTTTGCGCTTGCGTTGAGGCTTGCTGCTGCGGACGTAGTCGCGATTCATCGCTTACATCCGCTCCAGAACCTGGATGCCCAGTAGCGCCAGCCCCTGCTTGATGACGCGGGAGGTGGCGGCACAGAGGGTCAGACGGCTGGCCTTCAGGGCAGGGTCGACCCCCTCCTTGTTGATGGGGCAGGCTTCGTAGAAGCTCATGAAGAGACCGGAGAGCTCGTAGAGATAGGTACACATCAGATGTGGCATCCCCTTGTTGGCCACATTCTCCACGGCATCGTTGAAGCGTACCAGCTTCTGGGCCAGTGCCTCTTCGGCTGCATCCACCAGTTGAACCTGGCCTGGTTGCGCATCGCTGCCAGCGCGGCGGAAGATAGACTGGATACGGGTGTAGGCATACTGCAGATAGGGTGCGGTATTGCCCTCGAAGGCCAGCATATTGTCCCAGTCGAAGATGTAGTCTGTGGTGCGGTTTTTGGAGAGATCCGCATACTTGACCGCCCCCATGGCCACGGCGTGGACCACCTCGGCTATCTCGGCTTCGGAGAGATCGCTGTCGCGGCTGGCCATCAGATCCCGGGCCCGTTGTTCGGCTTCGTCCAGCAGCTCGGAGAGTTTCACCGTGCCGCCGCTGCGGGTCTTGAAGGGCTTGCCATCCTTGCCCAGCATCATGCCAAAGGCATGGTGCTCAAGGGATACTCGTTCTGGTACATAACCGGCCTTGCGGGCTATGGTCCAGGCCTGCATCAGGTGCTGGTGCTGACGGGAGTCGATGAAGTAGAGCACACGGTCGGCTTGCAGGGTCTCGACGCGGTACTTGGCACAGGCGATGTCTGTGGTGGTGTAGAGGAAGCCGCCATCCTTCTTCTGCACTATCACCGCCATGGCATCGCCATCCTTGCCCTTGAACTCGTCGAGGAAGACCACCTGGGCGCCTTCGCTCTCGACTGCCATCCCTTTGGCCTGCAGATCGGCCACTATGCCGGGCAGCATGTCGTTGTAGAGGCTCTCGCCCATCACATCCTTCTCGCTCAGGGTGACGTTGAGGCGATCATAGATCTGCTGGTTCTGGGCCATGGTCAGATCGACCAGCTTCTTCCACATGGTGCGGCAGTAGGCATCGCCACCCTGCAGCTTGACCACATACCCCCGGGCGCGTTCGGCAAAGGCATCATCTTCGTCGTAGCACTTCTTCGCCTCGCGATAGAAGGCCTCCAGATCGGAGAGCTCCATGTCGCTGGCGTGCTCGTTTTCCATCTTCTCCAGGTAGGCGATCAGCATGCCGAACTGGGTGCCCCAGTCTCCGACGTGGTTGGCGCGGATCACCTTGTGGCCCTGAAACTCCAGGGTACGGGTGACCGCATCGCCTATGACGGTGGAGCGGATATGGTGAACCGCCATCTCCTTGGCCACGTTGGGGGCTGAGTAGTCCACGACTATGGTCTGCGGGGTGACGGGTTTGACCCCCAGGCGCGGGTCTGTGCTCAGGGCATCGATCTGGCGGGCCAGCCACTGGCTGTCCAGATAGAAGTTGATGAAACCTGGGCCGGCAATCTCCACCTTGGCCACTCGCTCGGAGGCGGGCAGGTTGGCAATGATGAGTTCGGCCAGGACTCGCGGTGGTTTGCCGGCCTGTTTGGTCAGCAGCATGGCGAGGTTGGTGGCCAGATCGCCGTGAGCCTTATCCTTGGTGTTGTCCACCTGAATGCGCGGTTCAACCTCTTGCGGCAGCTGGCCCGCGGCAATCAGTGTTTTGACCGTCTGTTCAAGCAGCTCTTGAATATGCTCTTTCATCTCTGTCCACCCAAATTTGGAAACAAGGCCGCAGGCGCGGCGTTACACGATAACTATTATAAGGGGGCAAATTTTACCCGTAATGGCGTGAGCTGACTACCTTTGTTGCCACCTGCAGCCAAGCATGGTCGGTTTTTTTGCTTTGTAAGAGGACGCGAGGAGACGATGGCGGGAGGAAAGGGGATGTGAGATCCACATCCCCTAAAGAGGGTCTAGAGGGAGTGTCTGCGCCAGAAGGCGAGCCCGGCCAGCAGGCCCAGCAGGGGCCAGCTTGCGCTACCACCGCCGCTGTCACTGTTGCTCTTGACCATATCGTTGCTCGGGTTGGTGTTCGCTGGGGTGCGCAAACTGCAGCTGGGATCGGCGTTGTAGCTGGCGCCATCGGGCCAGCGTACATCACCCAGGGTGGCCAGCGAATCGGCAGTGGATCCCGAATGGTTGTAACCTAGCCAGCTGATCTTGTGGCTGCCTGCCGGTATGGAAAGGCTATAGCCCCGGAGCAGGCAGTCGTTGTTGAGGATGCGCTGCTCCTTGTCATCCACCTTGATCATCACCCCGGCTAGATTGCCGGTAGCGGCCGTGTCCAGGGTGAAGAAGAGGGTGCCAGGACCTGTTACCTGCGTGGCCAGCTCCGAATAGTCACTTTCGACCAGATGGTCGAGGGTCAGAGTCTCTATGCTATCACTCAGGTTTTTGGCAACCCAGGGTGTGCCGTGGTTGCTGGTCCACCAGCGGCTCTCCGGCACACTCCAGCTGGCTGGTGGGCTCAGCTCGCTGGCGCTGTCGGCGATAATCGTCAGCTGTTGCTGCCAATTGCCAATCTGGTAAGTCAGGGTGTGCTGTTGACGACCACTGATTGCTGGTGCCAGGGTGACGGTCAGATCGCAGGTGGCCATGGGGGCCAGGTTTTGGCACTGACCAGCCGCTATGGTGAGCCCGGAGCTGGTGCTATCCGGTGTGGCGGTGAGCGAAGCCGTTGTGTTATTCCAGTTGCGCAGCGGCAGGGTGAGGGTAGGTGCCGCCTCGTTGGTGATCAGATGGTAGTAGCGGGTATTGGCTGTGTTGCTCTGGCGAAACTCGCTGGCGACTTGGGCGAGCCAGGAGTAGTAGAGGGGATAGCGCACATAGCGGGTGATGTTGTTCACGCCATCGCTGACCAGACCCGCCGAGATGGGCTGGCCATTGCGCCAGAATAGGATGGGTGTGCCGCTATCGCCGGGGGCCGAGCCAACCATCGCCTTTTCTGAGCAGAGGCTATCCAGATCCAGATTGCCTTTTCCATCACCAAAGGCTCCGGTGCACTCGGCCTTGGAGGCGGCGGTGATATCCAACTGCTGCAACCAGCTGGAAGGCTGGTAGCTGGTGTAGGAGGTAGAGCCATAACCCAGCGCCGTGAGCCGCTCGCCAGTAGCTATGCTGCTATCCTGTTCTGTGGTGGGCAGGGGCAACATGGGCATGAGTGAGGGGAGTGAAGCCAGTTGCAGCAGGGCGATATCGCCACTGATCTGGCTGGTACCCGTCAATGCCGCTGCGTCCTCATCCTTAAAGAGCCGGTAGTCGGTAATGGCATAGCAGTTGTTGCGATTGAGGGCGTGCTGGTTACCAATGCATACCTTCTGGCTGAGGATCCGCTCGGGGAAGACACAGTGTCGGGCGGTGACGGCGATCCCATCCCCCAGATAGCCTCCCCCACAGATATGAAAATTCGCCAGATTAGATCCCCTGTCATCCACTATATGCATGATATAGGGCCAGGCATGGGTGGCGGCGGTTTGGCCGCCGACCACGCGGGGGGTGATTTGGGCGGCCGTTGTGCCGTTGGCGCAAAGCAGGGCCAGCATGACGCAAGAGAGTCTCCATACTCTATTCATAGTTTGCTCCACAAGGTGTCAATTGAATTGCACCACTCTACGTCATGATTTGAGTCCGTATAGCCTCTGACTGTTTATTTACTCAGCATGTGACCTTGCTCGCATTATGCGTTATGGAGGATATCTCGCCTCAGCCAGATAACGGACGCACCTTGGACCGTTTAGCTTGGTTGGCCATCTATTTTTGCATGAGGATGGGGCCGGTGCGCGGAAGGATGCATAAACTTGAAGTGTTGGCTGATTACCATTTGTGATGGGTATGGCTCACGGGATGGCCAGTTTTTTGCTTTCTTCTGGTCATGAGAGGGTAACGCTGGCGTCGTGGAGCGTTAACCCTCAAGGCTTCATAGCAAAAAGAGAGTGCCAGGTAGGAGTGCACGATGAGAATTCCCCTGTTTCCACTAAATGTTCATCTGTTGCCGGGCGGGGTGATCCCCTTGCGCCTGTTTGAACCCCGTTACCTGCGTATGCTGGGGTTGAGCCAGGCCCACGGCTTTGGTCTCTGCCTCCTGGGCACCCGGCGTGAAGATGGTCAGATGCCCCTGCTGACCCTGGGCACTCGGGTCGAAGTAATTGATTTTGACCAGTTAGAGGATGACACCCTGAGTGTTACCGTTCGCGGCATGGAGCGTTACCGCTTGCATCGGATCGAGATGGAGACCGATGGCCTCTTGTTTGGTGAGGTGACGCCGCTGCCCAATTGGCAGATCACCGAACTGGCCCCCGAGCAGGATGTGCTGGTGCGTAAGTTGGGCGAGATCTTCGCGGAGCACCCTGATTTTGCGGCCTATTATCCGCAACCTGAGTGGGCCAATGCCTGCTGGGTTGCCCAGCGTTGGTTGGAGGTGCTTCCCCTCTCGGGTGAGCAGAAGTTGCCCCTGTTGGAAAGCGATGACTGCAGTGATGCCCTGCGTTTTCTGATGAACGTGGTTCACGAGCCCCTACGCCCTCACTGAGGAGTCTCATTTTGCCTCGCAATTGGCGGTGAGATTGCAAATTGCCATACCTGCACCGAGTAAACGAGGCTCGGATCTCAGCCCTGTTTCTCCCCTTTGCCGCCTTTTTCCTCTGCTCATCTCATGGTGTGTCGTTAGAACAACTCTTGGGGATCCACATCCAAAGACCAACGTACCTTGCGGCTACTCGGCAGCTCTTCCACTTGGGGGAGCAGCTCTGTGAGTAGCAGGGCCAGGGGAGCGCGTTGGGTCAGTTGAAGCAGCAGTTGCATCCGATATTTACCCGCCCGGCGCGCCATCAGGGCCGAAATGGGGCCAATCACCTGCAGACCCGGGTAGAGGGGGCGTCGGGTCTGGAGTAGCCCGGCGACCTCCAGCATGAACTGCTCCACGCTGGGTTGATGCACGGCCTCGGCTCGCAGCAGGGCCTGGAAGGCGAAGGGGGGTAGGCTGAGTAAGCCGCGTTCATGCAGGCAGGTGCGGGCGAAATGGGCATAGCCATTGTGCACCAGATCCTGCAGTAGCAGATGATCTGGGTGATGGCTCTGCAGCACCACCAGCCCCGGCTTGCTGGCGCGGCCGGCGCGACCGGCTACCTGGGTGTAGAGCTGGGCCAGCCGTTCTGTGGCACGGAAGTCTGCCGAGAAGAGCGCCCCATCCACATCCAGCAGCCCCACCAGGGTGACATCGGGGAAGTGGTGTCCCTTGGCCAGCATCTGGGTGCCGATCAGTATCTGATACTCCTGTTTCCGGATCCCCTCCAGATGAGCCTCCAGCTCTCCCTTGCGCCGGGTGCTGTCGCGATCGATGCGAATGGTACGATAGTGGGGGAAGTGGGCGCTCAGCAGGGCCTCCACCTGCTCGGTGCCGACCCCTGAGCCTTGCAACTGGTCGCTGCCACACTCAGGGCAGTGGCTGGGAACCGGACGCTGACTGTCGCAGTGGTGGCAGTGCAGGCGTCGGGTGCCCTGGTGCCAGGTGTAATAGGCATCGCAACGACCGCAGGCGGCAATCCAGCCACAGTGGTGACAGAGCAGGGATTGGGCATAGCCCCGGCGGTTGAGAAACAGCATCACCTGATTTCCCGCTTGCAGATGTTGCGCCATGAGCTGCAGCAGTTGCGGCGAGACGCCAGCCTGGAGTGGCACAGCCTTGATATCCAGCACCACCTGCTGGGCGATACTGGCGCCGCCCGCTCGCTGTCTGAGATGCAGATGGTGATACTTGCCACTCTGGGCGTTGTGGAGCGTCTCCAGCGAGGGGGTGGCTGAGCCGAGTAGTATGGGGCACTGCTCCAGGTGGGCGCGCATCACTGCCAGATCCCGGGCGTGGTAGCGGAAGCCCTCCTGCTGTTTGAAGGAGCCATCATGCTCCTCATCTATGAGTATTAGTCCCAGCTCGCGGAAGGGGGTAAACAGAGCTGAGCGGGTGCCGATGAGGATGGCGGCCTCGCCGCTTTGGCAGGCGAGCCAGGCCTCCAGGCGCTCTCTGTCATTCATGGCCGAGTGCAAGGGAAGTATGGGGGCGGCAAAGCGACGGCGGAAGCGTTTGAGAGTCTGGGGGGTGAGACCTATCTCTGGAACCAGCACCAGTACCTGCTGACCGCGAGCAAGCACGGGGGCAATGAGTTGCAGATAGACTTCGGTCTTGCCTGAGCCTGTGACCCCATCCAGCAGGAAGGCGCCAAAGGCCTGGCCATGGGCTTGTACCCTGGCGACCGCCAGAGCCTGTTCTGTATTGAGCCTGTGCTGATCCTCCTCATGCATCAGCAGTGTGTCGCGCCAATCCTCCTGCAGGGTCAGTAGATCGAGCGGTTCGACCCAGGTTTTGGCCGCCAGTTTCTGCATGACCTGGCTATCGATACCCGCCGCGCGCAGGTCGGCGGCGGGCAGCGGCCCCTCCTGCAGCAATTCCAGTGCCTGGCGTTGACGCAGGGCTCCGCGAGCAAGCTTACCCTCCTGCAGTTGCCTGGCCCCCTCCGGAGTTAGCTGCCAGCTCTCCAGTGGGCGCCGTACCGCTGGCTCCCCTTGCCGGAGCAGAGCGGGAAGGGCATGGTGGAGTACCTCGCCCAGTGGGTGCTGGTAGTAGTGGGCACTCCAGTTGAGCAGTTGCCAGAGGCGGGGCGAGAAGAGCGGCGTCTCATCGAGCACCTCAAGCAGGGGTTTGAGTTTATCCAGCGGCAACTCTGAGTGGGCTGGGTGAGCGGTGACAACGCCAATCAGCTGTTGACGACCAAAGGGAACCCGTACCCGGCAACCGGGTGCAGGCAGGGGATCGGGAGCAAGATAGTCGAACTGCCGCCGCAATGGCACAGGCAGGGCAACACGTACCGCACTATTACTCATCATTTCACTCACGGAGTGGCTAAATTTTCCTCGACTACTATTGCAGCCAGGGGGATCGATCCTATATTATTCGCACCCTTAAAAACATCCGTTCCAACTCGTGTGGTGTCTGGCGTGAGGCTGGATGGCGACACGGCCTAAACTAGAGGTTGTCCATGAAAGAAGGTATCCACCCAGAGTACAAAGAGATCAACGTTAAGTGCTCCTGCGGTAACGAATTCAAGACCCGTTCTACCGGTCGCGATCTGAGCCTCGACGTCTGCTCTGCTTGCCACCCGTTCTACACCGGTAAGCAGAAGATTGTTGATACCGGCGGTCGTGTTGATCGTTTCAACAAGCGCTTCGGCGCCCTGGGCAGCAAGAAGTAATTCTGCTGCGACTGAAAAAAGCGCCTACGGGCGCTTTTTTTATGCCACTCATTCAGCTATTAGCCCGGGTAGCGAGAGCGTACCTCGGGGGGCAGACGAGCCAACTCCCGCTCGATCCAGGCTTGGAAGCTGGCGGTGAGGGGGGCATAGGTGTCCGGCTCGCTACTCCATTCGCCCAGTATGGCGGTCACGGCCTCAAAGGTCGAGAGGCCATCGGCGCGGGGGGATTTGCGGATGTGATAACCGCTTTCCGGCTCTGTTGTCAGCGTCAGGCGTGGCAGTTGCGCCAGGGCTGGATGGCTGTGCAGCAACTTGAGGCTCTTGCGCCAGGTGCCGTCCAGTAGCACGAAGCAGGGGGTACGTCCTGCCAACTCCGCTTTCAGCTCCGATGCTGGCCGGGCTCCATTCCCTGGATAGAGCAGCAGCGGGGCCAGTCCGGGATCCTGTAGCAGGGCATTAAGCCCCTCATGGTGAGAAAAGTCATTACTGACCCAGACGGTCAGGGGATGCAGGCAGGCTTGTAGCAGGGGCACGCTCCCCTTGGCTTGGTGCACCTCGCTTGGATCTTGCAGTATCACCACGGGCCAGGGGCTGGCTACCGACCTGGCTAATGAGCAGAGGCAGGTGGTCAGTGGTCGTTGGCAGTGTGGGCAGTAGGCGCGTTTGGACATCATGCTTTGTATCGTTGCTGTTCTCGTTTATTTACTGCTTTTGTCGGAAGAGTACCGTATGAACCTTGTGATCGCCCCTAAGGGGATTATGATCAAGGTAGTCTACTACACAAGCGCAGGTTCACAGCGGATTGCCACTGCTGCCAAGGGAAGGGAACTATCATGTCCGACTCCGAACTTCGTCACCAAGCCCTCGATTATCACGCTTACCCGGTTCCGGGTAAGATTGCCATTCAGTTAACCAAACCGGCTGAAACCGCCTGGGATCTCACATTGGCCTATAGCCCGGGTGTGGCCGAGCCTGTGCGCGAGATAGCGGCCAATCCAGAAGAGGCCTATCGCTACACGGCCAAAGCCAATCTGGTGGCCGTGATCACCAATGGCACCGCCATTCTCGGGCTGGGCAATCTGGGGCCTCAGGCTTCCAAGCCTGTGATGGAGGGTAAGGCGCTACTATTCAAACGCTTTGCCAATATCGATGCCATCGACATTGAGGTGAAGCACAGCGACAGTGCGGACTTCATCCGCACCGTGGCCAACATTGCCGATACCTTTGGCGGCATCAATCTGGAAGACATCAAGGCGCCCGAGTGTTTCGAGATAGAACAGGCGTTGATTGAGCTGTGCGACATTCCGGTGTTTCACGATGATCAGCATGGGACGGCTATAGTTACCGCCGCAGGCATGCTCAATGCGCTGGAGATCCAGGGTAAGCAGCTTGGTGAATGTCGTATTGTCTGCCTGGGGGCGGGGGCCGCCGGGGTGGCTTGCATGGATTTGTTGCTCGCCTGCGGCGCGGATAAGAAAAAGCTCTTCATGATTGATCGTCATGGCGTCATCTGTTCGCAGCGCAGCGATCTCAATGGGCAGAAGCCGCGTTTTATCAATGATAGCGGGCCGCGGTCGCTGCGTGAGGCGATCACTGGCGCCGATATCTTCGTCGGTGTCTCGGGGCCGGATTTGCTGAGTGTCGATGAGGTGCGGTTGATGGCGCCTCGGCCTGTGATCTTCGCCTGCTCCAATCCGGATCCCGAGATCGATCCGGCACGGGTCCATGCGGTGCGGGATGATGTGATCATAGGCACAGGGCGCTCTGATTACCCGAACCAAGTTAACAACGTGCTCTGTTTTCCCTTCCTGTTCCGGGGGGCGCTGGATGTCCGAGCCAGCCGGATCAACATAGAGATGAAGAAGGCGGCCGTCGCGGCCCTGCGTCAGCTGGCCAAGGAGCCTGTGCCTGCCGATGTGTTGCATGCGGCCGGGGTGAGTACACTGAGTTTTGGTCCTGAGTATGTGATCCCCAAACCCATGGATCCCCGGCTGTTACCCAGGCTGGCGCGAGCCGTGGCGTTGGCGGCCGTCGAGTCAGGGGTGGCGCGCATCGCGCTGCCAGAGAACTACATGCTCTGAGCCTGAGAGTGCAGAGATAAAAGCCAAGGCGCCATTCCGGCGCCTTTTTATCAAGGGTTGTACCGCATGCTAGGGTCAAATCTGGCTCTGTAGATAGTTGGGCAGACCTATGAGTTTGATAAGGCCGAGCTGCTTTTCCAGCCAGTAGGCATGATCATCTTCGGTGTCATCCAGCAGCTTTTCGAGTATCTCGCGGGTCTGGTAATCCTGCTCCTGTTCACAGAGCTTGATCACTTTTTTCAGCGCGGCGGCCACATCGTATTCGAGTTGCAGATCGTTTTGCAGCATCTCAGGCACATCCTTGCCCACATGGATGGGATCCCGGGTGGTGAGGTCCGGGGTGCCCTCTAAAAACAGAATGCGCTCAATCAGCAGCTTGGCGTGTCCTTTCTCATCCTCGAATTCATGGCCTATGCGTTCATAGAGTTTGTTGAGTCCCCAATCCTGATACATTTCGGCGTGGATGAAGTATTGATCCATGGCGGAGAGCTCGCTGGCGAGCAGGCCGTTCAGGGCGGCGATGACGTTGGCATTTCCTTTCATGGTGTGGCCCTCACTCAATCATGCTTTGCAGATAGTTTTCCAGACCGGTACTGGCGATCAGCTGTTGCTGGGTTTCCAGCCAATCTAGGTACTCCTCTTCGTCCTCAAGCAGCTCTTCGAGCAGATCGCGGCTCACATAGTCGCTGGCTTGTTCGCAGAGGGCGATGGCTTCCCTGAGTTGAGGGAGTTGCTCCAGCTCGAAGGCCATGTCGCACTCAAGCATCTCCTGCGGGCTTTCACCAATCTGCAGATGGCCAAGCTGTTGCAGATTGGGTAGCCCCTCCAGAAACAGTATGCGCTCGATCAGCGCATCGGCCTGCTTCATATCCTTGATCGACTTCTTGTAAGCCTTGTCGTTGAGCTTGTTCAGACCCTTATGCCGGAAAAGACGGGCATGCAGGAAAAACTGGTTGATGCTGGTCAATTCACAGGTCAGCACCTTATTGAGCTGGCTGATAACACCCTTGTCTCCTTGCATTAAAACCTCCTTGCCTGGTGGTCGAGTCACGCAGGTATATGAAGAAATGACACCCTCAAATAAAGCATCTTAAATGTAGGAATAAAAGGAGAACGATGTAAATTTGCACAAACTTGTGGTTGCAGGGCACCAATAATGGCTTGTTTTTGCTGCTAATGAAAACTATTATCAACAAGAGGAGATTAAGAGGACCTGATTTATGTACGTCTGTATCTGTCACGCCGTCACAGAGCGGCAAATTGAAACCTTGCTGGCGGAAGGTGATAAGAGCATGTTTGATGTGCGGCGGGAGCTGAAAGTGGGTTCCCAGTGCGGCCGTTGCACCTGTACGGCTCGAGCCCTGGTCAACCGCTTCTACTCTATCAGCGAGCCTGGGTGTGGTGACTCGGTGAACGAGCAGCGCTCTTCGTCTTCCATAGCTCGCGACAGCATTCGGGCGGCCTAAGCTGGCTCATTATTTCTTAAAAAAAGCCGACGTGAGTCGGCTTTTTGCATCAGCGTCGCACTAGGTAGATCCCCGCCTCCATATGGTGGGTATAGGGGAATTGGTCAAACAGGGCAAAGCGCTCGATCTTATGGGTCGAATATAGCTGCTGCACATTCTCTTTGAGTGTTTCAGGGTTGCATGAGATATAGAGAATGCGCTCGTACTGTTGCACCATCTCCAGGGTTGCCGGATCCAAGCCGGCACGGGGCGGATCGACGAAGATGGTGTTGCACTCATAGCTCTGCAGGTCGATCCCTTTGAGGCGATTGAACTCCCTTTCTCCGCGTATGGCCATGGTAAACTCTTCGGCCGACATCCGCAGTATCTTCACATTCTCCAGCCCGTTCACGGCTATGTTGTACTGAGCCGATTCTACGGAGGGCTTGGCGATTTCGGTTGCCAGTACCTGTCTGAAATTCTTGGCCAGAGCCAGAGAGAAGTTGCCGTTACCACAGTAGAGCTCCAGCAGATCGCCGGTTGCATGTTCGGTGACATTCAGTGCCCAGGTCAGCATGGTTTGGTTCATCTGCCCGTTGGGTTGGGTGAAGCTGTTTTCTACCTGCATGTACTGGAGTGTGCGCCCGGCAACCTGCAAGCGTTCGATGACATAGTCGCGTTCGAGCACGATTTTCTGCTTGTGAGCCCGTCCAATCAGGTCAACGGCAAAGCCTTGGGCGCGCAGGTTTTCGCGCAGCTGGCGTGCCAAGGTCTCCCATTCAGAGTTCAACTTCTTGTGGTAGAGCAGAGTGATGATGGCTTCGCCACTGAGAGTGGTGAGAAAGTCCACCTGAAACAGCTTATGTTTTAGCTGGGCATGAGGCCGGACGGCTGCCAACAGGATAGGCATCAGCTGATTGATGAGGAGGCTGGCTGTCGGAAAGTGATCGACCCGATAGCGTTCACGACTCTCCTGGTTGAACATGACGTAGTAGAGATCATCCCCTTCGTGCCAGACCCGAAACTCGGCGCGCATCCGATAGTACTCAGCCGGTGAGCTGAAGAGTTCAAGCTCTGGCGTGGCAAATTCGGCAAACAAGGTTTGTAGCCGCAGGCTTTTTTCCTCTAGCTGCGCATCGTAGCTTTGCTGGTCCCTGGCCGATAGGTTCATCTCATACCTCATGCTCTGATCTCGAAGGGGCGAAATTGTAAGGTGGTGTGGCAGATTGTCCAGTAAAAAGAGGTTAAGTTTTGTCCGTGCGGGCCGATACTCAAGATAAGGCTGAGTGTCGGAGGTGACATCATGAAAGTAGATAGAAGTAACGAGCTCTTGCTGCAAGGTCTCAAGCAGCGAGAACATGGCCAGGATAAGGCAACCTCGGTCCGTAATCAGGGGAGTGCCGCCTCCGATAAAATCGATCTCGCCACCCCGGTACGTGTTGGGCAGTCTGTGGTCTATGTTTCGTTGAGTAAGAGTCTGACGCTTGATGGCAAGGTCTATAGCCCTAACAGCGGTAACACCCAGAAGGCTGGCGCAACCGAGGGGGGCGTGACGCCGAGCGAAGACAATCCGCTGGGGTTTGATTATAAGGCTGTGGCCAAGAGTGTCTTGGGCTTTGTCACCGGCTATATCCGGCTTGCTCAGGCAGAGGGCAAAGATGATGAAAAACTTAAAGATCTGCTGGCCCAGGCGCGCAAAGGGATAGACCAGGGCTTCGGGGATGCGCGCAAGGAGCTCAAGGGTACAGGCTTATTTAGTGAGGATCTGGATAAGGGGATCCAGAAGGGATATACCCTGATCCAGGATGAGCTGAGCAAGTTTGAAGAGGAGCTATTTGGCAAGACGCCGGAAGGAGATGCAGCCGCGGAAGCTGGTGCTGTTACTCTGTCCGCAGCGCTCTCTTCAGGTTCATCAGCCAGCATGGAGCTGACCACCCGAGAGGGGGATAAGGTGACGCTGCAATTTGATCAGCAACAGAGTTGGCGTTATCAGCAAGGCAAGAGCAGCGGCATGGCCAGTCGCAAGGCGTTAGATGCCTATGGTGAGGCAGAGCGGGCGAGTTCTGCCAGCCAGGGTAAGTCGCAAGGTGTCGAATCAGCACGGCACAGTGGCAGTGGTAATTACAGTATCTATTACTCGCACACCACGGCATTCAGCTTTTCGGTGGAGGGGGATCTGAATGCTGATGAACTTAAGGCTATCGGTAGTCTGGTGGATCAGGTGGGCTCTCTCTCGGATAGCTTTTTCGGTGGTGATATCCAAGGTGCGCTGGATCAAGCCCAGGCTCTGGCCATGGATGATAGCCAGCTGGTGAGTATGTCACTCTCTTTGCAACAGCGACAATCAGCCCAGCTCGCAGGATCGACTCCGAGTGATGATGCCTCCGAGCAAGAGGCTACGGAGCCTCGCAGCGATGTCGCGTCTCCTGCCCTGACTACCCCAGAGCTGAGCCTTGTGTTCGGCCCATTTGCCGACTATCTGGATCGTCTGCAGTCGCTGATCAAACAGGCCAACACCCTGTTTGATGAGAAGCAGCAACGTTCTTTGACCGACTGGGTGGTGGCAAACCAACAGGGCTTGAATGGCGAAAGCCTGGCGAAGGCAAGCGGAGAGTTCACCAGCTTTAATCAACGCATGCACAATGCGTTAGCTGAGTTGAATGCATAGTCGACGGCTAGCCTGCCTGTGAACTCGGACGCAGGCAGGCCTATTTCATATACCCTCGCCTGTACCGGCGCGCCATGAGCGCGCTTTTTTATCCTCGCACTTTCTGGGACTTAGGTTTTTAACCATTAGACCCCACTACAAATGAGACTTTTTTCTGCTTCTGTATCTGTATACAGGAATTGAGCAACTACCTATAATCCCCGCCACTCTGGTGCGACATGCTTAAAAGGGAATCCGGTGAAAAACCGGAGCTGACGCGCAGCGGTATGGGGGAACGAGAGTGACATGGGGGCAAATTTGCGGCCCTCGGACACTGCCAGCACTGGTGGGAAGTCGTCACTCAAGGATGCTATCTGCCCCCGAGCCCGAAGACCTGCCTGAGACATAGCCGTTATTGGCCTCACATCATCATAGACACTACGCGCATTAGGGAATTCTATGAGCAAAAAACTTCTGGTAGCCTCCTTGCTGCCAGTGGCTGCTATTGCTGCGCCACAAACCGACAAGCTCTCCACCGAGCAAACCATGGTAGTTACCGCCACCCGTTTTGCCGAACCCGAGGCCTCTATATTGGCTCCGGTCAATGTTGTCACCCGTGATGAAATCGAGCGCATGCAGGCCCACAGCCTTACCGAGGTGCTGCAAACCTTGCCCGGTGTTCAATTCAGCAGAAATGGCGGTATGGGGCAGACCTCCAACCTGCTCGTCCGTGGTGGTAGCAGTGCGCAGACTCTGGTGCTGGTAGATGGTGTGCGCTCCGGCGCGGTTCTCTCGGGAAGTACGGAGCTCAATCAGATACCGGTGAATGCCATTGAACGCATAGAGTACATTCGGGGTGCTCGGGCGTCGATTTATGGCTCAGATGCCATCACAGGGGTCATCAATATCATCACTCGTGGGCAACGAGGCGACAATCGGCACAAGCTCAATGCCGGAGCCGGTTCGCGGGATCATCAGGCTGCCGATTGGAGCAGCTCCATGGATGTGGCGCAAACTGGGCACCTGAAGGCTGTGCTGGGGTATGAAACAGAGGATGGCTACAATGTTCACCCTGTTCCCGGTATCAACGATGGCGACAAGCATGGCTTTCTCGGTCGCAATGCCATGTTGGATTATCAGCAGCAGCTCAATGAACAGATGGATCTGTTTGGCGCGGCGCGCTGGGTGCGCAACAGCGCCGAGTATGACTCTTCTTCCCCATATAGTCATAGTCGCAAGGAGACATGGGACGAAAATCAGTTTTACCAGTTGGGTGGTCGTCTCCAGCAAGAGCGTTATCAGAGTGAGTTGCAGGCGAACTATGGACGCCAGGAGGCGTTCAACTACCCGGACTCCGGCGATCGCCATCAGGCTACTTATGCCACCTATACCGATGTCTATAACAGCAGCTGGAGCAACAACCTGCTCATCAACGAGGCATTGACAGCGGGGGCGGGTATCGATTGGCGCAGGGAAGTACTGCTGGATAAGTCAACTGCGGGTGATGACGGACATGGCGGAGCGCTCCAGTATGCCGATGGAGATATCGGCCGCAATAACACCGGCCTATACGCACTGGGGCAATACCAACAACATGGCGTGACGGCTGAGCTCAGTGGCCGTACCGATGATAACCAGCAGTATGGCCGGCACAACACCTGGCAGGTTGGCGCGGGGTGGACCTTCTATCAGGATTATCGCCTGAGTGGTAGTTATGGCACCGCCTTTCGGGCGCCAACCTTTACCGACCTCTACTATCCCGGAGGGGGAAACCCCGATTTGAAACCGGAAGAGTCGGATAATATCGAGCTGACGCTCGAGGGCTCGGCATTTGAGGCCTACTGGCGAGTGACAGCCTACCGTAACCTGATCGATAACATGCTGCAGTGGGACAATGCCTCCTACACTATGGCTAATCTTGGCTCGGTGCGTTTGCGAGGCATTGAAGCGGAAACCGAATTTACGACAGGCGTGTTGACGCACAAGGTGTCAGCCAACTTCAGCGACCCGGAAGATTTGGCGAGCGGTGAGCAGTTGATCCGTCGCGCCAAGCGGGATTACAAGTGGCTGACCCAGGCACAATGGCAGAAGCTGGATGGCTCGCTAACCTGGAATTATCAGGGCCCACGCTATGATAACTACTATGACCCCGTAACCTATGATGCTTCACGCATCGAGCTGGGTGGCTACAGCCTCTGGGATCTGGCGGTGGGTTACCAGTTAACCTCGGCGCTAAAGCTGCAAGGGAAGATCAGTAATCTATTCGATAAGCAATATGAAACAGCGATCGGCTATCCCGCAGCAGATCGTGAATACTTCGTCAATTTCAACTACCAACTGTAAGCTACAGCGTTCGGATCAGGGGCCTGCGGGCCCCTTGTTGCATTCTGCTCGTACATCTACCCCAAGCCCTGGCGTAGGGGTATGATGCAGTGCGACCAAGGGGGGGACGTGAACAAGACGGTATTGCTATTTGATTCAGGAGTTGGCGGGTTATCTGTCTATCAAGAGATCCGCGCCGTACTACCAGGGTTACGCTATATCTATGCATTCGACAATGCAAAATTTCCTTATGGTGAGCTGGCAGCCGATGAGCTGGTGGCCCGTTGCTGCGCTGTGATCGCCGCAGTCATAGCTCGCCACTCGGTTGATCTGGTTGTTGTAGCCTGTAACACGGCGAGCACCCAAGTTCTACCCACGCTCCGCCATATGTTGACTATGCCTGTCGTGGGCGTAGTCCCAGCTATTAAGCCTGCCGCCGCCGCCTCTCAGAAACAGTGCATAGCGCTTTTAGCGACTCCCGCTACGGTACAGCGCTCCTATATTGATAACCTGGTCCAGGCGTATGCGGCAACGACTCATGTCTTGCGTTGCGGCTCTACTGAACTGGTCATCCAGGCGGAACGTAAGCTAGCAGGGCTGGCTGTTGAGCAGGAGGTGATTGAGCGGGTTTTGCGGCCATGGCGTGAAGAAGAGCCTGTACCGGATGTCATCGTGTTGGGCTGTACCCATTTCCCGCTGTTAAAGGAGGAGATTGGAGCCGCATTGCCAGGTGTCTGCCAGATTGACTCGGGTGCCGCAATAGCCAGACGGGTTAAGCAGTTGATTGGGGGAGAGGCGGAGTTGAGTCTGCAACCGTCCATCGCTTATTGCACACAAAAGGATGCAAAGGCGGAGTTGCTTATCCCTGCACTGCAGGCGCGGGGACTGGATCTATTGCTGGAGCTGGATCTGCGAGCGGTTCCAGCTCCTGCACTATGCGATGACGCGCGTTAGTTTCAGTGTGGCCTCAGGCCTCGTTTTCTAGCGCGTCATTACTCTCTTTCTTATCATTTGCCTCACGCACTTTTAGTGTCCGTTGCAGGTATTCTGTCTCATTGAGGGCAGCGACAGCTGCCATGGCCTCCTGCTCAGGCATCTCGACAAAGCCATAACCGCGGCGCTTTCCAGTTTCTTTGTCTTTAACCAATCGAACCGAAATGACAGTGCCATATTGTGAGAAGAGTTTGCGAATGGCGGCCTCGTTAGCACGATAGGGCAGGTTGCCGACGTAGAGAGTCTTTGCGTCAGTTATGTTGGTAAGAGCTCCGACTGGTGTTGTGCCGGTCTGTTCTTCTTTTCTTGCGGTTACCGCTTTCTTCTGTGGTGCGGCCTCATTATTGGACGCGGGTGAGGAGCAGCAAGTACTCCGGATGACCAGGGGGGTGAGCAAGCCGGAAATCAACGCGGCCGCAGCAGCTGCTAGTCCAAGATCGGAGGTCGTCGCGGGAGCAATAAAGTAGAAGAGTACCGCCAAGCCCAAGGCCATGAGTGCCGCACGTATATAAACAGTTTGAGATGTATTCATCGCAGTATTCACCGAATTTGAGAAATACGAAGGAAAGCAACAGATTAAATCTACGCCATGTTAGAGGCTAGAGGCCGACTCGGCTAATGCCATAACAACTTTACGCTAGCCACTTAACACTTTTTTTAACGTTTCTACCTGATAAAGCCGGTGCTATACGGCTCAACTGTGCATAATTCTGTGAATAATCATGTGAAAGCTGGTGATAATTAAAAACCTAAATTTTTCTTCGCTTTCTGCCCTATTTATCCTTGCTTCGTGCGCCAAGATCCCTATAATGCCGCCTCGCTGACACGGCAAAGCAGGCACTCTTCGGAGGCGATCAGGCACTCTTCGGAGGCGATGCGGCGGTGTTAGCCGGGCCGAAATGCCCCAGAGCAAAACGCAGTAAAATGTGCTTGACTCTGACACTGGGAAGCGTAAGATGCGCATCCCACGACAGCAACGCTGTCACGCTCTTTA
>JBOFBS010000264.1:0-2861 GCA_051645725.1 Aeromonadaceae bacterium | reverse complement strand
AGCGTGAAGACGTAGAGCGTGGTCAAGTACTGGCGAAGCCAGGCACCATCACCCCGCACACCAAGTTTGAATCTGAAGTGTACGTACTGTCCAAGGAAGAAGGTGGTCGTCATACCCCGTTCTTCAAGGGCTACCGTCCTCAGTTCTACTTCCGTACCACTGACGTAACTGGCACCATCGAGCTGCCAGAAGGCGTAGAAATGGTTATGCCAGGCGATAACATCAAGATGGTAGTAACGCTGATCTGCCCAATCGCGATGGACGAAGGTCTGCGTTTCGCTATCCGTGAAGGTGGCCGTACTGTAGGCGCCGGCGTTGTTGCCAAGGTTATCGAGTAATATCGATTAACTGCGCATGCAGAGAAAAGGGCGACTTCGGTCGCCCTTTTTTTTTCTTTTCGCTCAATGATTGGCTTTAGCATCAGGATCTGATAACTAGGTGTGAACGTTTTCATAAGGAGTGTTTCATGCAAATTACGGTGAGTCGTGAAATGGCCGCACACAAACGCCTGGCTCTGGTCGCGCACGATAACAAGAAGATGGATCTAGTGCGTTGGGTCAAGGCCCGCAGTGAACAGCTGAAGCTGCATCATCTCTATGCCACCGGCACCACGGGTTCGATATTGAGTCGTGAGGCGGGTCTGCCCATTACTGGCTTGCTCTCCGGCCCCATGGGGGGGGATCAGCAACTGGGTGCCCTGATTGCCGAAGGGAAGATAGATGTGCTCATCTTCTTCTGGGATCCGCTTAATGCCGTGCCTCACGACCCGGATGTGAAGGCGTTATTGCGCCTGGCGGCGGTGTGGAATATCCCCATGGCGACCAATGAGGCCACGGCAGACTTCCTGATGGATTGCCCGCATATGGATCAGAAATTCGCCATCGAGATCCCGGATTATGTTGGGTATTTGAAAGAGCGCACCGAATAGAAAGAGGCCGGTGAATCCGGCCTCTTGATATCAGTGATGGGTTAACGGCTGATGCTCTTGCTGGCAAATTTGGGGCGAGAATTCATGATCTGCTCTATCTGCTCTTCACTCATCTTCCCCTTGCTCAGCCCGACGGCTCGGTAGGTGATGAGAGGGCGTGCCGGAAGGGCAATCATCAATGCCTTGATCTGGGTATCATCCTCATAGAAGGGCTGGCCATAGGCATAGGTCAATACCCCCGCATCTAACAAATTTTTGACGGCCGGTTCGGTGACTGGCAATTTGATGACGCTTTTGCGCTGCAGTATGAACTCGCGCAGTATGGCTCGCTCACTGAAGTCCAGACACTGGATCATCTGCTCCAATCTGCTGTGCTGCAGCTTGGCCTGCAAGTGTGTGCGCAACAGCTCCCAACCTACCAGTATCAGCTGGCTGATGAAGTAGGAGCCTGCAGCCAGTACGCCAAGCCAGAGGTAGAGGCTCATTGGGTGCAGGAAGTTAGCCGCGGCTTCTCCAAGCTTTTCTACTGGAAAGAGGAGAATGGCGCTGCAGCACATCAGGGTCCAGACCATCAGCCAGTTCAGTGTCTGGAATTGACTAAAGTGTGAGTTCCACTGTTTCATGCTTTACCCTCTACAAATCGTGACGCTGGTGTCTCTAATTTGCAAAGGGCATGCCATTACTTCTATGTCGGCGTGTTGACGCTTTAACGCTGAAATTGCTGGATGAGCCGGGAGAGCGCCTGCAGGCGTTCCACCAGTTGACCAATCCGATCGACGGCTTCATGGCTGCGATCTGTATTCGTCTCGGCAAAGCGTTTGATGTTGTGAATGTTACGGTTCACCTCATCGGTCACACAGGCCTGCTCTTCCACCGCGACGGCGATTTGATGGCTGGCATCCGTCACCCGCTCCAGCAGTTGCTGTATGCCTTGCAATTGTAAGCCTGTGGCGGCAGCCCGTTCACGGCACTCTGCCGAGCCCTCTCGTCCCGTCTCCATGGTCTTCATGGCGCGCCCTGCCGTGCCCTGAAGTTCATGTATCATGGATTGGATCTCCTGGGTGGAGTGGCGAGTTTTCATGGCCAGAGCCCGGATCTCGTCAGCGACCACAGCGAAGCCTCGCCCCTGCTCGCCAGCGCGTGCTGCTTCAATGGCGGCATTGAGGGCCAGTAAGTTGGTCTGATCGGCTATGCTGGTGATCACCTCCAGTATCTGCTCAATCTGTTGGCTGTTCTTGGCCAGCTCACCTATGATCTGGGTGGTCTCGCTCAGTTCGCCGTGCAGTCGGTTCACTGCCTCTATAGTCTGCTCGACGCTCTGCCTGCCCTGAATCGTGGTATCCATGACGCCACTCACCAGCTCTGAGGTTGCACTGGCGTTACTGGCGACCTCACGAATGGAGTGGCTCATCTCTGTGATGGCGGTAGCGAGTTGCTCAGTTTCGCCAAGCTGTTGTTCCAGGTTTTGGGTGATACCCTGAATGTTGGCCACATCGGCCTCGGCCGTTTCCAGTATGGTATGGCTGGTGTCACCGGTCCGGCCAACTATGGCTCTTAACTCGGCTTTTTTCATCCGTAGCGCCATCTCTATGGTCGCCAGCTCGTCCCTTGAGCCGGTGTAGAGCACCTGTGTCACATCGGTGAGTCGATTCTCCCGCGCCAGGTTGGCCAAGTTGCGCAGACGCTTGCCCCACCAAAACGAGTGTGAAAGCTGGAGCCCCAGCAGCATGGCTGTGACCGCGAGCCAAGCCGGGCTGTTGATGAGTAGGCCTATTGCCAGCGTTGCCAGAGCGCTCAGCTGTAGCAGCCGACTCTGAATGAGGATCCCTGGCCAGTTGTATCTTAATGCTCGAGGGGTTTTACCGGCGTTTATCTGGCGGTAGAGCGCTTCAGCCTGGGCAATTTCTTCCCGAGCTGGGCGGCTGCGCACCGA
>JBOFBS010000263.1:0-4453 GCA_051645725.1 Aeromonadaceae bacterium | reverse complement strand
CGGGTGGAGTTTACCGTGCCACGAACTGTTACCAGTCGCGCGGTGCGCTCTTACCGCACCCTTTCACCCTTACCTGATCCCTTGCGGGCCATCGGCGGTTTGCTCTCTGTTGCACTGGTCGTAGGCTCACGCCTCCCAGGTGTTACCTGGCACCCTGCCCTATGGAGCCCGGACTTTCCTCCCCTTTGCCCGTCTGTCCTAAGACACAACGACAAAGCAGCGACTGCCTGGCCAACTCCGCGGTCGATTATAGGGCTTACTCAGGATCAGAGCAAATAGAAGCCTGCTCCAGACCATATTTATAGAGCGCATTCTTCTTCACGCCATGAATTTCCGCCGCCAAGGCTGCGGCTCGTTTCAGAGGCAGCTCTTTTTGCAGCAAAGCCAAGGTCCGCAGCGCCTCACTCGGAAGGGCATCACTCTCTGGTCTCGCTCCGGCCAGCATCAGCACTATCTCACCCCGGCAGCGATTATCATCTTCACCCAGCCAGGCCAACATGGCCGTCGCAGGCAAGGAGTGAATGGTCTCAAATGTCTTGGTCAACTCGCGAGCGACTACCACCTGGCGCTCACCATAAATCCGAGCAATCGCCGTCATGGTATCGAGCAGGCGACGAGGGGACTCATAAAACACCAAAGTCCGGGGGTCATCCCGTAACTCGGTCAACTTGTCATCCCGTGCCTTTTCTTTGGCGGGCAGAAAGCCCTCAAACGCAAAACGATCGGTTGGCAGACCGGCCGCACTCAACGCCGTAATCGCCGCGCAAGGTCCCGGCAGGGGAACCACCTTCACCCCAGCCTCCCGGCAACGGGTAACCAGATGGTAACCAGGGTCGCTGATGAGTGGTGTGCCCGCATCAGAGATCAACGCTACGGATTGTCCCTGTTGCACCTTGGCGATCAGCGCATCCGCCCTCTGCTGCTCGTTATGATCGTGCAGGGCGAAGAGTGAAGCCTTGATTTGCAGGTGATGGAGCAAAATCCCGGAGTGACGGGTATCTTCAGCCGCTACCACGTCCACCATGCCCAACACCTCGATGGCTCGCTGAGTAATATCACTCAAATTACCGATCGGAGTCGGAACTATGTATAAACAGGGGGTAGATTGCATGGCTTCTCCTCGCCTAACAATTGTGTAGGAAAATTGACCCGATTACACTATGCACCACACCACACTGCGGTCGGGGAAACACTTTGTCTCTGCATAATAAGCTTTTTAGCGTACCACACTTCTTGCGTCTGTTTTTGCTTGCTCTGTTGCTATCGGCCTGCGCGAGCACACCTGATGAGTCGCGCATTGGCAAAGAACTGCCGCCCAGCGCCTTTTCCGAACTGAAACAGCAGCCAGATTGGTATCTCGCACAACTTGCCCAGACCGACGCGGCCTACCGTTTTAGCTGGGAAATACTGGCGGCGCGCAGCCTGATCGCCAAAGGTGATCTGCAGCAAGCCAGCGCAATCCATCAGCAGCTGGTCAAAGAGGCCTACACACCACGGCAAAAGCATGAGCAGCAACTGGTTGCTGCCTTGTTACTGAATAAACAGGGCAATTCCGCCGAGGCGTTGAAGCATCTACAGAAAATAGATCTGCGTCCACTCTCCAGCGATGCGGTTGCCATCTACTATGGGCTGCAAGGTGATGCCCTGGCACACCAGGGAGCAACCCTGCCCGCAGTCAAAGCCTACGTCGCGCAAAGCCGTTTCTTGCAAGGCGATGCTCTCAAGAGCAATTCCGAGACGATCTGGACGCTATTGAGCGGACAGGATGCCGCAACACTCCAGCAAGAAAACGCCAAGGCAAACAGTGATACCTACCGAGGTTGGCTCGCACTGGCCAGCCTGAGCCTGAACAGTGGTAACAACCAGGGCCGATTCCAGGCTCAATATCCACAATGGCAGAAACAGTACCCCAACCACCCTGCCAGCACTCTCTTTGCCTCCTTGACCCAAACGCCGATTGCCCAAGACAAGGCAGCACTGCCCCCCTCCGGCACCCCGGGTAAGATAGCGGTATTTATCCCGCTGAGTGGAAATCTCTCCGCCCATGGGGATGCGCTGCGCAATGGCTTGCTGACAGGCTACAAAGATGCTGGCCTGCAGGGCGACATCCGATTCTATGATAGCGCGAGCCAAACCATGCCCGCCTTATATCAGCAGGCCCAAGCAGAGGGTGCCGAAATGATTGTCGGCCCCCTGATCAAGGAGCAGGTGGAGTCATTGCTTAGCCTCAAACCCGTGCTACCGGTACTGGCACTCAATGAGCCCAATGGCATGCCGAATAGCCCCTCACTCTTCTACTTTTCGTTGTCACCTGCCGCCGATGCAGAGCAAGCGGCATTGAAAATAAGTAATGACAACAAGCGACTCCCACTCATTCTTGCCCCTCAGGGAGCGCAAGGACAACGGGTGGTTGATGGCTTCACCAGCCGTTGGCAGCAAACCCACGATACGCCCCCCTTAGTCGCACGCTTCACCGATCGGCAGAGCCTTCAGGCCGTCCTTAGCCAAGCCATGGGGGTAAACTCAAGCCAGCAACGCATCGACTCATTACAGCGCACCCTAGGGCAAAAGGTTTTTGCGCAACCCTTCAATCGCCAGGATGTGGATGCCATCTATTTGTATGCCTCCCCCTTGGAAGCCGGTATCATCAAATCGTTTTTGGACATCAGCCAGAGCCCATTTGCCTCGCCCCCAACCTACTACCTGGGAGCAAAAGGCAATCCTGGGTTGAATAATCCTGGCATGGGACAGAATGTGATCGGCATGCAGATTGGTGACATGCCCTGGATGCTGGATAAACACTCTGAGCTGCGGGACAAGGTAACCGCGCTATGGCCACAGATGAACAATGATCTGCTGCGCTTTTTTGCCATGGGCTATGATGCCGCACGCCTGATCCCCCACCTCGCCGAGCTCAGGGACGACCCCAACCAGCAACAGCCTGGTTTGACCGGGGAGCTGAGCATTGCCCCCTCAGGCGGTATAGTGCGCAGTCTGAGCTGGACGACTTACCAAAACGACATGCCCAAAGCCAATGCGCCTACCTCAGCTGCTACGGCCACTCTTGAGCCCTAAGGGAGCAGAGTATGAAGATGCGGCCCTGCGGTTTCTGCAAACCCAGGGCCTCTCGCTTGTCGCCCGCAATTACCGCTGCCGCGGGGGTGAAATCGACCTCATCATGCGGCATGGGGAATATCTGGTCTTCGTTGAAGTGCGTTTTCGTGCGGGTATGAGTCACGGAGGTGCAGCCGCCTCAGTGACCCAAAGCAAACAGCGAAAAATTCGGCTGGCAGCCAGCCACTACTTACAGACTCACGGTTTTAACGAGTCACAACAAGCCTGCCGCTTTGATGTGGTAGCCTATGATGGCTCAGAGCAGAGCCAATGGTATATCAACGCCTTTTAGGGGAGCAAAGTTGGACCGCATCAGAATAAACTTCACCGAGAGTATCCAAACCAAGATCGCCGCAGCAGAGGCGCTTCCAAACGATATTCAGACAGCCGCCCAAATGCTCACCATCTGTCTGCTGAATGGTAACAAAATTCTGGCATGTGGAAGCGGCCCCGCCGCACCACTGGCGCAGCTATTTGTCAGCCAATTGGTGCATCGTTTTGAAACCGAGCGCCCGGCCTTGCCTGCGCTCGCCTTGAATGCCGACAGCAGCCTACTCAGCGCAGTAGCAACCGACTGTGGTTTCGATGAAGCCTATGCCAAGCAGATCCGAGCTCTGGGTCAGCGAGGCGACATACTGCTGGTCCTCGCTGGCGACGGCAATAACCGGGTTCTCATCAAGGCGGCCGAGGCGGCCTTGAGCCGGGACATGACCATCATAGCCCTGACGGGAGGGGATGGCGGGGAGATTGCCGGTCTGCTCGGCCCAAGTGATGTCGAAGTTCGAGTACCCTCCACTCACATGTCACGGATACTGGAGGTCAATCTGCTTTGTCTTCAATGCCTGTGTGACCTGATCGACCGCACCCTTTTCCCTCAATAAACGGAGCTAACCTGCATGAATAAACAGCTGCTATGGGGCCTGATGGCCACCCTTCCCCTGTTGCACGGATGCGCCGGATTAGTCGTCGCGGGGGCGGCGACCACTGCCGTCGTCGCCAATGACAGACGAACCTTTGGTTCAGTGATTGATGACCAAAATATCGAGTTAAAAGCGGCAAATGCCATTGCAGGGCGCAAAGATATCAGCAACGCCAGCCGGATCAGCGCAACCAGCATGAATGGAATGCTGCTCTTGGTTGGGCAAACCCCCTATGAACAATACAAAAGAGAGAGCGAGCAATTAGTCACCAAGGTGGAAGGGGTGCGCCACGTCTACAATGAACTGCGTATTCGTAAACCCATCCCCTTCAATGTACAGAGCAACGATGCCTGGATCACCTCGAAGATTAAATCCCAGATGCTCACCACCAAAGGCGTGGACAGCACTCGCTTCAAGGT
>JBOFBS010000262.1:0-16327 GCA_051645725.1 Aeromonadaceae bacterium | reverse complement strand
CTCTTTTTCCTCTCTTTTCACTCCTGACAAAAGAAAAAGGGCTGCATTGGCAGCCCTTTTTACCTCTCATCTCGCTGGGAAATTATGCTTTTGCCAGCAAGATGTTCAGCATACGGCGCAGCGGCTCGGCAGCCCCCCACAGCAGCTGGTCACCAACGGAGAAAGCCGAGAGAAAATCATTACCCATGTTCATCTTGCGCAAACGGCCCACCGGCACATTCAAGGTCCCGGTCACTTTGGCAGGAGTCAGCTCTTTGACCGTTACGGCGCGATCATTCTCGATGACCCGAACCCAGTCGTTGTGACTGGCCAGCATCTGGTGAATATCTTGCAGCGGAACATCCTTCTTCAGCTTGATGGTGAAGGATTGGCTATGGCAACGCAGTGCACCGATGCGCACACAGTTACCATCAACTGCGATAGGGTTGCCATCACGACCCAGGATCTTGTTGGTCTCGACCATGCCCTTCCACTCTTCTTTGCTCTGGCCATTGGGCAGAGCCACATCGATCCAGGGAATGAGGCTGCCCGCCAGTGGCGCGCCGAACTGGGAAGTCGGGAAGCTCTCATCACGCATGGCTGCCGTCACCTTGCGCTCGATATCCAAAATGGCCGAGGCGGGATCGGCCAGTTCAGTGGCAACCACATCACGCAAGGCGCCCATCTGTGACAGCAGTTCACGCATGTGACGAGCACCCGCCCCTGAGGCGGCCTGATAGGTAGAAGAGGAGACCCACTCCACCAGATCATTAGCGAACAGACCACCCAGACCCATCAACATCAGGCTGACGGTACAGTTGCCGCCAACATAGGTCTTGATACCCCGATCCAGAGCATTGTCGATCACCTGGCCGTTAACCGGGTCCAGTATGATGACGGCATTCTCTTCCATACGCAGCGAAGAGGCTGCATCGATCCAGTAACCCTGCCAGCCAGTCGCCATCAGCTTGGGATAGACTTCCTTGGTGTAATCCCCACCCTGACAGGTAATGATGATATCCAGAGCAGCCAACGCCTCGATGTCATAGGCATTTTGCAATTGGCCCGCCTCTTTACCAAAATTCGGTGCCGCCTGTCCCGCCTGGGAGGTGGTGAAAAAGACCGGCTGGATTTTGGCAAAGTCGTTCTCTTCAACCATACGGCTCATCAATACCGAGCCCACCATGCCACGCCAACCGATCAAGCCTACTTTTTTCATCATTACATCCTGCCCTGGAGACATTAAAAATCTGATTGTTCAGATTACGGATTGTCAGAAACTCTGCAAGCCGTTTTCTGCAATACAGCATCCCATCTGTTGCAATATCTGCATCATTATTCCCTTTGCTGCGTCATGATAATGATTCTCTACAAGCTGGCATGAACCACAGGGGATCAGTACACTAGCCCTCTACGGGCCAGTAACAGGCCGATAACAAATCAACCCCGAGAGACCCCCCTGATGCAAACCTTTATTCCTGGTAAAGATGCGGCCCTGGAAGCCTCAATCGAACGTTTCCAACATAAGCTACGTGACCTTGGCTTCGACATCGAAGAGGCCTCCTGGCTCAACCCGGTACCTCACGTCTGGTCAGTGCATATCCGGGACAAAGCGTGTCCGCTCTGTTTTACCAATGGCAAGGGCGCCAGCAAAAAAGCGGCCTTGGCCTCGGCACTAGGCGAATATTTTGAACGCCTATCAACCAACTACTTCTTTGCCGACTTCTACCTGGGTGAAAAGGTAGCCAATGGCCCCTTCGTTCACTACCCCAATGAAAAGTGGTTCCCTATCCCTGAAGATGGCGAGCTACCTGCCGGTCTGCTCGATGAATACACACGGGCGTTTTACGATCCAGAAGGCGAGCTTTCTGCCGACATGCTCATCGACCTGCAATCTGGCAATGATGAGCGGGGTATCTGCGCCCTCCCCTTCGTGCGTCACGATAACCAGCAGACCGTCTACATCCCAATGAACATAGTGGCAAACCTCTATGTTTCCAATGGCATGAGCGCCGGCAATACAGCCACCGAGGCACGCACCCAGGCACTATCTGAAGTATTTGAGCGTTATGTGAAAAACCGGATCATAGCCGAAGCCATCAGCTTACCCATGATCCCGGCCGAGGTGGTTGCTCGCTACCCTGACATCAAGGCCGCCATTGATGCCCTGGAAGCTGAGGGCTTCCCCATCCTCTGCTATGACGCTTCCCTTGGCGGTCAGTTCCCCGTCATCTGTGTGGTGCTGTTCAACCCCAGCAATGGCACCTGCTTTGCTTCCTTTGGCGCTCACCCTCGCTTCGAAGTGGCATTCGAACGCACAGTGACAGAACTGTTGCAAGGGCGCAGTCTCAAGGATCTGGATGTCTTTGCTCCCCCCTCTTTCAATAATGAAGAGGTAGGCGAGCTTCAGAACCTGGAAACTCACTTCATCGACTCCTCTGGACTCATCAGTTGGGATCTGTTCCAGGATACCCCTGACTTCCCCTTCAATGAGTGGAACTTTGCCGGTACCACGGAGCAGGAGTTCCATCACCTGATTGGAATCTTCCAGGAGCTCGAACAACCCGTTTATATTGCCGACTATGAACATCTTGGTGTCTATGCCTGCCGTATCCTGGTACCCGGCATGTCCGATATATATCCCGCCGAAGATCTGATCATAGCCAACAACAACATGGGGGCCGGACTGCGCGAAGCCGTGCTGGCACTGCCGGACAGTCAGGGCAGCAGCGATGAGTACATGGCCTTTTATGACATGCTGGATGAAGAGGGGTTCGATGATCGCACCCGGGTGCGTGAACTGATAGGCCTGGCCGTGGAAAAGAGTAGCGGCTGGCACACCCTGCGCATCGGCGAACTCAAGAGCCTGCTCGCCCTAGCGGCCGGTGAACTCTCCACGGCCCTGCAGTGGACAGAGTGGACACTGGAATTCAACGCCACCGTATTCACCCCGGAACGAGCCAACTTCTTCCGCTGCCTCAAAGCCAGCCTGGAGCTGCACCTCTCACCAGAGCGAGAGCCCAACCACTACCGCTCAGCCTTCGAGCGTATGTATGGCGTGACCACGGTACACCAGGGTTGGGCCCACATTGCCACAGAACAGCGCTTCTTTGGTTTGCAGGCCGGCGATCTGACTCTGGAGCAATTCCCGCTGCATCAAAAGTTGCTGGCGGCTTACGAAAAGCTTCAAGCCGCCAAGCGAGCCTTCAGCGCCTGGGAGTGAGCGTTCTGCCACTATAGGCCGTAGTAACAAAGGCCCCCCATATGGGGGGCTTTTCTTTTGGTGCATTTTACATTCGGCTTTTATGGCGTATATTTATTGAGCACACGTAGGCCGCGCAAGTCAAAGAATAGGCAACCCACCACGCCCTGTTTGCCTAGCAAGTTGTAGCTAACCAACACAATTTGGTGAAAATGTAAGCCAGAGAGCTCCAATTGGCCAAGATAAAGATGTAGTAAAATTACATAAGCTTCCGGCCAAAATTGATCCAAGGCAAATTTGAACCCAGGCTTTATTGCTATGATTACGACAGCAAGAGTACTACCCAAAAATTTAACAATTTAGAGTGCCCATCACGTGAAAGCAGAATCTCCTTTTGATTGCCTGAAGCCAGAGGCGATTGCCGCCGTTGCAGAAGACATCACCTACGGCAAGGCTACCAAGCCCGCCGCCAAGACATTTTTGCTGGCCATCACAGCCGGTGCCTTTATCGCCATTGCATTTATCTTCTACATCACTGTCATAGCGACAGGGGGAAGCAAGCTGGCTGGCGGTATCTGTTTTGCACTTGGATTGATCCTCTGTGTCATCCTGGGTGGTGAGCTCTTTACTTCCACTACACTGACTCTGGTGGCTCGCGCCTCTAACCGCATCACCTGGGGACAAATGCTGAAAAACTGGGGCATTGTCTACTTTGGTAACTTGGTCGGAGGGCTCATCATGGTGATGCTCATCATGCTGAGCAGCCAATACATGAATACCTCGGGTCAATGGGGTCTGACGGCGCTGAATGTGGCGCAGCATAAAATCCACCACACCTTCATTGAAGCCGTGACTCTGGGTATCCTCTGTAACCTGATGGTTTGCTTGGCTGCCTGGATGGCCTTCGGTGGTCGCACCATGACAGACAAAGCCCTTATCATGATACTGCCGGTAGCCATGTTCGTGGCATCAGGCTTTGAGCACAGTATCGCCAACATGTTCATGATACCGGCTGGCATCGCGATTCAAAACTTCGCCGGTCCTGAATTCTGGCAAGCTATTGGTGTAGAACAGGCTAAATACGCCGATCTAACCATCAGCCACTTCATTCTCAACAATCTTATCCCCGTTACCATCGGCAACATTATCGGTGGTGGTGGTATGATTGGTTTAACCTACTGGTTTATTTTCCGTCGCCACCACTAATGGCAGCGGGAGCTTCGATCATCAATACCGAAGAGGTAATGCGACATGGCAGAGCTTAACGAAAAGTGTCTGAAGGCATGGGAAGGCTTCGTACCCGGAGCCTGGCAAACTGAAGTCAATACCCGTGACTTCATCCAGAAGAACTACACCCCGTATGAAGGCGATGAGAGCTTCCTCGCTGGTGCAACCGAGGCCACCACTACCCTGTGGGACCAGGTCATGGAAGGCATCAAGGAAGAGAACCGCACTCACGCGCCGGTAGATTTCGACACGGACCTGGCCTCCACTATCACTGCTCATGATGCCGGTTATATCAATCAAGGCTTGGAGAAGATTGTTGGTCTGCAGACTGATAAGCCTCTCAAGCGTGCCATCATTCCGTTTGGCGGGATCAAGATGGTCGAAGGCTCCTGCCAAGTTTACGGTCGCACTCTGGACCCACAACTGAAGAAGATCTTCACCGACTACCGCAAGACCCACAACCAGGGCGTATTCGATGTCTACACCAAGGACATCCTGAACTGCCGTAAGTCTGGCGTCATCACTGGTCTGCCTGATGCCTACGGCCGTGGCCGTATCATCGGTGACTACCGCCGTGTAGCCCTGTACGGTGTTGACTTCCTGATGGCCGACAAGCTGGCCCAGTTCAAGTCTCTGCAAGCCAAGCTGGAAGCCGGTGAAGACCTGGAAGCCACCATCCGCCTGCGCGAAGAGATCTGCGAACAGCACCGTGCCCTGGGTCAATTGAAAGAGATGGCCGCCAAGTATGGTTGTGATATCTCCGGCCCGGCCACTACCGCTCAAGAAGCCGTACAGTGGACCTACTTCGGCTACCTGGGTGCCGTGAAGTCACAAAACGGTGCCGCCATGTCCTTCGGTCGTACCGCTACCTTCCTGGACGCCTACTTCGAGCGCGACCTGAAGAAGGGGCTGATCACCGAGCAAGAAGCACAAGAGCTGATCGATCACCTGGTCATGAAGCTGCGTATGGTTCGCTTCCTGCGTACCCCGGAATACGACACCCTCTTCTCTGGCGATCCGATTTGGGCAACCGAATCCATCGGCGGTATGGGTGTGGATGGCCGTACTCTGGTCACCAAGAACTCCTTCCGTTACTTGAACACCATGTACACCATGGGCCCCTCCCCTGAGCCAAACATGACCATACTGTGGTCTGAAAAGCTGCCGATGGGCTTCAAGAAGTTCTGTGCCAAGGTCTCTATCGATACCTCTTCCGTACAGTACGAAAACGACGATCTGATGCGTACCGACTTCAACAACGATGACTACGCCATCGCTTGCTGTGTCTCCCCGATGATCGTTGGTAAGATGATGCAGTTCTTCGGTGCTCGTGCCAACCTGGCCAAGACCATGCTGTACGCCATCAACGGTGGTATCGATGAGAAGTTGAAGATCCAGATTGGTCCCAAGACCGAGCCGGTCAAGGGTGAATACCTGGAGTTCAACGATGTAATGGATCGTCTGGACCATTTCATGGACTGGCTGGCTACCCAATACGTCACCGCCCTGAACATCATTCACTACATGCACGACAAGTACAGCTACGAAGCTATCCAGCTGGCTCTGCATGACCGTGATGTGATCCGTACCATGGCCTGTGGTATCGCTGGTCTGTCTGTGACCGCCGACTCCCTGTCTGCCATCAAGTACGCCAAGGTCAAGCCAATCCGTGACGAAGACGGTCTGGCCATCGACTTCGAAATCGAAGGCGAATACCCGCAATTCGGTAACAACGATGAGCGCGTGGATGCCATCGCTTGCGACCTGGTTGAGCGCTTCATGAAGAAGATCGCCACTCACAAGACCTATCGCAATGCCATCCCGACCCAGTCTGTACTGACCATCACCTCTAACGTGGTGTACGGTAAGAAGACTGGTAACACTCCAGATGGTCGTCGTGCCGGTGCTCCGTTTGGCCCAGGCGCCAACCCGATGCATGGTCGCGATCAGAAGGGTGCCGTTGCCTCTCTGACTTCTGTCGCCAAGCTGCCGTTTGCCTATGCGAAGGATGGTATCTCCTACACCTTCTCTATCGTGCCAAACGCACTGGGCAAGCAAGCTGACTCTCAGAAGGCTAACCTGGTTGGTCTGATGGATGGTTACTTCCACCATGAAGCTAACATCGAAGGTGGTCAGCACCTGAACGTCAACGTGATGAACCGTGAAATGCTGCTCGATGCCATGGAAAACCCGGAGAAGTATCCGCAGTTGACCATCCGTGTATCTGGTTACGCGGTGCGCTTCAACTCCTTGACCAAGGAGCAACAGCAAGACGTCATCACCCGGACCTTCACTCAATCCATGTAATAATGGATTGTGCGAGTGGTTTGCAAAACCCCCGGCTTGCCGGGGGTTTTTTATTGCCTGCTTGGCTACACTAGCAGTATGAGCAAACCCCATTGCCAGACGGGCGGTAAAGTCCGTGTGCCGAGGGGGGATTTCAATTAAACTAGCAAAGTTAATAGATCTTCAAGGGAGCCTATATCTATGTCAATCACGGGGCGGATCCACTCTGTTGAAACATGCGGCACGGTCGATGGACCGGGGATCCGCTTCATTGTCTTCATGCAGGGTTGCTTGATGCGTTGTCTCTATTGCCACAACCGTGATACCTGGGATACCCATGATGGTAAAGAAGTAACGGTTGACGAGCTGATGAAGGATCTGCTCACCTATCGCCACTTCATGAACGCATCCGGCGGCGGTGTCACAGCCTCGGGCGGCGAAGCCACACTGCAAAAAGAGTTTGTCACCGAGCTCTTCAAGGCCTGTAAAGAGAAAGGGATCCATACCTGCCTCGACACCAACGGCTTTATCCGCCACTACGATCAGGCGCTGGATGCCCTACTGGATGTATCCGATCTGGTGCTGCTCGACATCAAGCACATGAATGATGATATCCACATCCCTCTCACACATGTCAGCAACAAGTACTGTCTGGACTTTGCTCGTTACCTGGCCAAGCGGGGCAAGAAGATCTGGATACGTTATGTGGTGGTACCGAGCTGGAGTGATGATGTGGCAGGCGCCGAGGCACTGGGCAAATTCATTCACGATGAACTGGATGGTTGCGTGGAGAAGGTAGAACTCCTGCCCTATCACGAGCTGGGCAAACACAAGTGGGAAGCTATGGGTGAGAAATACATGCTCGATGGAGTCCACCCTCCCAAGAAGGAGACCATGGACACTATTCGCGACATCATAGGCAAGTATCATCCAAATGTGATCTACTGATCCCATACGAAACAAGCCACCTTAGCGGTGGCTTGTTACTCTCTGATAGCAAAAACCAGCGCCTCAATAGATGAAAGAGCGATCCAACGTCTTGAATGCCTGGCTCAAGGTTTCGGCCAACTCCAGATAACGCGGGTTCGCCCGGCGCTGCCCCTGCCCCAACTTCTGATTGATCTCGACATACCAGCGAGACAACGAAGGGGGGAGACGTGTCTCGGCTCGTTGCCCCAGCCAGTAGTACCCCTGGAGTGGCAGACTCAGCATAAAGAATAAAGTCGACACCACCACAGGCCACAGTTCAGGCCTTCCCCATTGCCACTGCAACAACAGGCTCATCACCGCAATAGCCGGCAGCACTCGCACCGACCACTCCAGTGCAACAATGATACGACTCTCTGGAAACAGAGCGGCCAAGGATTTATCACGGGGCCAAAGCTGCAAGTAGTGTTGGCCCATTTGTATCTTTTTTTGCCATAAAGTCATATCAACTGCCTCCAGGCAAATAACCACACTTTGAAAATGGTTACATGCTCCATAAAAAGATTTTTTGTTATATTTATGCTTCTACTGTATTCTTTGCCCGCTTGATTATCCAGCCCTCTCGCCTTGTCGAGCCTCACACCCTGGAGGCTGAGCAGACGTCACAAGCCGGATTCTGCCAGCACCGTTAATCTAAGCATACGTTAACTCTGCTGGAAAAGTACCCTTTCCAGCTAGTAAACCCGTTAAAAAGATGGATAGGATTTACTATTAATGAGCAGCAAGCTGGTTCTTGTACTTAACTGTGGCAGTTCATCTCTGAAATTTGCCGTAATTGACACCGCTTCCGGTGACGAAAAACTCACAGGTCTGGCCGAATGCCTGCACCTGGAAAATGCCCGTATCAAATGGAAGCTCGATGATCAAAAGATGAGCGCCGACCTGGGTGCAGGAGCAGGCCACACTGAAGCGTTGAGCTTTATCGTAAACCAGATACTGCGCCAAAAGCCGGACCTGCTTGAAAACCTTTCCGCGATCGGTCATAGAGTCGTACATGGTGGTGAGCAGTTCACTCGCTCTGTCATCATTGACGAAGAGGTGATAAAAGGGATTGAAGCCTGCATCCCCTTGGCTCCCCTGCATAATCCTGCCCATTTGGCCGGGATCCGCGCAGCACAAGCGGCCTTCCCTCATCTGCCAAACGTTGCCGTGTTTGATACCGCATTCCATCAAACCATGCCTGAACACGCCTACCTCTATGCCCTGCCTTACACCATGTATCAGCAGCAGGGGATACGTCGCTACGGCATGCATGGCACCAGCCACTACTACATAAGCCAGCAAGCAGCCAAGCAGCTTGGCAAACCCGTTGATGAACTTAACATCATCAACTGCCACCTGGGGAATGGCGGCTCGGTCTGCGCCATCAAGAATGGTCAGTCTGTTGATACCTCCATGGGCATGACACCACTGGAAGGCCTGGTGATGGGCACCCGTTGTGGCGATATCGATCCAGCCATCATCTTCCACCTGCATGATGCCCTGGGTATGAATATTGACGAGATCCAGACCCTGCTGACCAAAGAGTCTGGTCTGCTCGGTCTGACTGGCGTCACCAGCGATTGCCGCTTCGTCGAAGATAACTATGAAACTGATGAAAATGCCAAGCGAGCGATGGAGCTCTACTGCTATCGCCTGGCCAAGAGCATCGCCAGTTATGCGGCCGCACTGGATGGGCGTTTGGATGCCGTAGTCTTTACCGGCGGTATTGGTGAGAACTCGGCACCTATTCGCGAGATCACCCTCAATCGTCTGGCTCTGCTGGGCTTCAAGGTCAACCATGAGGCCAATCTGAAAGCCCGTTTTGGCGGTTCAGGTATCATCAGCGAGCCTGGCAGCACGGTTGCCATGGTGATCCCGACCAATGAAGAGTGGGTAATTGCTCACGATGCGCTGGAATTGGTGGAAGCCTGATTCTAAGAGAGTAGAATAATAGGGCCACTCAAACAGAGTGGCCTTTTTGCAACTTCTTCAGCCAGTATGTTAATCAACAAGGGGATACACCAGTGGCACGCACTATCATGCTTATCCCGATTGGCTCCGGTGTTGGCGTCACCTCCGTGAGTCTCGGGATGGTCCGAGCAATGGAAAGACACGGTGTCAACGTCAGCTTCTTCAAACCGGTCGCTCAACCGAAACCCGCTCACTCAGGCCCAGAAGCCTCAACTGCCGTCATCCGAGCCGGCTCCAACATCACTCCTCCTGAACCGCTCTCCCTCCACTACGCGGAAAACATGATCTCCTCAGGTAACACGGCTGTGCTGCTTGAAGAGATAGTGGCGCGTTATGAGAATCATGTAAAAGAGAGTGGCGCCGAAGTGGTGGTGGTTGAAGGGCTAGTACCCGTAGACAAACAACCGTTTGCCAACAAGCTCAACTACGATATTGCCAGTGCACTGGATGCCGACATGGTGTTTGTTACTCACACGGGTAATGACTCCAGTCAAAAGCTTAAGGAGCGCATCGAGCTGGCTTGTGCCAACTTCGGTGGCGTACACAACAAGCGCATCGTGGGCTGCATCATCAACAAGGTGGGTGCCCCGGTTGATGAACATGGTATCACCCGTCCTGATCTGACCGAGATGTTCGAGGCTCACCATAATGCAGGTGAATTGGCCAAGAATCTGGAAGTATTGCAGTTCTTCGGTAAAAGTCCGTTGCGCATCCTCGGCTGTATCCCCTGGAACACCCAGCTCATCGCGCCACGCGCCAAGGATCTGGCTCACCACCTCAATGCCCAGATCATCAACCGTGGTGAACTGGATCAGCGTCGCCTGCATCAGGTTACATTCTGCGCTCGCTCCATCCACAACATGGTGGAACACTTCCGTCCAGGTAGCCTGCTGGTGACCTCAGGCGATCGCTCCGATGTGATCGTATCCGCCTGTCTGGCCGCTATGAATGGTGTCAAGCTAGGTGCCCTCTTACTGACCGGTAACTATCATCCGGAACCACAGGTAATGGCTCTGTGCCAACAGGCCATGCAAACTGGCCTGCCGATCATGATGATCGACACCAACACCTGGCAGACCGCCGTCAGCCTGCAGAACTTCAACGTCGAGATCCCAGCCGACGATATTGAACGTATCGAACTGGTACAGGATTATGTGGCTGGCCATATCGACAAACATTGGCTGGAGTCTCTGACGGCCGCATCCAGCCGTTCCCGTCGCCTGAGCCCACCCGCCTTCCGTTATCAGCTCACCGAGCTGGCACGCAACGCCAACAAGCGCATCGTTCTGCCAGAGGGGGATGAGCCCCGTACCGTCAAGGCCGCAGCCATCTGCGCCGAGCGAGGCATAGCCCGTCCTGTGCTGCTGGGTAACCCGGACGAGATCCGCCGCGTGGCGGAACAGCAGGGCGTGGTGTTGAACGACCGCGTCGAGATCATCGATCCGGTTGCCGTTCGCGAACGCTATGTCCCGCGTCTGGTCGAGCTGCGCAAGTCCAAAGGCATCACAGAGGTAGTGGCGCGTGAGCAACTGGAAGACAACGTGGTGCTGGCTACCATGATGCTGGAGCGCAACGAGGTAGATGGTCTGGTCTCTGGTGCCGTCCACACCACGGCCAACACCATCCGTCCGCCGCTGCAGATCATCAAGACAGCCCCGGGTTCTTCCCTGGTCTCTTCCGTCTTCTTCATGCTGCTGCCGGATCAGGTTCTGGTATATGGTGACTGCGCCATTAACCCGGATCCCAATGCCGAGCAACTGGCAGAGATCGCCATCCAGTCCGCCGACTCGGCGATGGCCTTCGGTATCGATCCGCGCGTAGCCATGATCTCCTACTCCACCGGGACCTCGGGTTCAGGTGCCGATGTCGACAAGGTTCGCGAAGCGACTCGTATCGCCAAGGAGAAGCGCCCGGACCTCATCATAGATGGTCCGTTGCAGTATGACGCCGCCATCATGGCCGACGTCGCCCTCTCCAAGGCACCGAACTCGCCCGTAGCGGGTCAAGCCACCGTATTCATCTTCCCGGACTTGAATACCGGCAACACCACCTACAAGGCGGTTCAACGTTCTGCGGATCTGGTCTCTATCGGCCCCATGCTGCAAGGCATGCGCAAGCCGGTCAATGACCTCTCCCGCGGAGCCCTGGTCGATGACATCGTCTACACCATAGCTCTGACCGCCATCCAGGCCGAGCAGGCTATTCAAGCCGAGATTGCCGCTCACGCCTGAGACCTATGATCAGATGTGAGAGCTAAAATCTATACAAGGGAGCTTAGGCTCCCTTTTTCATGGCCTATTTCTCCGCAGTAAGCCATCAGGGATTGCCAAGCGTCACAAGCTGCACTACGCCTAGGCTACCGCCATCTATCTGCAAGAAGTGCAGCAGTAATCTACACACTTATCCCCAAATATTGTGGATAAGATCATAAATATGTAATGGAGCCAATGGGCAACCTTATTAGTTGCTAACTTAGAGTAAACCCGTAAGGATCATTGGCTAAAGGGGAGCTAAGCTCAAAGAAATAGCCGATCCAAGGAGCGGGCCATGAGAGTGCTGATCACCGGAGCCACAGGCTTTATCGGTCACCATCTGATCCAGGCATTAAGCAAGGAGCATACCCTCACGGCCCTGAGCCGGGATTGCAGCCGCGCCTCCCACCAGTTAGGGCAACAGGTCTCCTTATGTGTCACTCTCAATGAGCTGGATAACCTGGATGCCTTCGATGCCATCATCAATCTGGCGGGTGAGCCTATCGCCAGCAGGCGCTGGAGTAAGCACCAGAAGCAACGCATCTGTGAGAGCCGCTGGCATCTGACAGAAGGGCTGCTGGAACGGCTGCGTCACTGCAGAAACCCGCCCAAAGTCTGGCTCAATGCCTCAGCCATCGGTTTTTACGGTCGCCAGGGTGAACAGGTGATAGATGAAGGCTGCACACAAGTGCATAACGAGTTTAGCCATGAGGTCTGTCGCCGTTGGGAAGAGCTGGCACAGGAGGCCCAGGAGTATGGGTGCCGTGTCTGCATAGTGCGTATCGGCATGGTATTAGGGCCTGATGGCGGGGCCTTGGCCAAAATGTTACCCGCCTACCGATTGGGACTGGGCGGCCCACTGGGTTCCGGACAACAGATGCTCTCCTGGATCGCCATCGAGGATCTCATCGCCAGCCTCCTCTTCTTGCTAGAACATGATGAATGCCAGGGGGCCTACAATGCCACGGCCCCCCATGCCGTGAGCAACCGAGAGTTTTCGCGACAACTGGCGAAAAGCCTGGGACGACCCCATCTGTTGCGACTACCCGCCTGGCTGCTGCGTCTGCTGCTGGGCGAAATGGCCGATCTGTTGCTCTACGGTCAGAATGTTTATCCCAAACGGCTGCTGGAGGCTGGCTTTCGCTTTCGTTACACCGAGTTGGTGCCCGCCCTTAAACACCAGTTGCACAATGGCCACACGAGCCTGCACTACCCTGAGGTGTGAACCAAGGTCAGGCTTCACTCCCGCAAGCGGCGGGCTAACACAGAGTGCAAGAGCCTGTGCATGGCGCCCTGCGCAGCCAACCAGACCAGGCCTGCCCCCAGCAGAGGCAAGCCAACCCACAACAGGGGCTGAGGTTGCCAGGTGAGTTCACTCCACTGCTGTTGCAGTAACAGCATGATGACCTCAGAGCAACATGCTGCCGTCAAGCCGGCCAGGATCCCCATCGCCAGCAACTCCCAACGCAATGCCCGTTGCAACAACTGCGCACCGGCCCCCAGAGTCCGCATCACGACCAACTCCTGCCAACGACGACTCATGCTGGCTTGCACCAGGGAGAAGAGCACCAAGAGTGCCGCCAGGGAGACCAACGCGAGCATCAAACCCAGCGCCAGACTAAGCTGCATCAACACCTGCTGCAGACGCAACACTATGCTCTGGGTATCGATAAGGGTTATGGCAGGGAAGCGTCGGACCAACTCTACCTCCAGCTGGTCATCGCCTTGCGGCATGCGCAGAGCCGCCATCCAGCTTGCCGGATAGTGCGCCAGCACATCAGGCGAGAAGATCATGAAAAAATTAGGCTGCAGATCTTCCCAGTTTACCTTGCGCAGGGAGGTCACCCTGGCAGTGAGAGGCTCACCCGCCAGGCTAAAACGCAGCTCATCTCCCAGCGCTATCCCCAACCGCTTGGCCACCCCCTGCTCCACCGAGACCTCAGCCTGACTGTGACGCCCCCACCAGCGCCCCGCCACCAGCTCATTATGTGCGGGGGGCTGGGCGAGCCAGGTCATGGTCAATTCCCGATCGACCCCCTCTCGTCCCCGCTCCCCTTCGGCTTGTGCCACAGCCTCACCGGCTATGTGGGTCAAACGCCCACGCACGACAGGATAGAGGGTGGAGTGAGCCACCTTGTGACTATCCAGCAGCTGCTCGAGAGCGGGTTTATCCGGCTGCGCCAGATTGATGAGAAAGCGATTGGGCAGATCGCTGGCCAGTGTTGCATCAAACCCCGAGAGTATGGCCGCACGACTGGCCCACAGCACCCCCAGCAACAACAGCACCAGGGCTATGGTGGAGAGTTGAGTCAGGCTCTGCCTACGGGCACGCTGCAGATGGGTTAGCGCCAGCCCCAACGCCGTCCCTATGCGTGGCTTGGGCCACAGCAACAAGAGCAGGTAGGCAAACGCCCCCAGCAGTATCAACAGGAGCAGGGCTCCTAACAGCAGACCTAGGCTTAGCCGAGCATCACCAGTGAAACGCCAGGCGAGCAAGACGCTGCCGCTCAGCACCAGCGGCAGGCTCAACCAGGCCGGAATACCCGATGCCTGCTCCTGCCGCAACACCCGCAACGCCGGCATAGTTAACAGACGGGCAAAGGGGATGAAGCAGAGCAACACTGTGATAAGCCCACTCATGCTCAAGCCGATGAAGAAGGGATACCAGGAGGGAGCCGGCAAATCGCTAGGTAGCAGATCACCCAGTAGCGGAATAAAGGCCAGATGCAACAGGTAACCGGCCCCTCCGCCCAGCAGCAGGGCGACAACCATCAAGATAGCGAGCAAGCCAAGCAGCCAGAGCCAGAGCTGACGCCGACTGGCCCCCAGGGTCTTCAGCAAGGCCAACTGGGGTCCATAACGCTCCGAGAAATGGCTCATGGCGACCTGCATGGCCAACCCCCCCAGCAACAGACCGATCAGGGTGGCCAATCGAAAGAAACGTTCACTGCGAACCAGTTGTCGCGAGCGAAGTTCGCTCTCCTGTCCGGGTTTCAGCAGACGTTGTCCAGGCTGCAGGCTGCGAGAAAAATCGCTGTGCAACGGCGCCAATGCGTCACTCTCGCCCCGAAATAGATAGCGATACTGGATCCGGCTACCCGGCAAGATCACCTGAGCCTTGGTCACATCATCCAGATGCATAAGCGCACGGGGCGCCAGCATAAAAGGAGAGAAGCCCTCATCAGGCTCTTGCAACAGCGCCCCGGCAACCCGCAGGCGGGTACTGCCCAGCTCGAGCTCACTGCCAATAGTCGCCTGCAGCAACGCCATCAACCGCGGGGCAAGCCAGATCTCCCCGGCCACGACAGAGCGTTGGGGCGACAGTTTGAGCGTCCCATAGAAGGGATAGCCAGCCGCAACCGCTTTAACACTGGCCAGCTGCATCTGTTCGCCGACAAAGAGCATGGAGTTGAAACTGATGGTCTCGGTCATGGCCACACCTGGCGGCAATCGGCCAATCCGGTCAGTGGCCAGAGGTGAATCGCTCTGCAGTACCAGATCGGCGGCCAGAAACTCTCGACCTCCGAGCGCCAGCGCCTGCTGCAGGCGATCGGCCAGGAGCGTGATGCAGAGAATGCTGGCGACACACAGCGCCAACGCCAGCACGAACCCCCGCAGCGAACCATGGACGCCCTCTTGCCAGGCCAAGCGACGAGCCAGAGGCCAAAGTCCCAAGCCGGGCAGGGCCCGGGCCTGCGCATCAGGAGTCATGATACCTCCCCTTCAGGGACAGCCATCAAGGCCCCCGCCTGCAGCTGCAACCGCCGCCCACAGCGACGGGCCAACCTGGCATCGTGGGTGACGATGAGTAGAGTGGTTCCGTGCTCCTGATTCAAGCGAAACAGCAAATCCGCCACCCGTTCACCCGTATGGCTATCCAGATTGCCTGTGGGTTCATCGGCCAGCAGCAGGGCCGGCTCCCCCATGAAGGCTCGGGCTATGGCCACTCTTTGCTGCTCCCCCCCCGAAAGCTGAGCCGGATGGTGATGCAACCGCTGCGACAAGCCGACCTGCTCCAGCAAGGAGAGGGCCTGCTCTCTTGTACGGGGCAAACCGGCTATCTCACCCGGCAACATCACATTTTCCAGCGCCGTGAGGCCGGGCAGCAGCAAAAAGGATTGGAAGATGAAGCCAATTTTTTGGGCCCGCAAGCTGGCACGCCCCTCTTCATCCAGTTGCTCCAGTGCAATACCCGCCAGTTTAATGGAGCCCTCACTGGGCAGATCCAATCCGGCGAGCAGACCAAGCAGGGTCGATTTACCCGAACCCGAGGCACCGATCAGCGCCACTGTCTCTCCCGCCTTGACATCCAGATCGATCCCCTGAAGTATGGTCAACTCCTCCGCACCCAGCGTCACCCTTTGGGTAAGCCGCTCCACTACTATCATCGAAGGTTTTGCCATGGCCCGGATCCTCTGTCTGCTCGTAACCCTGTTTGTCA
>JBOFBS010000261.1:0-3414 GCA_051645725.1 Aeromonadaceae bacterium | reverse complement strand
CGATTTGATCACGGTGGCGATCTTGGTGTACTGGGCAGGCGCTTCACTCTTGGCGTCTTCAAAGTTCTTCTTGAAGCCGGTGAAGAGGGACTGCAACAGCGCGGGTGTAATCATGGCCATACGGGTGTTCCTTCTCTGGATAAATGGCGTGGTAGGGTCTGCGCTTAAGCCTGCTTGGCCTTGGCAAACTCCTCGTAGCTGATACCGAGCTGGTCGGCGGCATACTTGTCATCCGCCGAGAGCGCCGCATCCCCCTTCTTCTCTGGCAGGGTCACTTGGGTGGTCTGGCTGGCGGCCAGTGCGGCAATCGCCGGACGGGGCTCCAGCAACGCCTTGAGGGCAGCCACCCCTTTCTGGGCGGCATAGGCGGTCAGATACTCCTCTTCGGCGGCCACCACCTTGCCCTGGGTACGGGCTTCCTTGATCAGGGTTGCGGCATCCGTGGTCTCCACCTTCGCGCTTAAGCTCGCCACCTGAGTCACCAGGGCGTTATAGGTCGCCACTGGCACGAATTGCGCCAGGTCAACTTGGCCACCCTGTTGCACCGGTTGAGCCTTGAGAGCAGCCAGGGCAGCTTCAGCGCTGGCGGTTTTGCCTGCCGCGCTTTGTAGGGTATCGAGGGCCGACAGCGCAGCCTGCCCCTGTTCGACGGTGAGCTCGCTGCCCTCTTCTACCTGAATGCCCAGCTTGGCCAGCAGGGCGAGCATTGCCTCGTTCATGGGTATCTCCTTGGTTACAGTGGCCAACTGGCCGGATTGATTGGTCTTGGGAGGTAAAGCACTGAGAGCTGCCAGAGCCTGCATACCCACCACACCGGGATCATTGGTGATGGCGGCCATCCGCAGTTCCAGCGGGCGGCCCTGGGCGTCATAGGGAAAGACGGCAGAAAGGAATCGGTACTCTTTGGCGGCCACCATGGCAGCCGCACGATCCGTCCAGCGCGGTTTGATAAAGAGGCCCTGCCCCTCGCGCCATTCGATCTCCTCACCGTTGAACCAACCGGCTGCCGGGGCCTCCTTGCCAGTCTTTTCGATATGGAGGGTCTGGTGGTCGTAGTCGATCAGGATGTCTTGCCCGAGCGCTTTGGCTCGATTGATCAGGGTGGTGGCGATGCTCCTGTCGAGCTGCCAGTGACCACCAGGAACATCAAAGGGGCGGCCATCGCGGGCCTTGAACGGGCCGACCGGCAGCAACTGGTACCAACCGTCTTCGCTCGGGCCAAGGGCTGCATCGAGCACGGCCAACCCCAGGGCGGTTGGTCTTGCATTCAAGATGGCCACGGCAATGGCGGAACTGGTGGCAGATAGGGGCATCACTCTCACTCCGGCTGGTCACAGCAAACCTCATTGCGGCCAGTGTCATCGAACTGAGAATTGGGTGGGGTTTATGGTGGGTTACTGCATCACGGGATGGATCGGAGGGTAAGCTGGGGGGCGGCGATACTGTTTAATGGTGTTTAAACGCCATTTTCCTGACCTATTGAGAGGGTAGACATGCCATCGTAGCCGCAAGGGGGCACCAGAGGCGCCCAGAAGCTCACGGAGCCTCGATGACCAAATAACCCTCCAGCGTCTCCAGCACGCTCTGTTTATCCTCTTCTGACAGCCCCAGAACACGGCGCTCTGGTAGGTTGATCTCTGGGCGCCCGAACTGGTGGGCGGCACCGTATACCATGGGCGTACCAAAGTAGAGGGCCTGGGGATCAACCTGATAGTCGAGGGTATCGCGCAGATCGTCGTTCAGACGCAGTATCTCATCGGCATGACGCGGCTTGCGGGCACGGTACTTCTCCGAGAGCGGGGCCCAGGGCTCCCCTTCCGGGCTCTCTTGCGCATCCCAGCGATCCCGGTGCGACAGCTGCAGTCCTTCACCAATATCGGCCAGCGGCTCACTGAGATCACCGGTTTGCTGGTAGAGCTTGGCCAGCAGTTCGTGGGCATCGGCCACCCCGTGGTGGCTGATAGCAATAAAGCTACCGGCCATCAGGCATCCTCCTCCATCCCTATCATGTAGGCGAATGCCTGTTCATCGGCATTGAGTAACGCTGCAGACCAGAGATCCCCCAGATACTCTGCCTCTTTGCCAGATGCCTTGGCACAAAGTGATGCCAGCGTTTTGACATCATCCAGCGTTAGCAGATCACCCGACTCAAACAAGGCGTTTGCTTGCTCCAATAGCTTCATTGTTCACTCCTTGCCATCGTCATTTGGATTTGGTGGTAGCCTGGGTGGCCTTTGTCAGCATGGCTTCGACTTGTGCAGCCAGCTCTGGGTAGTGCTCCATCAACTGCTCTCTGGCCAGAACCCACGCGGCAAATGCTTCTGCAGCCTTTTCGCGGCGACTCTTGGCGCCATATTCAGTCAGCAATCCCAGCCTGCTGAGATCCGGCTCTCCTGCCCAAAAGTGAACTTGATGGCCAAGCTCATGCAACCAGGTAGAGATGCGCTGGGCAGCGGGCCCCAGGGTGTCACCAACATTAGACGATATACTCCAGTGTAAGCGGAACGAGTCCCCACTGCTACCGCGTGGCTGCCAGGTTCGTGGGCCCTGGTTAGCCTTGGCATCCGAGATAACTTGAGCAACCGCCGCCTGTACTGCCTGCATATCCACACCACCCAGCTTATCGCTGGCTGCCACTTTAATCACCACATGGTCGGCCTGTGCAAAGGTAAAGCCATTGGTCTTGGTTGCTCCACGCAAGGTGTACCAAGCCCTGACGCTATTAGGATCCATCCCCAGATATTCACCTATCGCGGGCGCAACCTTCTGGCTGGCAGCCCCTTTCCCCATCTCGCTCTGCTTGATAAACAGCGTTTTGACCGGATGCGCCTTGAGGAACGCCGCCAACGGTTCACGCTGGGGAGCTGGCAACTGGGCCATCAGGTCACTCAACCCCTGGGCGGTGACACCTTTGACACTGGAGAAGGCGCTCTCCACTATCCGCTCTGGCAGGCGCTCGGCCAACGCAGGCTTGGCCGCTTCGCGCTTGGTCACCACCTTGGTCAGGTCGGCCGGAGTCTGGGGCCGATAATCAAAGCCGGGGTCGATACCTCTGGGGATCTTGTGCAACTCCCCGGTGGCCTTGTCCACCCACTCATATTCGCCATCGTCCGGGGCCTTGCCGACCACCAAGCCGCGCCGCTTGAGGTCTGCCTCGGAGAGCAGGAACTTCTTGCACTTGCAGCCATAGCCATTGCTGGGGCTGTGCGTCTCCCACCAGGGGTGATCAACCGGCAGCACCAGGTTGTTCCACTTGAGGTGCAACTCCCTGGGGTGCTCGGAGTCCCCATGACGATAGAGCGCATAGGGGCGTTTGTGCTTGATACGCTGGATCTGCTCTTCACGCCCGGCGTTGTAGCTTTGGCGCAGGTTGGTCTCGAAGATGACGCGGGAGCGCCACGACGCCGGGCCGGT
>JBOFBS010000260.1:0-2326 GCA_051645725.1 Aeromonadaceae bacterium | reverse complement strand
GCCTTGGACATGGCATCGTCGCGAATACGGGCGCCAGGGTGCCCCTTGGCCAGATCGGCCGCGTGGGCGGCGATTTTGTAGGCCATGAGCCCCTGTTTGACATCATCCTTGTTCGGCAGCCCCAGGTGCTCCTTGGGGGTGACATAACAGAGCATGGCGCAGCCATACCAGCCAATCATGGCGGCACCAATCCCAGAGGTGAAGTGGTCATAGCCTGGGGCTATGTCGGTGGTCAGTGGCCCCAGGGTATAGAAGGGGGCGCCGTGGCAGTGCTTGAGCTGTTCATCCATGTTTTCGCGGATAAGGTGCATGGGCACATGCCCTGGCCCTTCGATGATCACCTGAACATCATATTCCCAGGCGATCGTGGTCAGCTGCCCAAGCGTGCGCAGCTCGGCAAATTGCGCCTCATCGTTGGCATCGGCAATCGAGCCGGGGCGCAAGCCATCCCCCAGCGAGAGGGCCACATCGTACTGGGCACAGATTTCACAGATCTCGCGAAAATGGGTATAGAGGAAGTTTTCCTGATGATGAGCCAGACACCATTTGGCTATGATGGCGCCACCGCGAGAGACGATCCCGGTCACCCGTTTGGCCGTCATGGGCACATGGGCCAGCAACAATCCGGCGTGGATCGTAAAGTAGTCGACGCCCTGTTCCGCCTGCTCGATCAGGGTGTCGCGCATCACCTCCCAGCTCAGCGCCTCGGCGACCCCATTCACCTTTTCCAGGGCCTGGTACATGGGAACCGTACCGATCGGCACAGGGCTATTGCGCAGTATCCACTCCCGCGTCTGGTGGATATGGCGACCCGTACTCAGATCCATGACAGTATCGGCGCCCCAGCGCGTAGCCCAGACCAGCTTCTCCACCTCCTCCTCGATGGAGGAGCTGACCGAGGAGTTGCCTATGTTGGCGTTAACCTTCACCAGAAAATTGCGACCTATGATCATAGGCTCGGCTTCGGGGTGGTTGATATTGGCCGGTATGATGGCGCGACCTGCCGCCACTTCGCTGCGCACAAATTCCGGTGTAATGGCTCGAGCCGTGCTGGCATCCAGCCCCTGGTTCTCGCGCAGGGCGATAAACTCCATCTCGGGGGTGATGATACCGGCACGCGCATAGTGCAGCTGTGTCACACGGCGACCGGCCCGGGCACGGCGGATCGGTGCCCGTGTCTGCATCTGTGCCACCTGGGGCGCCAGATTTTCCTGTTGGGCCCGCGCATAGGTCGAGTTGGGGGCCGCTAACCACTCACAGTCATCACGCTCGTCAATCCAGTTGGCACGCAGCGCAGGCAGACCGGATGTGACATCAATGCTCTGCTCCGGATCGCCATATGCCCCAGCCGAGTCGTAAACCAGTACAGGCTCATTGGCCTCATATAGGGGCGACTCTGGCGTGCCGCCGACCAGGGTGGGCGTGAGGTGGATACGACGCATCGGCACCCGGATATCTGGCCGAGAACCCTGCAGATAGAGACGATCCGAGTTGGGGAAGGTTTCACCCGCCAGGCGGGTCAGGTTATCTCTGGCCTCTTCACGACGTTGACGACGTGATGGCGCTTCAACGGCTGAAGGCGTGGCAACAGTAAAAGAATCATTAGACATAGCAAAGCTCACCTTAAGATGAAAACAGAGTGGTTTGCTTGTCTGGAGTGGCGTTGGAGGAGTAATGACCTGATGGTTCAGGTGCCAGCCAAAAAATTTGGCTGCGGTTGACATCATAACGCGAGCCCATCAATGGAGCTCGTTAAGAGGTTCCCTTACCCTTGTATCCCTTCGCAGGTATTAACCTGATCAGGTTCAACGGATCCCGAATTAACGGTCTCAGCCCAGTTGGGCACTCCGACAAGAAGTGTGAAGTATGCCCTGATTTAGCCGCCATGTAACGTGACAGGCATCACACCAAGGGTCGCCGATTGTTAATTTTATGTTCTAAAACGCCTGAATGATCCGCCTAAGCCACCCGCGGCTGCGCCTAACTAACCCCAGCAGGGGCCGCTAACTACCGCGCCCTTCGACTTTTCCCCCTCTTTGCCGCACTATGTGCCCCGCCAAACAAGGTGCCCGGCTAAACAAGGTGCCTAGCTAAAGAAGAGGGGAGCAGAGAATGAGTTTTCACATGCTGGGCGTAATGCCTGAGCTGGTTGCAAGCGTAGCGCGCTTGGGTTGGGCGCAGCCAACGCCCGTGCAGGCTGAGGTGATACCAGCCTTGCTGGCCGGGGAGGATCTGCTGGTCTCGGCCCAGACTGGAACCGGCAAGAGTGGCAGCTTTCTCTTGCCTCTGCTGCAACGCTTAAGCAGCGTGAGGGGCGAGCCGCATA
>JBOFBS010000259.1:0-7038 GCA_051645725.1 Aeromonadaceae bacterium | reverse complement strand
GCGTAATAGCGAACGGTGAGATTGGGCTGGGTCAGTCGCAGACGACCACAGGACTCCAAAATGGCATAGGAGAGGGGGTTCACTGCATCCTGTGCGACGCCAGCCACCAGTTTTTGCCCACCTATGGTGACATTTTGGTAGAGCGGACTACCGGCTGAAGCCTTGGAGTGGGATCCAGAACGGATCTTGCTCACTTCCAGCAGCTTCAACCAGCAGCTCTGTAATAACTCCAGTGCGCGCTCGCGCGGCAGATCCCCCTGCTCCACATCCAGCTGATACCAGGGATAGAGATATTGATCCATGCGGCCAAACGAAACAGAGTGGCCATTGGATTCGATCTGCAGAGCCAACTGCACAAAGTAGCAAAGTTGCAGCGCCTGCCAAAAGCTGCGTGGTGTATGACAGGCTATGTGCCGGCAATTCTCGGCAATCTGCCGCAACTCATCGGCTCGCCAGGGGCGTAGTTCAGCGGCGGCCATCTCATCGGCCAACAGAGCAAAGCGCAGAATATGATCCGACAGGGCCGCCAGCACCAGAGCCACCCCTTTGAGGAACTGCTCCCGTTTAAGATCGGCCCAATCCGCCAGATCCAGCCGTTGTCTGCGCTCCTCCACCTTGGCTCTGAGACCATCTAGCCCCAGCGCCAGGAGTTCGGCAAAGTTGACCGCCAGATGACCATCACCCGAGGTCATATTGCCCTCGGCCTTGATGATGCCCGAAGCCAGCAGCGCCTGTTGCTCTTGGGTGAAGAGGCCGTAGCAACGCTCTTGCACCGTCTGCCCATGCCAGAAGGGGCAGAGTTCGGCAATAATTTGCTTGTGCTCATCACTGACGGTAAAGCCGGCACCAGGCCTATCGGCCAGCTCATCGAGTTCCTTTTCTATCCAACCCACTGTGTATTCAGGAAAGAGAGGCGCGGCCCGCACTTCAGAGGCCAGATTGCCAACTATGAGCTCATCGTGCTGGATCCAGATGCTCTTGCTGCGCAGATGATGCGCCAACGCCAGCGCCCTGCGCACCACCAGAGGCTGATGTGCCTGCTGGCGGTAGATCTCGGTGTAGGCCAAGGCTCGCTCAATACAGACCGGAGGCTTGGTGAGCGAAATGAGGGCCAGTTTATGGTGAGAAATCCGTTCGGTCAGAGTATGTAACTCCATTTGGGCTGAGTGGGATGACATCAGGCTTCTCCTCTGAGTACCGGCTCGAGACCACGCTGACGGGCCTCATGAACCACAAATTCAAGTAAGTCGGGATCACACAGCGGCTCGGGGCTCGCCATATACTCCAGGCCCAGCTGCTGGTATTTGTGGCGGCCATAGGTGTGATAGGGCAGAAAGTGGATCTGGCGGGCCGAGCTCGCTTCGGCGACAAAATCGAGCAACGGCAGGAGTGACTGAGCATCGCAGTTAAACTCGGGTATGAGCGGCACCCGCACTATGACGGGCACTCCCAGCGCTTTGAGGCGACGAAAATTACTCATCACCCGCTGAGCCGAGCCACCACACCAAAGCTTGAAGCGATCCTCATCCACCGACTTCAGATCCGCGAGTAGCAGATCCAGATCACTCAGCGCCGGGGCTATATAGGACCAGGGCACATGCAAGCAGCTCTCCACCGCAGTGTGGATCCCCTCCTGCTTGGCCGCCGCCAACACCGCAGCGGCAAACTCGGGCTGCATAAAGGGCTCCCCTCCCGACAGGGTGAGCCCACCACCACTGCGGCGGTAGAAGGGGAGATCCTGCCGAACGAGCGCCATCACCTCGGCCACCGACTGCTCCTGACCATGGCACACCAGGGCTCCCGTCGGACAGAGCTGAGCCAACGCCTGCATCTGCTCCCCGGTCAGTCGGTGACGATCCAGCTGCAAGCCTCCCTCATGGGAGCGTTGTAGTGCCGGTGTGGCCTGACAGCATAACTGACACTCAGCCAGGCAGAGCCTGGCATCAAAGCCCAGATCTGGCTCACGCCGACAACTCTCCGGGTTTTGGCACCAGCGGCAGCTCAAACTGCACCCCTTGAGAAACAGCACAGTGCGGATCCCCGGGCCATCATGAGTGGAGTAACGCTGCAGGTTGAAAGTCATACCCATGGTCTATACTCGTAGTCTGGTCAGCACCCATAGCACCAACCTTCGAATCGAGAATATAACCTTCGCTCGAAAGCCAGAATGATCTAGATCAACCTAGCCAGCTGTTTTCCGCCGTATAGTCATGCCATATCCATCCTAAAAGTGGGAGCATTATGGAACTCTATCTGGATACTGCAGACTTAACGGCTGTTCGTCGCATCGCTCGTATATTGCCGCTTGCGGGAGTCACGACCAATCCAAGCATAGTGGCCGCATCTGGCCAGCCGCTTAGTAAGTTGCTGCCTGCGCTGCGGGAACTCTTGGGCTCCGAGGCCCAGCTATTTGCGCAGGTGATGGCCAACCAGGCCGAGCAGATGGTGAGCGAAGCGCAGCTGCTACGACAAATGGACGAGAAATTGGTGGTCAAGATCCCGGTCACAGCGGAGGGGTTAGCCGCAATAAAGAGTCTGCACACCATGGGGATCCCAACCCTGGGAACGGCCGTTTATAGCCCGATGCAGGGGGTACTGGCCGCCCTGGCTGGCGCCAGCTATATCGCCCCCTATGTAAACCGTATCGATGCACAAGGCGGAGATGGCATCAAGTCGGTGATTGAGCTACAGCAGTTGTTAGCGCTACACGCCCCCAAGAGCCAGGTATTGGCGGCCAGCTTCAAGACTCCTCGTCAGGCGCTCGATTGCCTGCTGGCCGGCACGGGAGCCATTACGCTGCCTGTGGAGGTAGCAGAGCAAATGCTAAACTCCCCTGCCGTAGAGGCCGCCATTTGCAAGTTCACCCGCGATTGGGAAGCGAGCTTTGGTGCTCCAGCCACCTTGGCATAACACTCTGATGCATAAAAAAACCGGAGCCTGAGTGCTCCGGTTTTTTATGTTCGGCAACTCACCTTTAGCACTGGCTCAACCGCACTTGGAATCACCACAGTTCAGGCAGGTCATGCAACCATCTTTTTGGATCACCGCCTTGGTGTGACACTTGTAGCAGAGGGTAGCATTCGGCGGAAAGCTCCCCACCTCATCCTCACCAGGCACCTCGGCCGCCAGCTCGGCCTGCTTCTTGGCCAGAAACTCCTGCTGATGCTCATCCAGCCCGGCGCTCTTGAGCATGCCGATCTCGACCAGATGCTGCTCTATGACGTTGCCGATCTCGGCGATCAAGGAGGGAACAAACTTGCCCTTGTTCCAGTAGCCACCACGCGGATCGAACACGGAACGCAGCTCCTCCACCAGGAAGGTGATATCCCCCCCCTTGCGGAACACGGCCGAGATGATGCGAGTCAGCGCCACTATCCACTGATAGTGCTCCATGCTCTTGGAGTTGATGAAGATCTCGAATGGGCGGCGGATCTCGTGCTCTGTCCCCTCATTCAGGACCATGTCATTGATGGTAATGAAGAGCGAGTGCTCGGAGATATGCTCCGGCGTCTTCAACTTATAGGTCGTACCCATCAAGCGTTCCGGGCGCTGAACAGTTTCATGCATCTGCACCACGCGAGCCGCCTCTTGCTGAGCCTGCTCTTCCTTACTCTTGACCTTGAAGCCCACTATCTTGCTTTGAATTTTTTTAACCATTTTGGGTTCCACACTCTTGTGCTGGCGCTCCGCCACAGGCGTAGCGCTGGAATTTGTTTTGACCTCAGAACTTGCCATAGTAGCCCTCTTTCAGGGCATCGTAGAGGTTAGCCGCCGAGTGGAGCTCACCATCGTACTCCACCTCTTCATTACCTTTGAGCTGGACCACTGAGCCATCCTCCAGAGCAAACTCATAGAGGGTATTCTCCAGATCCTGCTCCTTGACCAGAACCCCCTGGAAGGCTTCGGGATTGAAGCGGAAGGTGGTGCACCCCTTCAGCCCCTGCTCATAAGCATACATGTAGATATGCTTGAACTCCTCGTAGGGGAAGTCAGTCGGCACGTTGGCGGTTTTCGAGATTGAGGAGTCGATCCAGCGCTGCGCCGCCGCCTGAATATCCACATGCTGTGTCGGCGAAATATCATCGGCCGTGATGAAGTAGTCCGGTAAGCGACTCTCCTCATCCTGACTGTAAGGCATGGCCTTGGGATTAATCAAAGCGCGGTAAGCCAACAACTCGAAGCTGTAGACGTCTACACTCTCCTTGCTCTTCTTGCCCGGCTTGATGACATTGCGCACATAGTGATGGGCAAAGCTGGGCTCGATGCCGTTACTGGCATTGTTGGCCAAGGAGAGCGATATGGTGCCCGTCGGCGCAATGGAGCTGTGGTGCGTGAATCGACCACCATGCTCGGCCAATTCGGCCACCAGTTCGGGCTCAACCTCTGCCACCTGCTGCATATAGCGGCTGTACTTGGCATGTAGGATACGCCCTGGCACCTTGTCACCCAGCTTGATGCCATCTTGTGCCATCTCAGGGCGCTTGCGCAGCATCTCCGCTGTGACCTCGAACTCCTGAGTCATGATAGGAGCGGGCCCCTTCTCCTTGGCCAGCGCCAACGACTCCTTCCAGCCAGTGATGGCCAGCTCCTGAGAGACCTGCTCGGTAAAGGCAACCGAAGAGGGCGAGCCATACTTGATGCCCAGCATGGTGAGTGTGGAGCCCAGCCCCAGAAAACCCATGCCGTGGCGACGCTTACTCTCTATCTCCTGACGCTGCTTCTCCAGGGGTAACTGGTTGATCTCCACCACGTTATCCAGCATGCGGGTAAAGATGCTCACCACCTTGCGGAAGGCACTCCAATCGAAGTGAGCGTGAGAAGTGAAAGGCTCACGAATAAACTTGGTGAGATTGATGGAGCCCAACAGACAGGCGCCATAGGGCGGCAGCGGCTGTTCACCACAGGGATTGGTGGCCCGGATCTCCTCGCAGAACCAGTTGTTGTTCATCTGGTTCACCTTATCGATGAGGATGAAGCCTGGCTCGGCATAGTCATAGGTGGAGGTCATGATGACATTCCACAAACGGCGAGCGGGCAGACTCTTGTAGACTCGACAGGCAACCAGCCCCTGCTCATTGACGACCACTCCCTCCTTGCTCGGCCAATCGCTCCATACCACATCACTGGCCGTCAGATCGGTTTTATCCAGCTCGACCTCCTTCTTGTTGAAGGGGAAGATCAGTTGCCACTCTTTATCGGCCTTCACCGCTTCAATGAAGTCGCTGGTGATGAGCAAGGAGAGGTTGAATTGGCGCAAACGCCCCCCTTCGCGCTTCGCCTGGATAAACTCCAGCACATCCGGGTGACGAACATCCATGGTGCCCATCTGGGCGCCGCGCCGTCCACCGGCCGACGAGACGGTGAAGCACATCTTGTCGTAGATATCCATGAAGGAGAGAGGGCCCGAGGTATAGGCCCCTGCGCCAGAGACAAAGGCACCGCGAGGACGAAGTGTTGAGAAGTCATAGCCGATGCCACACCCTGCCTTCAGGGTGAGACCCGCTTCATGCACCTTATTGAGGATGTCATCCATAGAATCGGCTATGGTGCCAGAGACGGTACAATTGATGGTGGAGGTTGCCGGCTTGTGTTCGAAGGCTCCGGCATTGGAGGTGATGCGACCGGCCGGTATGGCGCCGTTACGCAGCGCCCACAAGAAGGGTTCAAACCAGGCTTGCGGATCTTGCTCTTGGGCGGCCAGAGCCTTAGCCACCCGGCGGTAGGTGTCATCTATCTCCTGATCGATAGGCTGCCCATCCTTACTCTTCAAGCGATATTTGCTATCCCAAATCTCTTTCGATGTCTCCTGCAAGGGGATAATCAGAGTCATGCCCTGGGCATCCTGCGCCATTTCAGTATTAGCCATCGTCATTGCCTTCTCTTGCTAGTTATTGATCTAAACCAAGACACACCTGCCAGTTGTAGCAGGGTAAGCCCGCCGAAATTGTGCACCCTGGCCTAAATGAAATCCGGGCCATGAACACAACATCATGATGAACTCATCAATAAACACACAACATGATGTGTTCACTATAGTCTGAGGTTGGAAATTAGATGACAAAACAGGGAAGAAAACTAGCGGTTATTGAAGCATGAAGGATAAAAGATTCATTCATAAGGGATTTTAAAAATCACAGAAGAATAGCCAAAACAAAAAGGCCCATCATATGGATGGGCCCTTTGGCTAACTCAAGCTTACTTACCAGCAGGCTTGATGTAAGTAACCGGCTTGGCACCACGAACGTCCAGGTAGAAGTCGTAGTCACCATCAGCAGGCGGAGTGAACTTAACTTCTTCGAACTTGGAGTTCGGGTTCAGTTCAACTGGATCCTTTTCGAATACACCAGGAGCAGTCAGGTAACCGAAGTTGGTACCAGGAGTCCAAGCAGAGTCAGCGAACTTGAACTTGTAGGGAGCCCAGTCAACCTTCAGCTTGTGAGCAGTCGCCTTGTAAACGCCCTTCTCAACCATCACCAGCTTGTACTCAGGCAGCGGAGCCCAAGGATTCTCTTCAGTGATTTCACCGCGCAGGTAGATTTCTTTACCGAACACATCAGCACCACCGGCAGCAGAACCGCCAGCACCGGCCGCAGCAGTTTTACCATCGGAAGCACAGCCAGACATAACCAAGGCGCTGGCAGCAAACACCATCATCAACAGATTCTTAAACATAGACTATCCTTCGTACATTTGTTTATGGGTTTGAATTAATGGGGATTTTTACCAACCCCTCGAGCGCTATTAGACATGAATGCAAAGGGAAAAAACCTGTTAGAGTTCACACTATCGTGTGTACTAGCAGGGCTGAGTAGAATAGTGAGAGCTGCCTAGAGTTTTCACATGGGAAAACACAAAATGCAAAGACCCGCCATAGGCGGGTCTTTAAATGGGTGTTTGATAGTGTCCTACTCTCGCATGGCGAATGCCACACTACCATCGGCGCTACAGCGTTTCACTTCTGTGTTCGGCATGGATACAGGTGGTTCCACTGCGCTATTGCCATCAAACAAAACTTTATAAATCTGGTGCTGATACCCA
>JBOFBS010000258.1:0-1874 GCA_051645725.1 Aeromonadaceae bacterium | reverse complement strand
TAGCAGTCGCCGCTACCGCTTTACCAAGCGCACCCATAAAAATCAGGATCTTGGCCCCTTCATCTCCCATGAGATGAACCGCTGTATCGCCTGCTATCGCTGTGTTCGCTACTACAAGGATTATGCCGACGGCACCGATCTGGGTGTCTATGGCGCCCACGATAATGTCTACTTTGGCCGGGTGGAGGATGGGACGCTAGAGAGCGAGTTCTCCGGTAACCTGGTCGAGGTCTGCCCTACAGGCGTCTTTACCGACAAGACACACTCTGCCCGTTTCAACCGCAAGTGGGACATGCAGTTTGCCCCCAGCATCTGTCAGGGGTGTGCTCTGGGGTGCAACATTAGCCCGGGGGAGCGATATGGTGAACTCAGACGCATCGAGAACCGCTTCAATGGTGCGGTTAACCACTACTTCCTCTGTGATCGCGGCCGGTTTGGCTATGGCTATGTCAATCGTCTGGATCGCCCGAGGCATCCGCTGCGGCAGCAGGGTCAGGAGCAGCAACGACTGACGCTCAATGAGGCGCTCAACCGCGTGGCCGATGAGCTGCGGGGGGCAGGGCAGGTGATAGGCATTGGCTCGCCTCGTGCCTCGCTGGAGAGCAATTTTGCCCTGCGGGAGCTGGTGGGGGCCGAGAATTTCTACAGTGGCATAGAGCTCAGAGAGTGGGCCGTATTGCATCGCATGGTGCATATCATGCAGGCAAGTGGCATACCGCTGGCGACCTTGCGTGAGGTGGAGGAGCACGATGCCGTACTGGTGCTGGGTGAGGATATTACCCAAACAGCGGCCCGTCTGGCCCTGTCGGTACGTCAGGCCACCAAGGGTAAGGCTCGCGAGATGGCGCGGGATCTCAGAGTCGATCTGTGGCAGAGCGCGGCCATTCAGACCCTGGGGCAGGGGGCGCGTTACCCACTGCTCATCACCAGTCTGGATGAGACTCGGCTGGATGATGCCGCCGCCGCGACCTTCCACGCTGCCTATGAGGATCAAGCCCGTCTTGGTTTTGCCATCGCACATTTGTTGGATCCGGACGCGCCTGCGGTCAGCGATCTTAGCCAAGAGGAGGCGGCTCGGGCGCAAGCTTGGGCTCAACTGCTCCAAACGGCCAAGCGCCCCCTGATAGTAGCAGGCACCACGGCAGGTTCCCTGGCGCTGGTGGACTCCGCCGCCAACGTGGCCAAGGCGCTTAAACAGCGCCAGCAGCCTGTCTCTTTGTTTATGGTGGCCGAAGAGGTCAACTCAGTGGGCTTGGCCCTGTTGGGTGGGCAACCGTTGGAGAGTGCCTTCTCGCGGCTGGAGCAGGAGTCTGAGGTGGCGCTGGTGGTGATGGAGAATGATCTCTACCGCCGAGCCAGTCGCCAGCAGGTGGAGAAGGTGCTGGATCGTGTTTCTCATTTAGTGGTGCTCGATCACCAGTATCATGACACGGCTAAACGTGCCGATCTGCTTCTGCCTGCCGCCACCTTTGTCGAAGGGGATGGCACTGTGGTGAGCAGCGAGGGGCGAGCCCAGCGTTACTTCCAGGTGTATGAACCGGCTTTCTATGATGAGAGTGTGCTGGTCAAAGAGAGCTGGCGCTGGCTGGATGCCATTGGCCAGTTGATTGCCCATCGTCATTATCAGTGGCGCTCCTTGGATGAGCTGACGACGGCCTGTGCCCAATCTACACCCGCACTATCGCCGATTATTTCGGCTGCTCCCAATGCCCGTTTTCGCATCAAGGGCATGAAGCTGGCCCGGGAGCCACATCGCTACAGTGGCCGCACCGCCATGCGCGCCAATCTGGATGTCCATGAGCGTCGGGCGCCGCAAGATGAGGACTCACCCTTTGCCTTCTCCATGGAGGGGTACTCGGGCAGTGTCGAGCCCT
>JBOFBS010000257.1:0-13637 GCA_051645725.1 Aeromonadaceae bacterium | reverse complement strand
CAGGGGGTAAAGCAGTATCTCAAGTTTTGTCAGGCACAGGATCCACAGACCCAACGCCCCTATGGCTCTCGTTACATAGGCTCTTTGGTCTCGGATTTTCACCGCAGTCTGATCAAGGGGGGCATCTACATGTACCCGTCTGGTACTAACTCACCCCAGGGCAAGTTGCGTCTGCTCTATGAGTGCAACCCCCTGGCCTTTTTGGTGGAGCAGGCTGGTGGGCTAGCCAGTGATGGTTTCTCACGCATTCTTGATAAGCAACCGCTGAGTCTGCATGAGCGGACGCCCTTTTTCATCGGCTCGCGCAATATGGTGCTAAAACTCGAAGAGATGATGCTGGCCTGTTCTCCAGAGCTGCAGCCAGCAGCCAAGTAAATAGATGACAGAAGGCGGCCCTTGGGCCGCCTTCTGTGTTAGCGCTAGATAGCGAGGTTAGGCTTAACGCTCGCCTATCGGGCCCACAGAGCGGGTTGGGGCACCGGTATAGAGCTGGCGTGGACGGCCAATCTTGCTGCCTGGATCGGATTGCATCTCCAGCCAGTGAGAGATCCAGCCAATGGTGCGAGCCAGGGCGAAGATGACAGTGAACATGGAGGTCGGAATGCCGATGGCGTTGAGAATGATGCCGGAGTAGAAGTCCACGTTCGGGTAGAGCTTCTTGTCGACAAAATAGGGATCGGACAGTGCGATGCGCTCCAGCTCCATGGCCACATCCAGCAGCGGATGGTCGGTGACATTGAGCTCCCTGAGTACTTCATGACATGTATCGCGCATGACGGTGGCGCGGGGATCGTAATTCTTGTAGACCCGGTGGCCAAAGCCCATCAGACGGAAGGGGTCGTTCTTGTCCTTGGCGCGGGCGACAAAGTGGGGAATGCGATCCACTGAACCAATCTCCTGCAGCATCTTCAGGCAAGCTTCATTGGCACCACCGTGTGCCGGACCCCACAGGGAGGCAATCCCGGCTGCGATACAGGCGAAGGGGTTGGCACCAGAAGAGCCAGCCAAACGCACACTGGAGGTCGAGGCATTTTGCTCATGGTCAGCATGCAGGATGAAGATACGGTCCATGGCGCGCTCAATGACCGGATTGACGCGGTACTCTTCGCATGGCACGGCAAACATCATGTGCAGGAAGTTACCCGCGTAGCTGAGATCGTTACGTGGATACATGAAGGGTTGGCCGATAGAGTACTTGTAGGACATGGCGGCCAGGGTCGGCATCTTGGAGATGAGTCGGAAGGCGGCTATCTCTCTGTGCTTGGGGTTATTGATATCCAGCGAATCGTGATAGAAGGCAGAGAGGGCGCCCGCCACCCCACACATGACAGCCATGGGGTGAGAGTCGCGGCGGAATGCCTTGAAGAGCGAGGTCATCTGCTCGTGGACCATGGTATGACGCATTACATGGGCATAAAACTTGTCATACTGCTCCTGATTAGGCAGTTCCCCCATCATCAACAGGTAGCAGACCTGCATGTAGTTGCTATGCAAGGCCAGGTCTGCAATCGGATAGCCGCGGTGTAGCAAGATCCCCTTGTCACCATCGATATAGGTGATCTTGGATTCGCATGATGCAGTCGATAGGAAGCCTGGATCGAAGGTGAAATAACCGTGAGCACCCAAGGCACGCACGTCTATGACTTCAGGCCCCTCGGTGCCAACCAGTATGGGTAGCTCAATGGGATCGCGTCCTGGAATATGTAATGTGGCGACCTTGTCAGCCATAGCAATTCTCCTTTGCTCATTATTCTTAAGACACTCAAACTCGGATGCGGCTATATGGTAACGCGAGAAAAGTGCTCTGATGGGGTGTATTTGTATCAGATGAGGGGGGGTTGTCAATTTTAGTGGCTGCCATTGCTCATTATGTGGTCATAGAGTGAGATCTGGCTTGAAGAAATGATGTTTCATGAATGTTGTGAGTTTGTAGTCAAAAACGGCCCTTGGATATACTCAATCACAGGGATATTCGGCTGTTCCATGAATTTGCAAAATAACAGACAAGGCAGAGCTGATGAGCAAAACTGGGCCGAACCCGAGGAAGAAGTAGCTGAGAATAGTGTTCCAGGCTGCAAAAATAGTGATTTCTATGCCAGTTTGGGGCGCGAGTTGTCGGTTGGGATAGGGGCAAATATTGATAATGCATTGAAAATGCAAGATTATCTATCCCCTTCGTTGGTGTGTGGGTGCGATTGGCGACACCTAGCCCATTCATCTCGTCCGACATGGCATGTCGACCATGGGCTGGTGAGAGCCAGCCTTCCGGAGAAGCAATGCAACTCAGACTTCTCTGATCGCTCTCCAGCACTCTTGATAACAAGGGATCACCATGCAAAATGGCGCAATGAAAGCCTGGTTAGACTCTTCTCACCTGGCGGGGGCTAATGCCACCTACATCGAGGAACTATACGAGTCCTATCTGCAAAATCCACTATCGGTGAGTGAAGAGTGGCAGCAGCGCTTTGCCGAAGTAAACGGCGGTCAAGCCGAGCCCCTGCATGCACCTGTGCGTGAGCACTTTCGCCGTCTGGCCATGTCGGGTCAGCACCGCCACTCCATGATGGAGGTCAAAACCGACATAAGACAGATCCGGGTCCTGCAGCTCATCAATGCCTATCGCAGTTGTGCTCATCAGGTCGCCAGACTGGATCCGCTGGGCTTGTGGCAGCGTGGAGCGGTCAGTGAATTAGAGCCGGCGTTTTACGAATTGAGCGAAGGGGATCTGGATACTCGTTTCAATGTGGGCTCCTATATGGGCGGTTTGCCCACCATGAGCCTGCGTGACCTGCTCGCATCGCTGCAAAAAACTTATTGTGGCTCCATTGGCGCCGAATACATGCACATGACCTCGGTCGAGGAGAAGCGCTGGATCCAGGCCAGGCTTGAAGCCGCGGAGGGAGAGGCCAATTTCCCAGCCGAGCAGCGCCGGCAGATACTGGCGGATCTAACCGCCGCCGAGGGACTGGAGCGGTATCTGGGGGCTAAATTCCCCGGCGCCAAACGCTTCTCGCTGGAAGGTGGGGACATGCTGATCCCCATGGTCAAGACCCTGTTGCGCGAGGCAGGCAAAGCCGGGGCGCGTGAGGCGGTGATCGGCATGGCCCACAGAGGGCGTCTGAACATGCTGATCAACGTGCTCGGCAAGCGTTCCCAAGAGCTGTTTGATGAGTTTGCCGGTAAGCATGGCGAGTCCTGGGGGACGGGGGATGTGAAATATCACATGGGCTTCTCCTCCGATTTCGCCACCGAGGGAGGCAATCTTCACCTGGCGCTGGCTTTCAACCCTTCCCATCTGGAGATAGTCAATCCTGTGGTGGTTGGTTCGGTACGGGCCAGGCAGGAGAGATTGGGGGATAAGAGTGGGCTCATGGTCTTGCCTATCACCATTCATGGCGATTCGGCCATGTCTGGTCAGGGGGTGGTGGCCGAAACATTCAACATGTCCCAGACCCGCGCCTTTGGCGTGGGAGGAACCATTCGTCTGGTGATCAACAACCAGATTGGTTTCACCACCTCGAACCCTAAAGATACCCGTTCGACGCTCTATTGCACCGACATAGCCAAGATGGTGCAGGCTCCCATCTTCCATGTGAATGGGGATGATCCGGATGCGGTCATCTTTGCCACGCAATTGGCGCTGGATTTTCGTAATACCTTCCACCGGGATGTGGTGATCGATCTGGTCTGCTATCGGCGCAATGGTCATAACGAAGCCGATGAGCCGACGGCGACCCAGCCCCTCATGTACCAGAAGATCAAGCAGCATCCCACCACGCGGCAACTATATGGCGAGCGCCTGGTAGATAACGGTGTCATGACCGCAGAGCAGGTGTCAGCCTTGGTTCAAAACTACCGAACAGCCCTGGACTGCGGAGAGTGTGTGGTGCCTGAATGGCGCCCCATGGGCTCTCAGTATCAATCCTGGACTCCGTATCTGGGGCATGACTGGGATATTGCCTATGACTCGGGTTATGCCCTGGATAAGCTCAAGGCGCTAGGAGAGGGGCTCTGCCGCTATCCCGCCGAGTTTGAGCTGCAGCGTCAGGTGCAGAAAATCTACGACGACCGCCTCCTGATGAGTCGGGGTGAGAAGTTGGTGGACTGGGGCTTTGCCGAGAACCTGGCCTATGCCACCCTGGTCAGCTCAGGTTATCGCGTGCGGCTCACAGGGCAGGATTCTGGCCGCGGCACCTTCTTTCACCGTCATGCGGTCCTGCACGACCAAAAACAGGGGGGGGCTTACTTGCCTCTGGCTCACCTGAGCGATGATCAGGCGGCATTTGAAGTCTATGACTCCGTGCTCTCCGAAGAGGCGGTACTGGCCTTCGAGTATGGCTATGCTACAGCTGCGCCGGCCGGACTCACCATATGGGAGGCCCAGTTTGGGGACTTTGCCAATGGCGCCCAGGTGGTGATCGATCAGTTTGTCTCTTCGGGTGAGCAGAAGTGGGGGCGCTTGTGTGGTTTGACCCTCTTTTTGCCTCATGGCTATGAGGGGCAGGGGCCAGAGCACTCCTCGGCTCGCCCTGAGCGTTATCTACAGTTGTGTGCCCAGCACAACATGCAGATCTGTATTCCCACCACGCCGGCTCAGGTCTTCCATATGCTAAGACGGCAGATGGTGCGCCCATTACGGCGTCCGCTCATCGTATTTACGCCCAAATCCTTGCTGCGTCACCCGCAGGCGGTTTCATCTCTGGATGAACTGGCCCATGGCTCTTTCCAGAATGTGATTGGCGAGATCGATCCGCACGAGCCAGAAGCCGTGACCCGGGTTGTGATGTGTTCGGGCAAGGTTTACTACGATCTGCTGGAGGCCAGGCGCAAGGGGGCGTTGGCTCATGTGGCGATAGTGCGCATCGAGCAACTCTATCCCTTCCCCCATGCCCAATTGCGGGAGGTTCTTGCGGCATATCCGCAGGTACAGGAGTATGTCTGGTGTCAGGAGGAGCCGCAAAATCAGGGCGCCTGGTACTGCAGTCAGCATCACTTCCGCGAGGCTATTCCTGAGGGTGCCCAGTTACGTTACGCCGGCCGGCCGGCATCGGCTTCACCTGCTGTCGGGTATATCTCTTTGCACCTGAAGCAGCAAAAGGCGCTGGTCGATGAGGCGCTGAGTTGAGATTGCAACGACAAGGATAACAAGAATGAGTGTAGAGATCCGAGTTCCAGAGCTGCCTGAATCTGTGGCCGATGCAACGGTCGGTAATTGGCATAAGAATGTGGGTGAGGTGGTGAAATCAGGGGAGTTGTTGGTTGAGATTGAGACCGACAAGGTGGTGCTCGAGGTTCCGGCCTCGGAAGATGGGGTGCTTTTGGCCATATTGTGCGAGCGAGGCTCTACCGTGGTGTCACGCCAGCCATTGGCGACCCTGATGCCGGGCATACCTACGGCGGTTGCCGATCACTCTCTTCCCAGCGAGCCGGCTTCTGAGGCGGATATACTGACCCCTTCGGTTCGACGCATGTTGGCCGAAGAGGGAATCGATCCGGCCGAGCTGGTGGGCTCGGGTCGGGGGGGGCGCATCACCCGGGAGGATATCAGTCGTTTTCTGGCGAACCGTCCCAAGGTGGCGGCCAGTGCGCCACCGGTAGCTGTGGTTAACCCGGTGCGCAACGATGCTGCGCAAGAGGAGGGGGCCTTACGGGAAGAGAAGCGGGTGCCTATGACCCGTTTGCGCCAACGCGTTGCCGAGCGTCTGCTCGATGCCAAGAATACCACGGCCATGCTGACCACCTTCAACGAGGTGAACATGAAGCCCATCATGGATATTCGCAAGGGTTATCAGGAGCGCTTCGAGAAGCGGCACAGCATCAAGCTTGGCTTCATGTCTTTCTACGTCAAGGCGGTGACCGAGGCCTTGAAACGCTATCCGATAGTCAATGCCTCCATAGATGGAGCCGATATTGTCTATCACAACTACTTTGACATCAGCATAGCGGTTTCTACCGAGCGAGGTCTGGTGACGCCCGTGCTGCGCGATTGCGACAGCATGTCGTTGGCCGACATTGAACGTGGCATTAAGTCGTTGGCGGATAAGGCGCGAGATGGTAAGTTGACAGTCGACGATCTCTCCGGTGGCAACTTTACCATCACCAATGGCGGGGTGTTCGGCTCTTTGATGTCGACGCCCATCATCAATCCGCCACAGAGCGCCATCCTGGGTATGCATAAAATCCAGGATAGGCCCATGGCCGTGGATGGCCAGGTGGTGATCCTGCCTATGATGTATTTGGCTCTCTCCTACGACCATCGCATCATAGATGGCCGTGATTCGGTTGGTTTCCTTGTGACGGTGAAGGAGTTGTTGGAAGACCCAACACGCCTGCTACTGGATATCTGATTATCACACTCCGGCGCCTAGGGCGCCGGAATTACACAACAGGGACAGAGTGTCATGAATTTGCACGAATATCAGGCAAAGCAGTTGTTTGCCGAATATGGCTTGCCGGTTCCGGCGGGCATGGCGTGCTCCAGTGCTCAGGAGGCTGTCGATGCAGCCACCGAACTGGGGCAGGATAAGTGGGTGGTCAAGTGTCAGGTGCATGCGGGGGGCCGCGGCAAGGCCGGTGGCGTCAAAGTGGCGACCAGCAAGGATGAAGTGCGCGCCTTCGCCGAGCACTGGCTGGGTAAACACCTGGTGACCTACCAGACCGATGCCAAGGGGCAGCCGGTCAACAAGATACTGGTCGAAAGCTGCACCAGTATTGCCAAGGAGCTCTACCTGGGGGCGGTTGTCGATCGCTCGTCTCGCCGAGTGGTCTTCATGGCCTCCACCGAAGGGGGGATGGAGATCGAGAAGGTGGCTCACGAAACCCCTGAGCTCATTCACAAGGCCGTGCTCGATCCGCTGACTGGGCCCCAGCCCTATCAGGCGCGGGAGCTGGGCTTCAAGCTGGGGCTTAACGCTACCCAGCTCAAACAGTTCACCGCCATCTTCATGGGATTGGGCAAGATGTTCGTCACCCATGATCTGGCGCTGCTGGAGATCAATCCCCTGGTCATCACGGGCGAGGGCAACCTGCTCTGTCTGGATGGCAAGATCAACATCGACTCCAATGCCCTCTATCGCCAGCCCAAGCTGCGCGAGATGCATGACATCAGCCAGGAAGATGAGCGTGAAGCCCATGCTGCCCAGTGGGAGCTTAACTATGTGGCGCTCGATGGCAACATAGGTTGCATGGTCAACGGTGCCGGTCTGGCCATGGGCACCATGGATATCATCAAGCATCATGGCGGTTTGCCTGCCAACTTCCTGGATGTGGGCGGTGGCGCTACCAAGGAGCGGGTAACCGAGGCCTTCAAGATCATCCTCTCCGATGACAAGGTCAAGGCCGTACTGGTCAACATCTTCGGTGGCATAGTGCGCTGCGATCTGATCGCCGAGGGCATCATAGGTGCCGTGGCCGAAGTGGGGGTCAAGGTGCCTGTGGTGGTGCGTCTGGAGGGGAACAATGCCGAGCTGGGCTCTGCACATCTGGCGAGCAGTGGCTTGAATATTATTGCTGCCAAGAGTCTGACCGATGCGGCAGTGCAAGTGGTGAAGGCAGCGGAGGCCGTGGCATGAGCGTGTTGATCAACAAAGAGACCAAGGTGATCTGCCAGGGTTTTACCGGTGCTCAGGGCACCTTTCACTCCGAACAGGCCATTGCCTACGGTACTCAAATGGTTGGGGGCGTCTCCCCAGGCAAGGGCGGCTCCACTCACCTGGGGTTACCCGTGTTCAATACGGTGCGTGATGCAGTTGAGGCGACAGGCGCAACTGCTTCCGTCATCTATGTGCCGGCCCCCTTCTGTAAGGATGCCATCCTCGAGGCGATTGATGCGGGCATTGAGCTGATTGTCTGCATCACCGAAGGGATACCGACCCTCGACATGCTGCAGGTCAAGTGCAAGCTGGAAGAAACCGGTGTGCGCATGATTGGCCCTAACTGTCCTGGGGTTATCACGCCGGGCGAGTGCAAGATCGGCATCATGCCTGGCCATATCCACTTGCCGGGCAAGGTGGGGATAGTCTCCCGCTCTGGTACCCTGACCTATGAAGCGGTCAAGCAGACCACGGATGCCGGCTTTGGGCAGTCTACCTGTGTTGGTATCGGCGGCGATCCCATCCCGGGCTCCAACTTCATCGATATACTGCAAGCTTTCCAGGATGATCCCAAGACTGAAGCCATCGTCATGATCGGTGAGATCGGCGGGACGGCGGAGGAGGAGGCGGCTGCCTTTATCAAGGCCCATGTCACCAAGCCTGTGGTCTCTTATATCGCTGGTGTAACGGCTCCAGCTGGCAAGCGCATGGGCCATGCGGGTGCCATTATCGCTGGAGGCAAGGGAACCGCAGCCGAGAAGTTCGCCGCCCTGGAAGAGGCGGGAGTGAAGACGGTGCGCTCCCTGGCCGAGATAGGTTCTGCTCTCAAAGAGGTGACTGGCTGGTGATAGGCCAGGTCAATCTTTGAACAAAAACGCCGTCATTTGACGGCGTTTTTTTATTCGGCCACTCTCCGCAAGTCGGAACTAAGTTCCGCTTAATCACGCCAGGCTTGGGGTGTATTCAGCTTGGTAGGGAGGGTCAGCTGCCAGCGCGCCATCTCCTGGCGGCTGAAGAGATACTCCCCTCGTGCCGCCGTGCGGGGGGAGAGGTTCTTGGGGGCTTGGCCTTGCAGTATCTGCAGAGCCAAGTCGCCAGCTGCGCTACCCTGCTCATAGCCGCTCATGACCAAGCCTCCCACACACTTTCCGGCTCCAACGCTAAAATCCCACAGGGCGAACAGCGGGACAGAGGTGGCGACATTAGCCCAGGCCAGTGCCTGCTCGGCATCCACATGCTCTCCTGCGGGATCGCGCAGGGTGTGGTAGAGCCCGACGAAGATGAGTGAATAGCCCTGCGCCTTAGCCTGGCTAATACTCTGTTGCCAGCTGTTGTACTCGTTGCTTTGTTTGACATCGACCTGCAGGTTGCCAATCTGCCAGGTGTCTGCACCATGGAAGGTTTCATACAGCGTGATCCGGGAAACCGCACTGTCATCAAAGAGTACCAGCGCCTTTTTCGGGGCCTGGAGCAGCTGACTCATCTCGGTAATATTGCGTTTGATGAGTGGGCGTTCCAGCACCCCAGTGATGTTGTTAAGGCCATAGAGCCCACTTTCTCTGGGATTACCATTCATGCCCAGATAGACCACAGGGGTACCTGCCGTGGCTATACGCTTGGCGAGCAGATCGATGGCGTTATCATCTGAGAGTATGACCAGGGTGGGTTTGAGCTTTAGGTAGGTTAGCCAAGCCTGCTCGGCTTGGGTTGCCAGTTGTGATGGTGTCAGGCTCTTGGCGTTGAGGTGAAAAAAGTGCAGTTGAGCCGCGCCAGAGAGTCGGGCATTGAGTCCTTGGGTGTTACTGATGACCCAGGGGTGGGAGGTGCTGTAACTCTGGATAATCAGGATCTCGGCCGCCTGCAGATCCGCTGCCAGTAGAGGTGAGGGGCGGCTCAGGCACAGGAGCGACAGCAAGCACAACCCTAGTAATACTCTACATCTCATAGTGGTTAGCTGTGCCCAGAAAAATAACTCTTATCAGAGTAGCCTTCAAATAGGTGAGTATCAAAGCGTAAATCACTAACTTATCAAGAGGATGTGATTATCTTCGCGACCTCGACTTCCAGTTTTCCCTCGGCGAGTTGCAGCTGCAGCCTCTCCCCTGGGGTTACTTGAGTCGTTGAACGGACAAGCTGGCCATCCTGATTGGTGGTGAGGCTGTAGCCACGGGCCAGGGTTGCCAGTGGGCTGACCGCCTCCAGCCGAGTCAACAGCATGCTGTGACGGCGCTGCTGGCGCGCGATCAGCTGCTCTGCTTGTTGTTGCAATCTTTGCTCGAGCAAGCACAGGCTGTTCTCTGCCTGCTGCAGACGGAATTGGGGGGAGTGTTGCGCTACCTTGTAACTCAAACGCTCTAATTTGCGCTCTCGGCGTAAGAGCTGCTGCTGCAGGCTTTGCCAAAGACGGCCCTGCAGCTCATCCAGATGTTGTTGCTGTTGCTGCAGGCGCCGCTCTGGGTGTTGATGCTGCAGACGCTGTAGCAAGAGAGTCAGACGATGGCGATGCGACAGGATCAGCCGCGAACCTGATCGGCGCAGTGCCTGGGCAACCCGTTGTAACCTTTGTTGCTGCTCAGCTTGATCCGGGCTGACCAGCTCGGCGGCCGCGGAAGGGGTGGCGGCGCGTAGATCGGCCACCAGATCGCTTAGGGTGACATCACTCTCATGGCCCACGGCACTGACCACAGGCAGGTGGCTTTGGGCTATGGCGCGGACCAGACGTTCATCGTTAAAGCACCAGAGATCTTCGGCCGCACCGCCACCACGGCCCAGGATCAGCACATCGCACTCGGCGCGGCGATTGGCGCAGCGCAGGGCCTGGATGAGCTGCTCAACCGCCTGTTCCCCTTGAACTTGTGCCGGATAGAGGATCACTTGTAACGAAGGGGCCCGTCGCTTGAGTACCGTCAGCAGATCGTGGATGGCGGCACCCGTGGGGGAGGTGATAAGGCCAATGCGCGTTGGGTGTGCTGGTAGCGCGCGCTTGCGCTCCAGGGCAAAGAGGCCCTCCGCTTGCAGCTTCTGCTTGAGCTGCTCCAACTGCATCTGCATGAGACCATCACCGGCAGGACGCATGCTCTCGATGACGAGTTGATACTCTCCTCTGGGTTCGTAGAGAGAGAGTCTCGCCTGCACCAGGACCTGTTGACCATCCTGGGGGCGAAAGGCAACGCGGCGGTTGTTACCGCGAAACATGGCACAGCGCACCTGAGCCCCGGGATCCTTGAGTGAGAAGTACCAGTGCCCTGAGCTGTGCAGCACCAGATTGGAGAGCTCTCCGACCAACCACACCACGCCCATCTCCTGCTCCAGCAGTATGCGTACCCGGCTATTGAGGCGACTGACGGTAAAGATGGGAGGCTTGGTTTCGGACATGAATTGACTCTATCAAGGGGCGGTCTGGCGCCATTATTGGGGATAGGTGGGCGAGGGTAAATCAGTTTTTTGTGAAAAAAAGCACAAAATAGCTTTACCAATGGGGATCAACTGTCTAGAATTCCGCTGCAATATTTTACCCTCCCCCCAACCTCCCTAACGGTGAGATATTGCCATGTTGCGTATAGCTAAAGAAGCCCTGACCTTCGATGATGTATTGTTGGTTCCGGCACACTCTCAAGTGTTACCCCATACCGCTGATCTGCGTACTCGCCTGACCAAGGATATTGTTCTGAATATCCCTATGGTCTCCGCTGCCATGGATACCGTAACCGGTGCCCGTCTGGCAATTGCCCTGGCGCAGGAAGGCGGTCTCGGTTTCATCCACAAGAACATGTCTATTGAGCTGCAAGCCGAGAAGGTTCGCCGCGTCAAGAAGTTCGAAAGTGGTATCGTTGCTAGTCCTGTCACTGTTCACCCGGATATGACCATAGCCGAGCTCAAGGAGCTGACTTTCTCCTGTGGTTTCGCCGGTTTCCCTGTGGTGACTGCGGCCGGTGAGCTGGAAGGCATCATCACGGGGCGTGATGTGCGTTTTGTCACTGACCTCTCCTTGAAAGCCCATGAAGTGATGACCCCCAAGGGGCGTCTGGTCACTGTGCTGCAAAATGCCTCTCGTGAAGAGGTGCAGAGCCTGATGCAGAAACATCGCATCGAGAAGGTACTGATCACAGATGAGCAGTTCCACCTGACCGGTATGATCACCGCCAAGGATTTCCAGAAGGCTGAGCGCAAGCCCAATGCCTGTAAGGATGCCCTGGGTCGTCTGCGCGTTGGCGCGGCTGTCGGTGCCGGTGCCGGCAACGAAGAGCGTATCGCCGCCCTGGTGGAAGCCGGTGTCGATGTGCTGCTCATCGACTCCTCTCACGGTCACTCCCAAGGCGTTCTGGATCGCATTCGTGCTACCCGTCTGGCCTACCCGGATCTGCAGATCGTTGGTGGTAACGTGGCGACGGCGGCGGGTGCCTTGGCACTGGCCGAAGCCGGTTGCAGTGCGGTCAAGGTCGGTATCGGCCCTGGCTCCATCTGTACTACCCGTATCGTGACCGGTTGTGGTGTACCCCAGATCACGGCAGTTGCCGATGCGGTTGAAGCCCTGAAGGGTACCGGTATTCCGGTCATCGCCGATGGCGGTATCCGCTTCTCCGGTGACATCGCCAAGTCTATCGCTGCCGGTGCGCATCTGGTCATGGTCGGCTCCATGTTTGCCGGTACTGAAGAGTCCCCGGGCGAAATCGAACTCTACCAGGGCCGCTCCTTCAAGTCCTACCGTGGTATGGGCTCACTGGGTGCCATGTCCAAGGGCTCCTCTGATCGTTACTTCCAGTCCGATAACGCCGCTGACAAGCTGGTGCCGGAAGGGATCGAAGGTCGGGTTCCCTACAAGGGACTGGTCAAGGAGATCATCCATCAACAGATGGGCGGTCTGCGTTCTGCCATGGGTCTGACCGGCAGTGCCACCATTGAGGATCTGCGTACCAAGGCCGAGTTTGTTCGCATTACCGGCGCCGGTATCAAGGAATCCCACGTCCACGACGTGACCATTACCAAGGAAGCCCCCAACTACCGTATGGGTTGATGGGGATGACAGGGCGCCTTGCGCCCTGTCCTTTTTCCGCCAGGTATGCTGTAGATAGCGTGCCTGCATAAGCCATAGTGCCAAATCAGGAAAACCATGAGCAAAAATATTCACGATCACCGTATTCTGATCCTGGACTTCGGTTCCCAGGTTACCCAGCTGATTGCTCGCCGTGTGCGTGAAATCGGTGTTTACTGCGAATTGTGGGCATGGGATGTCACCGAAGAGCAGATCCGTGAGTTTAATCCGAACGGCATCATCCTCTCCGGTGGTCCTGAGTCGGTCACCGAAGCGGGTAGCCCGCGTGCGCCGCAATATGTGTTTGAAGCCGGTGTTCCCGTCATGGGGATCTGCTACGGCATGCAGACCATGGCCGAGCAGCTCGGTGGCAAGGTAGAAGGCTCAACGACTCACCGGGAATTTGGCTATGCCCAGATCGAGGTGAAGAGCCCCTGTGCCCTGTTCGACAAGATTGAAGATGCCCTGAGCGATACTGGCACCCCCTTGCTGGATGTCTGGATGAGTCACGGCGACAAGGTCACGGCTATACCGGAAGGCTTTGTCACCACAGCGGCCACGCCTAGCTGCCCTCATGCCGCCATGGCCGACGAGAGCCGCCGCTTCTACGGCGTGCAGTTCCACCCTGAGGTGACCCACACCCGTCAGGGCGCACGCATGCTGGAGAACTTCGTCAAGCACATCTGTGGTTGTGAGGCGCTCTGGACCCCGAGCACCATCATTGATGATGCCATCGCCCGTATTCGCGAGCAGGTGGGCAGCGATGAGGTGATCCTCGGTCTCTCCGGTGGCGTTGACTCCTCCGTGGTCGCCATGCTGCTGCACCGCGCCATTGGTAAGCAACTGACCTGCGTCTTTGTGGACAACGGCTTGCTGCGCCTGAATGAAGGCGAGCAGGTGATGGAGATGTTCGGTGATCATTTCGGTCTGAATATCGTCCACGTCAAGGCCGAAGATCGTTTCCTCTCCGCTCTGGCGGGCGAGGCTGATCCGGAAGCCAAGCGCAAGATCAT
>JBOFBS010000256.1:0-2512 GCA_051645725.1 Aeromonadaceae bacterium | reverse complement strand
TGCCACAGCTCGCTATCGTGCTGCAGCCAGCGATCGAATCCGAAGCGCTCGCGGCGCAGGGCCGGTGCCATGTCGGCGGCGAGAAAGGCGGCTTCCACCAGCAGCGTACCGGAGCCACACATGGGGTCCATCATGGGCTCGCCGGCCCAGCCGCTACGGGCAATCATGGCGGCGGCCAGGTTCTCTTTGAGCGGCGCCTCGCCGGTGCCCTGACGGTAGAAACGCTGGTGCAGCGCGGGGCCTGACAAGTCCAGCGTGATATTGGCCTTGCCCTTGCCCAGGTGCGCCATGATGCGGATATCCGGCGACTTCTTGTCCACGTCAGGACGCACATGACCGCGCTTGGTGAAGCGATCGACGATGGCATCCTTGATCTTCAGGGCACCATACTGGGTATTGCGAATGGCCGGATTGGTACCGGTAAAGTCCACGGCAATGGTGGAAGTACCGGAGAAGTGCTCTTCCCAGGGAATGGTGTGAGCACCCAGATAGAGATCCAGGTCGTCATTCATCTGGAATTCGGACAGCACCAGCACGATGCGAGAGGCGAAACGGCTCCACAGACAGGCCTTGTAGCCAATGGCCAGTTCGCCTTTGAAATGCACGCCAGCCACGGTCTCACGGACCTGCTCTGCGCCCAGGTTGGTCAGCTCGACGGCCAACAGGTTTTCCAGCCCTTTGGGGCAGGTTGCAAAAAATTCTTTCATCACGCTCACGGGGAACCCATAAAAATAGTGCCGCATTATACCTTAAGCCGCGATCCGGAGCAGCAAAAGCTTGCCAGTCACGACATAAACCGAGGGTATCTGACATGCGCCGCCTCCGACCTTTTGGCCGTTCTGGCGAGGCATGCGCACAGGAAGGATATGACGAATAAAAAACATACAAGCCGCTCGGCAAGTTCAAACAATAATCTGGTGCACTCCGGCATCTCTCATTGGCACGGTATTACCTTGCTGAGGCAGCAACCATATATGACATGGCCATGGTCAGGAATAGACGAGCTGTCCCGCTGCCATATCTGACAGGCGTCAAACAAGACTCAACTCGTTATTATTTCCCACGACAGAGCAAGTCCTTTCTGTAAACCCCGTGTTTGGCTCTCCCGTTATCGTCCGTAAACGGGAGGGCTATTTTTTTGCCTCACCTCCCTGTTCATATCACTATTGTCCGACTGTCACATCTATCAGGTTTCAAGAGAAACTACAGGATTTAGAATAACCCCGTGTTGTTGATACAACCGCTTATTCCTCCTGTAGTGTGTGTTTGCCGCCCTCTTATCAAATTGATCGGAGGGCATTTTTTGCACAAAAGCAGTCGCCTGAGATAATCAAGGCTAATGATAGGAACAGAATGGGGACGAGTGAATGTTCATCAGGATGAACTGAATGAGAGGATAAAGGCTTGCTATAAAATAACCCGAGGTTCAACTCACCTGGCGATATTGCGCCTGTGCCACCGGCCTTGGGCTCATGCGATTGTTCATCACCTTGATAACGCCAAAACGGGGCAGTGTCTTGCTGGTGGTCAATATCAGATCGTCAGTCAGGTTCAAACAGACGCTGGCCTGTTCACCTGCCTCGATCACCAGAAACTCCCCTTTGCCGTGTGGGGTGCCCATGCACACCAGCGCACCGGTTTCGGGAATAATGGCGGGGTGGGTTTCCCCAAAGAACCAGCTTTGTGGCATCAGGGGTTTGTAAAAGCGGCTGACGGCGATGGCATTGAGTACCAGCTGAACCTGATGCGGTACGCTCCACTCCAGTTCGGCAACCCTGTCCATCAGCTGATAATAGAGCGCTGCATCATCCACGCAAAAAGGCTGGGTGGTGAAGGAGCTGGGCACCAATTGTCGCCCTTTATATTCGGTGGCGAAGATCATGCGATCGGATAAATCCAGCATCAGACGATCATCATGAGCATCATAATGCCACTGCCAATTGTCATTGGGTTGGATACACATGCAGGTGCCCTTACTGAAAGTCGTTACTCGACTTTATTCCATGTCGAGAATTTCAGCAACTTTAAATAAAGGGCACCGATTTATTTCTTATATATGGGTCACAATCTCTTTGACCAGATCCGGGCCCTTATAAATAAAGCCGCTGTAAATCTGGACCAGACTGGCACCCGCTGCCAGCTTCTCGCGGGCCGCCATGGCACTGTCGATGCCACCGACGCCAATAATGGGCAGCGCACCATCCAGTGCCTTGGCCAGCTGGCGGATCACTTCGGTGCTCTTGTGCTGCAGCGGACGACCGCTGAGGCCACCCGCTTCAGCGGCATGGGGCATGTCATAAATCATGTCGCGCTCCAGGGTGGTATTGGTGGCAATCACCCCATCAATGCCATTTTTTATCAAGGATGCGGCCACCTGATTAATTTCATCCGGAGTCAAATCCGGCGCAATTTTAACGGCCAGTGGCACGTATTTCTTATATTGCGCGGCCAGCTCCTGCTGACGAACCTTGAGGGCGGCCAACAGTTCATCCAGCGCATCGCCATATTGCAG
>JBOFBS010000255.1:0-4740 GCA_051645725.1 Aeromonadaceae bacterium | reverse complement strand
CCTTCTTCAGGTTATTGCCGCTGGCGCCGGTGAGCTTCAACCACTTGCCAGTCAGCGGCGTGCGCTGGGCCGGAATGGCGATCTTCTTGCGCCCGGAGAGGTAGTCGCCGGTGAGCGAGGCTTCATTGGCGATGATCTGTGCCGGTGTGCCCTGGGCGACGATGGCGCCGCCATGAACCCCGGCTCCCGGGCCTATATCTAGCACATGGTCGGCCATGCGGATGGCGTCCTCATCGTGCTCCACCACTATGACGGTATTGCCCAGATCCCGCAGGTGGAACAGGGTCTTGAGCAGCCGTTCGTTGTCGCGCTGGTGCAGGCCGATACTCGGCTCATCCAGCACATACATGACGCCCACCAGACCGGCGCCTATCTGGCTGGCCAGCCGGATACGCTGGGCCTCGCCGCCGGAGAGGGTCTCCGCCGAGCGCGACAGGGAGAGGTAGTTGAGCCCCACGTTGACCAGAAAACCGAGCCGTTCATTGATCTCTTTGAGGATCTTCTCGGCGATTTGTGCCCTCTGGCCACTCAGTTGCAGCCCCTGGAAGAAGGCGAGGGCATCGGCGATGGAGAGCTCTGTGATGGCGGGTAGATTGGTGCCCTGGATGAAGACGTTGCGCGCCTCCTGTTTCAGGCGGCTGCCGCTGCAGCTGGGGCAGGGCTGGTTGGCGATATACTTGGCCAGCTCCTCGCGTACACTGTTGGATTCGGTCTCCTTGTAGCGTCGCTCCATGTTGGGGATCACCCCTTCGAAGGGGTGACGGCGCACCACCACATCCCCCCTGTCGTTCATGTAGCGGAACTCGATCTCTGTGTTACCTGTGCCGTAGAGCACCGCCTTCTGCTGCTCGTTGCTGAGGCTGTCAAAGGGGGCCTCCACATCGAAGTCGTAGTGATCGGCTACCGCCTTCAACATCTGGAAATAGTAGAAGCTGCGCTTGTCCCAACCACGGATAGCACCACCGGTGAGCGAAAGTTCGTCGTTGCTCACCACCTTCTGCGGATCGAAGTATTGCTGCACCCCCAGGCCGTCGCAGCTGGGGCAGGCGCCCGCCGGATTGTTAAAGGAGAAGATGCGCGGCTCCAGCTCGCTGATGGCGTAGCCACACTCGGGGCAGGCGAAGTTGGCGGAGAAGAGCATGGGGCTGGCGGCATCGTTATCCATCTCCATGACGGAGACCAGACCGCCGGAGAGAGTCAGGGCGGTCTCGAAGGATTCAGCCAGGCGCAGCTGCAGGTCGTCGCGAACCTTGAAGCGATCAACCACCACCTCTATGGTGTGTTTCTTGTGCAGCTCCAGCGCGGGCGGGTCGGAGAGATCACACACCTCGCCATCGATACGGGCGCGGATATAGCCCTGGGCGGCCAGGTTCTCCAGCAACTGCTTGTGCTCGCCCTTGCGATTACGCACCACGGGGGCCAGCAGCATCATCTTCTGCCCTTCAGGCAGGGCCAGCACCTGATCCACCATCTGGCTGATGGTCTGGGCGGTGAGGGGGATGTCGTGTTCGGGGCAGCGCGGCTCGCCCACCCGGGCAAAGAGCAGCCGCAGATAGTCGTAGATCTCGGTGATGGTGCCCACGGTCGAACGGGGGTTGTGAGAGGTGGACTTCTGCTCGATGGAGATGGCAGGTGAGAGCCCTTCGATATGATCCACATCCGGCTTCTCCATCAGGGAGAGAAACTGCCGGGCGTAGGCGGAGAGTGACTCCACATATCGGCGCTGGCCTTCGGCATAGAGGGTGTCGAAGGCCAGAGAGGATTTGCCCGAGCCGGAGAGACCGGTGACGACGATAAGCTGGTCTCGGGGCAGTGTTAGAGAGATGTTTTTCAGGTTGTGGGTGCGCGCACCGCGAACTTCGATCTTGTCCATGGCTGACCTGATAGCAAAATAGGCAATAACTGTCAGTATGGCACAGCTGGCACTGGATGGATAGACAGCTCCATAACCTTGCCCGCCGAACTTGGTCATTCTGGCGTACGTGGCTGGGTACACACATTCCCGGTTAACCAGATGAGCGCATTCAAGTAAGTGGTGGGCACAATATATGGGCTAGTGATTGCCCATTTCGATCTGAGCTAATCGTGGCAAAAAAGTCAGTGATTTTCTGGTTTGGCGTGGGATGGGGTGAGGCGGCAGCCTGTAATTTCTAGCAGTAAAACGAAACAGGTAAGCTAATGAATCCGTCAATGTTGTCATCGAGTAGTAGAAAGGAATGAGCCAGTCGCCAGTTTGTTTCAGATTTGTTAATCTCAGTTCATCTGTTTGAAATGTATGGGAAAATTTAAAACAACGTGATCCAGCCTGCTTGTGATTAATGCATTGGTATTAGTTGCGGGTATCTCTCCGTTATTTGTTTGATAGAAAAAATTGGGCTCCTTAAGGAGCCCATCTGGTCTACAACGAATGTGGGGCAAGCTTCCCCCCTGGTTTCTACTCAGATTCCAGCGGAGTGCCTAGATACTCTTTTGCCCAGGTGACGGCCTGAGTACGGTTTTTCACGTTCAGTTTCTTGAAGACGTTGTAGAGGTGCGTCTTCACTGTGTGTTCGCTCAAGAACAGGCTGTCGGCGATCTCCATGTTGGAGGCGCCAGTCATCAGCTTCTGTAGTATCTGCTGCTCACGGTTGGTCAGTATGATGTTGGGATGTTGCGGAACACCCTTCTCCTGGCGGTAGTGGCTCAGCAGGTGGCTCAGCAGATGACGGGAGAGCCATAATTCACCAGCCAGTATCTTGCGCAGCCCTTCAATCAGGCGCTCCAGCGGGTCGTGGCGATAGAAGAGGCCTCGGGTGTGGGGCCACAGCAGCAGCAGACCCTGGTCAGCCGTGTTGGGGGCGTTGAGCAGAACGGTTTCCGGCGCCTGCTTGTTGCAGGTGAGTGCGGCGTGCCAGCCGTTGGCCGGCTGATTGCGCAGGTAATCGAGATCCACCAGAAACAACTGGTCGCGATTGATCTCCGGCAGCAACTCGTTGGGGTGGGCTACATTGTGGATAGGGCGATGTAGCAAATCTGCCAGGGTGGCAGAAAAGCTATGTGCCTGTAGATTATTCTCTGTTACCAAGATGATGCGTTTATCGTGTTGCATAGACCATTTCCTTAGAGTATGCGTCCGACCGTCACTGCGGATTACAAGTCGTAGAATAACAACGTGTTTTCATGCCTAAGCATGGAAAAAGTATGGCCACCACGTATGTTACTCTGCGTTAACAGCAAGTGGGTTGATCCCTCTGCCCATACTTTATCTCACCGCTACTGAGTAATCTCTCATCTCCGTTGCCCTTTTTTATCCTTTGTGAGCAAGATGGCAATGGTATCGATTTCATGAAATCTCCCCCCCATAAATAAACGGGGCCAGATGCCAAACCCCGGGTCTGCTGGTAAGATGTCCCTCCAGTGAAATAGAGGTTCAGGCCCTGGCCTGGCAAACCAAGTGAGTGGAGTAGAGCTATGGCCAGTCGTGGCGTCAATAAAGTCATCCTCATCGGCAACCTGGGTAAAGATCCCGAAGTGCGCTATATGCCCAATGGCAAGGCGGTGGCCAACATCACGGTGGCGACATCTGAGACATGGAAGGATCAGCAGGGGCAGCAGCAGGAGCGTACCGAGTGGCACCGTTGCACCATGTATGACCGCCTGGCCGAGATCACGGGTGAATACCTGAGGAAGGGCTCCAAGGTGTTCCTGGAAGGGAAACTGCAGACTCGTGAATGGCAGGATCAACAGGGGCAGAAGCGCTATACCACTGAGGTGATCGTCAGCGAGATGCAGATGCTGGATAGCCGTAACGCAGGTGCCGGTGCAGGCATGGGTGGGCAACAGGCTCAACCTCAGCAAGGTAATTGGGGCCGTCCACAGCAACCTGCTGCACCTCAGGGTGGTTATGCTCCGCAGGCAGCACCTCAGGCCGCACCGCAACAAGCGGCGCCTCAGGGCTATGGCCAACCTGCTCCCCAGAACAACTTCAATCAAGCCCCGGCTCAGCCGCTCTATAACGAGCCGCCGATGGACTTCGATGACGATATTCCGTTCTGAGATTGACCTTAGAGTTATCTGTAAAGAATGTACACATAGGCCCCTGTTAATTCAGGGGTTTTTTATTTCTAACGCCGAAAAAAGTGTCTTATATTAATTGGTGATATTTCACATATAGTGTACCTTGTAATTGTGTAATGTTTATGGGGTGCGGGCGCATGGAAAAGAACTACAGAGTTACAACATTTGTCATGGATAGTGGCGAGCGCTACTGCATGGTGGTGGATCGTGCTTCTGGCCTTCCCGTGTATTACCCCACTCTGTTTTTAACAACCCAAATCCGCAATAGAGGGGCTGCTTTTTCAACGATGCTAGTGGCTGCTAACAACCTACTCTTGTTGCTACGCTTTCTAGATAGTCGAGGCATTAACCTTGAGCAGCGGTTTTTGACCAAGGATTTCTTCAAGCCACATGAGCTGGACGATCTGCGAGATTTTGCTCAGCGCAAGCAAGGCAGGATGCCATCAAAAGCGCTCTCCAACCTTTGGCTGGATGATGAGTTGGCCAATATCGTGGATAACGGAACACAACACTCTCGCTTAACAACGTTTGCCAACTATTTACGCTGGTATGCGATGCATATCTTAAAGACGGCTGAACTGGACGTTGTTGAACAGATCAATGCCATGGCAGAGCAGATAAAGGCGCGTCGCCCGTCTAAAAAGGGCAGAAACAGTGATTTGCAAGACCGGTCATTGAGTGATG
>JBOFBS010000254.1:0-19109 GCA_051645725.1 Aeromonadaceae bacterium | reverse complement strand
ATCTCGACAGGGAGGCCCACGCTGATACGCCGTGAACCCCTCCCTGGGGGCTCCACCACGCCATCCCTGGCGCAGAGGGTCAGCTTAGTGCCGCCCTGTCGATCTACAATCCCGTCAAAAAGGGACAGCCCGTTGGTTGGGCTGAGTAATGGGAAGCCCAACATGGTCGGACAGATAACGCCATCTCTCCTGGTCAACCGCGAGAACCAAGGCTTGCCCATCTAGCCGCTATGGCTTGACCGACTTTGCCGCCTGGGTGTAGGTTGGAGAGGTATGTTGAATTCTTGCCCTCACCTTAATCGTTGTGGTTGGTGGCGCCTCGTCTGAGGCGGCCAGGGTTTGACTCAACTCATTTTCAATGCCGCCAGAATGGGCGGCATGCTTTTTTGTGGCTCATTCTGGCCGGGAACCAGCCAGGAGTATCAGATGAGCTATACCATTCTCACGGGCGATCGCCCAACCGGATCACTACACCTGGGCCACTATGTGGGTTCACTGCGTCAGCGCGTGGATCTGCAGTCGGCCCACCAGCAGACCGTGCTGGTCGCCGATCTGCAGGGGTTGACCGACAATGGCCACAACCCGGGCAAGATCAGTGACAACATCCTCAATGTGGTGGCCGATTACCTGGCCGTCGGCATCGACCCCGGCCTGACTACTCTCTGCCTGCAATCCGCCCTCCCGGCTCTGGCCGAGCTGACTCTCTACTACCTCAATCTGGTGACGGTGGCACGTCTGGAGCGCAATCCCACGGTCAAGAGCGAGATAGAGCAGAAGGGGTTTGCCCGCTCCTTACCGGCCGGGTTTCTCACCTATCCAGTCAGCCAGGCGGCGGATATTACGGCCTTTGGCGCCACTCATGTGCCAGTCGGAGACGATCAGCTGCCCATGCTGGAGCAGACCAACGAGATAGTGCGGCGTTTTAACCAGATAGTCGGGAAAGCTGTGCTCGTGGAGTGTCAGCCGCTGTTGGGCAAGGTGAGTCGCCTGCCGGGCATAGATGGCAAGGCCAAGATGTCCAAGTCGCTGGGTAATACCATCACGCTGGGGGCCAGTGCCGATGAGATCCATGCCGCCGTGATGAAGATGTATACCGATCCCAACCACCTGCGGGTCAAGGATCCGGGTCAGGTCGAGGGGAATGTGGTCTTCAGCTACCTGGATGCCTTCTGTCGTGATGAGGCGCAAGTGGCGGAACTCAAGGCCCATTACCGGCGTGGTGGCTTGGGCGACATGGTGATCAAGCGCGTGCTGGAGGCCGAGCTACAGGAGCTGTTGGCTCCCATTCGCGCCAGACGCGCCGACTATCTGGCGGACAAGGGGGAGCTGCTGCGCATCTTGCAGGAGGGCACCCTGCGCGCTCATCAGGTGACACAAGCCACACTGCAGAACGTCAAGGTGGCCCTGGGGTTGGATCTGTTCCGCCTCTGATGCTCCGGCGTTTCAGGCGTGGCCTTCTGGCTCCACATGAATGAGTACCACGGCGTGGGGGAGTCGCTCCTCTATGCCGCGCTCTATCTGATCGCAGATGGCGTGGGATTCGGCTACCGTCATGTCCCGGGGCAGGGTGAGGTGAAAGTCGATATGGCGGCGGCGCCCGGCGCGGCGGGTGCGCAGATCGTGGAAGCCATCACTCTCGGGGCGGAACTGCTTGATCACCTCAGCCGTGGTGGCCAGCTCCTCCTCGCTCAGGCTGTGATCCACCAGAGGCTGGAAGGCGTGATTGAGCATCTCTATCGCCTCCTTGGTGATGAAGATGGCCACGCCAATCGCCACCACAGGGTCGAGGAAGTAGAGGTTGTAGCCAGCCAGGCTGGCGGCCCAGATACCGAACAACCCTATGCCGACCCCCAGAGAGGTGAGCACATCGGCTTTCAGATGCAGGGCATCGGCGGCCAGGGCGACTGAATCCTCCTCCTTGGCGATGCGGTAGAGGTGGCCCGAGACCAGCCAGTTAACGGCCGCTGAGGCGAGCATCACCATGAAGCCCAGGCTGATGCCTTCTATTTCCCCCGGATTAAAGAGCTTTTTCACCGCTTCTATGACAATCCAGCCTGAGGCGATGAGGATGAGCACAGCTTCGATGACGCCGGAGACATTCTCTATCTTGTCATGGCCATAGGGGTGGCGCTCATCGGGCGGGGCATCGGATTTGCGCACCGAGAAGAAGGCGATGAGGGCGGCCACCAGATCCATGCCGGAGTGGATGGCTTCGGAGAGGATACTGACCGAGCCACTGATGAAACCAACTATCACCTTCATGATGATGAGGGTGATGTTCGAGCAGATGGAGAGTAGCGCCGCGCGCGATTTTCTATTCCACGATGAGTGGCTCATGGCCGAAACCCCTGTTTGGTGCCTGCCCGCCGGGCAGGGTAGCAATGGGGCGTAGGGTGCCAGAGGGGAGGTGTGTAAAACTTATCCAGGATCATCAAATCGTGCGTAATTAGCTAAAAAAGCGTTATTAATCAGTGTAGTTACACTAATTCTCATTTCGCTGTGAGCATGGTTCTTATTTACCGGCCAAGCCGTGATAGGGGGCCCTTTTGGGGCAATGAAAAGAGCCAGCAGTCGCTGGCCCTTTGACGATAGAGTGGGTAGCCGAAGTCTCTATCAGACTTTCAACTTGGTATGGTATTCGCTGCGGGTCTGCTTCATGGCTTCGGTGGCGGCCTTGGCCTCCTCCAGCTTGCCGGCATCGAGCAGGGCCTGGGCATCATCAATCTGTTTGATGAGCTTGGTCATGCCTTCAGTATAGGCCTTACGCTCTGGGCCATCGGCTGGCTGATCCTTGAAATCTGGCGGTACTTCGCCTTGCGCTTTGACCGCATACTCACGCATCTTGGTCAGTGCCTGCTTCAGGGCCGCAGCATCATCAGCCTTGCTGGCCGCCTTGTAGCTCTTGGCCATGCCCTTCATTCCGGCCTCGACACCACTATCTGCCATGGCGGGGGTTAAAACAGTGCCGGCCAGCAGCAGGGAGCAACAGAGGGTAGCGACTTTCTTCAGCATTCTTTTTCTCTCCGTAGTGAAGTAATGGCCAGCTTGCCGCTGGCTACTCTCTTGTATAGCACATCACATGTTAGCGCAGGAAAATTAACCCAAGCTTAACCCACTTTCTATTTAACTCGCTACGGGCCAAGATTTCTCATCGAATCCCTGCGGCATGAAACTCGGGAACGTAGCGTTTATCTACGCTGAAGATATGCCCGACCAGCCAGTTTTTCAGGAAGAAGACCACCTCTATCTCGATATCCGCCTCCTTGGCGCGGAAGCGTTGTAGCAGCTTATCCAGATCGGCCAGCAACTTCTGGTGTACCAGCTTATGCTCACCCAGATCTCGATAACCGGCCTGCTGCATCAATTTCTCTTCATCGTTCAGATGCTGCTTGGCCAATTGAACCAGTGTATCCAGCCGTTGCTGGATTAGTGAGGCAGCGGCTTCGTCATGGATGGCCTCATACAGGCTGTTCATGCTTTGAAACAGGCCATAGTGTTGTTCATCCACCTGGCGGACACCCACCTTGAAGGCATCGCTCCAGCGCACCACTTCACTGCTGCTGTAATTCTCACCGCCCTGTTCATCCTGGCTGACGCTAAATTGGTTAGTGAGCATGCCTACCTCCTGAGCGCCGAAGTTGACCTCGCGGGCAAAGCGGAAACTGGCATTGGCATCGTCACGAGCGCCGCGAGCAATATCGGCCACATCCACCACATTGCGCGAGGTTTCCTGGGCGACCAGAGACTGTTGTTCGGCTGCGGTGGCAATCTGCATATTCATATCCGTGATGCGGCTTACCGCTTGCACTATCTCGTTGAGTCGTGAGCCTGCTGCTTCGGCCTGCTCCACGGCCAGATCGCTGATCTGCGCCGTGTGGTGCATGATATCCACCGCATCTGTGGTGCTTTGCTGTAACTGCTGGATGCGCTGTTGTATCTCCACCGTAGCTTGCTGGGTCCGGCTGGCCAGATGGCGTACCTCATCGGCCACCACGGCGAAACCGCGACCCGCTTCCCCGGCGCGGGCGGCTTCAATGGCGGCGTTCAGCGCCAGCAGATTGGTCTGCTCCGATATGGTCCGGATCACATTCAAGATGTCGCCAATCTGGTTGCTCTGTTGATCCAGTTGGTTGATACCCGCTACCGCCTGCTCGATTTCGCTCGCTACCTTGCGGATCAGGTTGACCGCATCCCCCACCTGGCGTTGACCGTCGGCAGCTTGCTCCTGGGCCATCTCAGTCTCCTGCTTGGCCTGCTCTGTGGTGTAGGCAATCTCCTGCACAGTCGAGGACATCTCCTGTGTGGCGGCGGCCAGGGCGTCCGTGTTGGTCTGAACCTGGTTCATGCCTTGCAGCGTGGCCTTGGAGCGATCCATCAGGTTGGCCATCTGTTGGCTGGAACGATGAGAGACCTGCTGCACTGTGCCCAGAATATGGTCGAGATCGCTGAGGAAGCGATTAAAGGTGCTGGCCACGAGAGTGAATTCATCCCGTCCCACCTCGGGTAGACGGAAGCCGAGATTTTTCTCGCCTGTGGTGAGATCGCGTAACTGCACTAGCAACTGGGTGAGTGGGCGGTTGATCTTGATGTGGATGAGGAAGAGGGCCGTCAACACCAGCAGTAGCAGCAGCAGAGCACTGCCCAACTCCCCCCTTTGTATGCTCTTCTGGTGCTCTTCGGCCAGTTGCTGTGACGCCTCCATACGCCCACTCTGTTGTGTCAGGGCCTGTTCGACCTGTTCATTGATGGCGGAGGAGAGAGCATCAAAGCCGGTTTGTGAATGCTTCATTAACCGATCGCCCGCGGCCTTGTCTCCGCTGCTGTAGGCGGCCACCATCTTTTCACCCACATCGACTTGTTGCGCCATCAGCGTGGTCAAGGAGCCTAACTCCAGTCTGCTGAGGGTTTGTAACAAGGGCTTAGTGGCTAGCTGGTGAGCTTTGGCATCGTCAATGGCATCCTTGTCGCCCGTCAGGGAGGCATCGGTCAGGTACTGCTGGATCTGGACAGTGTGGTAGCGCAACTCCTGTAGCGTGATGGCATCATCATGTAGCTGGATTTCTGTAGTTACGGCGCGATCCAGTTGTGTCAGCGCATATAAACGGTAGCCACTGATGATGGTGATGGCTGCCAGTATCACCAAGGAGGAGCAGAGGATAAAGCGGCGCGTAGAGAGCAAAGACAACCAAGAGAGCATATGACTATCCTTATCATTGATAATTATGACAGGTGACAAACCTGCATTGATAAGCCATGTTATGCGGTTAACCTTGCTTCCGGAAGTATGAATTTTTTTAAAAATCTTTATTGTTCAAATAGTTTTACCCAATGCGTGCGACAGACCACAACTTGCAGTCAGGGGCCAGCTGATTCGATGTCTGCCCCATATTGAAGGCGCGCAGGCCTCTTTCCCGGGGCCTGAGCTTGAGCCAATCATCTACCCGTTTTCGCTAACTGACAGCCATTAGCTCTCGTTGTTCTTCCTCTGCTTAACGCTTTCCCCGGCTGCCCAAGGCCCGCTTCTTGGCGCGCTGTTTCTGGGCGGCCTTGCTATGGCGACGTGGGTCGGGGAGGGTTTGGCTGAGATCGGGCTCGAATCCGGGGAACCACTGCTGGGGCAAACGCTGATCCAGCACGGCCTCCACCTCTTCGAGTAGCAGGGCATCTTCGGGGCTAAAGAGGGTGAGGGCGAGCCCCTTGTTACCGGCACGACCGGTGCGGCCGATACGGTGCACATAATCCTCGGCTACATAGGGAAGCTCGAGGTTGATGACATAGTTCAACTCGGGAATATCCAGCCCGCGGGCGGCTACATCGGTGGCGACCAGCGCCTGCAGGCTCCCCTCGCGGAACGCCTGCAACACCTTTTCCCGCCCGGATTGGGAGAGGTCACCATGCAGTGCCAGCGCGCCTATTCCGGCCTTTTGCAGTTGCTGGGCCAGCTTGTCGGCACCTTGTCGGGTGCGGCTGAAGATGAGAACTGGGTGCCACCCTTGGTGCGTGATGAGGTGCTGGATCAGCTCGCTCTTCCGCCCGCTGTCCACCGCATAGACCCGCTGCTCTATCTCTCGGGCCGTACTGTTGCGCTCCGCGACCTCGATAAGCTGCGGCTCCCGCAGCAGCCTCTTGCCGAGGCTGTAGATGGCATCGTTGAAGGTGGCGGAGAAGAGCAGGGTCTGGCGCTGGGCGGGCAGCTGTGCCAGCAGGGCGTTGATCTCGTCCATAAAGCCCATGTCCAGCATGCGGTCCGCCTCATCAAAGACCAGCACCTCCAGTTGCTGCAGCGTCACCACACCCTGGCGCAGGTGATCCAGCAGCCGCCCCGGGGTGGCGATGACGATCTCGGGTCTTGCCTGCAGTGCTTCGACCTGAGCGGCTATGCTCACGCCACCATAGAGGAGCGCCGCGCGTAACGGGGTGCCTTGGGCATACTTCTCGACACTCTGATGCACCTGCAGCGCCAGCTCGCGGGTGGGCACCAGCACCAGGGCACGGACAGGTTGGGCTGGCAGCGGCGGCGAGGTGAGCAGCCGCTGCAGTATGGGCAGCACAAAGGCCGCCGTCTTGCCGGTACCGGTTTGGGCGCCAGCCATGAGGTCGTGGCCAGCCAGTATGGCCGGAATGGCCTGCTGCTGTATGGGGGTGGGGCTTGTATACCCCACGGCTTGCAGGTTCTCCAGCAGACGAGGGGCGAGGGCGAGTTCGGCAAAAGACATAGGGGATCCCAAACAACAGGAGCCGGGCTCGGTTTGGCCCGGCAGAATCATGGCGTGGCGCGATGTTAGCAGATGTGGCCGTTGGGGCTAAGGGCTGTTTGTTGGTGGCGGCTCAGGCCGGATGGCTCAGCGGCGGGATATAAAAAAACCGCCCGCAGGCGGCTTATGTTGATCGGAATTTATTCGGCTTCGGTGGGGGCGTCATCGCTTTCGAGGTCGCCGCCTGCCAGATACCACTCGGTCAACACCTGGCTCAAGCGATCTATGCCTATGCCGCGCAGGGAGGAGAAGGCTTCGACCTGGACCAGATCGCCAAACATCTTCACCTCTTTGCGTACCTGCTGCACTATGGTTTTGCGTGGCGCGGCGTTGAACTTGTCGGCCTTGGTCAGCAGAACCAGTACGGGCAGGTCATTGCCCGAGGCCCAGTCCAGCAGTTGGCGGTCGGTATCCTTGAGCGGATGGCGGATGTCCATCAGCAGCACCAGCCCCTTGAGGGATTGGCGTTTTTGCAGATATTCGGAGAGCGAGGCCTGCCACTTGCGCTTCATCTCTTCCGGTACCTGGGCATAACCGTAGCCGGGCAGGTCGACCAGGCGCTTACCGGGTTCCAGCTCGAAGAGGTTGATGAGCTGGGTGCGCCCCGGTGTCTTACTGGTCCGTGCCAGGTTTCTCTGGTTGGTCAGGGCATTGAGCGCCGAGGATTTCCCCGCGTTAGAGCGCCCTGCGAAGGCCACCTCGACACCGCCATCATCCGGCAGGTGGCGGATATCCGGTGCGCTGGTCACAAAGTGAACCTTGTTGAAGTTCAGGGTTGGCGTTTCCACGTTTCGTATCTCGTAAATTAGGCTCTTGGGGTGGCAGGGGCATTCTCCTGCCGTATTGGGCGCTATAGTAGCATGAGTCAGGCTTATCTGGATCATTCATGAACAATCCACTGCTCGAGCCCCTGCTGGAGCTGTTACGCCAAGGGGGTGTTTGCAAGCTGCATGAGCTGATGAGTCGGTTGCGTGCCGATGGATGGTTGCCGCAGTGGCCTCTGCCCGCGGAGCAGCAGTTGTTTCGCACCAATTTCCTGCTGATGAATGGGCTCTATCAGCTACAGGCGCGGCTCGTGAGCGAAGGTATCTGGCTGGAGGTGGCGCCACTCTCTCTGACCCTGGTACCACTCGAGCCCGGTCAGCACTGTGTGATGCGTCGCGATCCGCTGCGCGACTATTACCTTGATTGGCAGATCTTCTGGCAGACGGAGGTGGCCGAGATAGAGGCGCTGCTACGCTCCTTCTGGCAGGGCTATTGCGGAACCCTGCAGCCTGCGGTCAGGACGCGGGCACTGGCCGAGCTGGGGCTGGATGACGGCGCCTCGCCCCAGCAGATCCGGCGGCGCTGGAAGCGGCTGGCCCTGCGTTACCATCCAGACCGGCCACAGGGCGACGCGGCCCGTTTTGTCGCCATCAATCTGGCCTGGGAGCAGCTGCGCGAGACCCAGTACTCTGGCTAACGGGCCTGAGGTCGATGAGTATCTCAAGCCGGACGAGCCCCCTTCCGCCGGCAAGCTGAACCGCTCATTGCGGCTTCTCCTCCCGGGTGAGCAGACTGTGCTCAGCACGTCTGCGGTATGAAAAAGCCGCCTTGCGGCGGCTTCTGGGTTGAGGCCATTGCGGCTCTGAACCCGGGATCAGAGACCGAGTGAGGCGAGCAGATCATCGTGGGCATCGTTGCCCTTGCTGTTGCCATTGCCACTCTCATTGCTGCTGATGCTTTCGCCCTTGGCGACGCTGGCGATCAGGCTATCTGGATCGACGGCATCTCGGTGCTGGAACTCATGGAGCTGGATAAACTCTGTCTTATCCATGGCCAGCTCCATGTAGAAGATGTTGTTCTTCTCGGTGTAGAAGGAGACGCGGCGCGCCTGGGGACGATCCAGGTTGGTGTCGACCGAGATGAGCACCTGCTTGTTCAGGGTCAGCATCTTGGGTTGGCTCTGGCTGATGGAGGTATGCAGCTCCTGGCTCACCTTGCCGGTGAAGTCACCGAGGATCTGGTTCATCAGTTCACCCATCACGTTGCCCACCTCATCCGAGGTGTGGCTCTTGGCCAGCTCCTCTTGAGGTATGCCCATATTCATCAGGTAGTTCTGGTACACCTCCATGGCGGCGGCGGCGGTGAAGTTGATCACCACCAGGCCGGAGAAGGCGCCGTCAAACAGTACAAAGCAGCCGATATCCGGACGCAGGCAGGTCTTGGTGATGCGCTGGACCATGGGGGAGTAGTTGATCTCGTGGTGAGTCGCCTCGGTCAGTACACCGGTTACCGAGTTGCAGAGCTTCAGCAATATGTCTTCGGTTGAGATAGGATCATTTTTCTTGGTTTTCAACATAGTGAGCTACCTGGTTATGTCCACCCTGAGCGATTGCGCGGGATAAGGGGCAGAGTGAAAAAATCTCATATGGCTTAAATTATGGCAGAAATCACTCCAGACCCTGGGGAAGATTCACTGCCTCTTGTCGGTTCTAGCGCTGACCGCGACGCTTCAGAGCTTCCAGCAGGATGACAAACTGGTACGGCATGATCAGCACCAAACCGCCGATGAGCAGCACGGGCTGAAAGTAGGGAAAGCGCCAAGCCTCTGGCAACAGGGGGAACCAGGCGAAGTGTTCAACTATACCGACCAGCATCATCAAAGAGCCGATGATATCGAGTGCCAGCAGGGGCCAGGGGGCTTTAAGGCGTTGCGCCATGACGACTCCAACATAAACATTTGACCGAATCCCCGCAGCATAGCGTGTCTGGAGGGGTTGAGTAATCACCCAAACCATACTGAGTCGTATGACTGAGAGCCAGGTCGGGTTTTTCTCCTATGCTTGATGCAGACAAAGGGTGGTGCGCAGTTGGGGGTGTGCCGCTTTCGTGTCACAATGGCGCCCCAGGGGCCGTTGTGGCCCACATCAATGAATGTATTCGCGACACGGAGATCATCATGGCAGCCACGCAAAAGCCTGGTCAGGCGCCGGCCAAGGGCAAGAAGAGCAAGAGAAACGAGTCACAGGAGAGTGCCCAGGCCGCCCGTGAGCGTAAGCGTGAGGCCAAGCGCAAGGGGCTCAAGCCTGGTTCGCGGCAGGGAGGGGAGCAGAGCCCATCCAGCAACAAGGGGAGTGGGGTGGCCAAGGATCCGCGCATCGGCTCACGCAAGCCGGTAGCCCTGGTGGTCGAGACCAAGAGTAAGCCGGCCAAGCCTGTGGTTGCCAAGCCCGAGAAAACGCCCGAGCAACTGGCGGAGCAGCAGGCGCGTCAACAGCGGCTGAAGCTCGAGCAGGAGCTGACGGCGCTGGAAAACAACGAGCGTCTCAACACCCTGCTGGATCGTCTGGACGAAGATCTGGCCATCTCTGCCGAGGATGAGGCCTGGCTGGACAAGATGCTGGCGCGTCATCAGGAGCTGCTCAGCGAGTTGGGTATCGAAGATGAGGACGACGAGGAGCCCAGTTCTCCCGATGACTTGCTGCAACGCTTCATCGAGGATGATTTTGATCCCAGCGAGATCGATCCTGAATACAAACCCGGCAAGAAGTAATACCCGAGCCTGACGCCCAGGCCGTCGTGAGGAGCGAACAGTGCAGTTTGACAAGGTTGTGTGGGATGAGGCGCTCATCCAGAAGTATAACTACAGTGGGCCCCGCTATACCTCCTATCCCACGGCTCTGGAGTTTAGTGAGACGTTTGGTGCAAACGACTTTCTGGCGGCGGCGGAGCAGTACCCGGAGCGGCCCCTGTCGCTCTATGTGCATATCCCTTTTTGCCACATGCTCTGCTACTACTGTGCTTGCAACAAGATAGTGACCCGGCAGCAGCGCAAAGCGGCCGAGTACCTGGGCTATCTGGAGCAGGAGATGGCGCATCTTGCGCCCAAATTTGCCGGTCGCACCGTGACCCAGCTCCATTGGGGCGGGGGGACACCCACCTATCTGAGCGGCGATGAGATACGCCAGCTGATGGCCATGTTGCGACGCCATTTTAATCTGGCGTCGCAGGGGGAGTTCAGCATAGAGGTGGACCCGCGCGAGATCGACCTGGAGCTGCTGGATCTGCTCAAGGAGGTGGGGTTCAACCGCCTGAGCTTCGGTGTGCAGGACTTCAACAAAGAGGTGCAACAGGCGGTCAACCGGGTACAGGATAACGACTTCATCCGGGCTCTCCTGGTGCGGGCCCGCGAGCTGGGATTCCGCTCCACCAACCTGGATCTCATCTACGGCCTGCCGCTGCAGACCCGTGAGAGTTTCCGCCACACCCTGGAGGAGGTGGTGAAGTGCCAGCCGGCGCGGCTCTCCATCTTCAACTATGCCCACCTGCCCAGCCGGTTTGCCGGCCAGCACAAGATCAAGGAGGAGCTGTTGCCCGCTCCGGCTGAGAAGCTGGCCATGTTGCAGGAGACCATCACTTACCTCACGGCTCAGGGTTACCAGTATATCGGTATGGATCACTTCGCCCTGCCGGATGATGAGCTGGCGGTCGCCCAGCGTGAGGGCAAGTTGCACCGTAACTTCCAGGGCTATACCACCCAGGGTGAGTGTGATCTGCTGGGATTGGGTGTCTCCTCCATCAGCATGCTGGGGGATGCCTACTCCCAGAACCAGAAGGATCTGAAGCTCTACTACGCCGCCATAGCGGCACAGGGGCAGGCGCAGTGGAAGGGGTGCGCCCTCAACCAGGATGACCTCATTCGCCGGGATGTGATCAAGCAGCTTATCTGCAACTTCCAGCTCAACTTTGCCAGCATAGAGCAGGCCTATGGCGTGAACTTTGCCACTTACTTTGCCCAGGATCTGCAGCTATTGCGCCCCTTTATTGAGGATGGTCTGGTCAGGGTGGATGAGCAGGGCATTCGCGTCAGCACCACAGGCAGGCTGCTGATCCGCAACATCTGCATGTGTTTTGACAGCTATCTGCGCGAGCGGGCACGGCAACAACAGTTCTCCCGGGTGATCTGATCACCCGACAACCGCGATTCTTGGCCAGTTGTCAGCCAAGAGGGTTGGCGCGCAGCCTGTGTCGCCAACCCACCGTTAACCCCTCCCTGGGGGCTCGATGGCAGCCCCCCTGCCGCCAACGGTTGGCGCCACAGCCTTCCCGCCCCGCCCGTTAATGGTGTGCCGCCGGAACTGTGTTTTTATCCGGGCACAGCCTCTGGCCATCGCTCATTTCGGTGCTTTATATGCACATCGCCGATCTTTGGCAGATTAATATTCTGCTTATTTCGCGCGACTTGGCTTTCTGTGAAGTTATTTTCTATATTTCTTGTGGAATGGTGCTGTTTATTCGCCATCTCTTGGTGTTCTATTTTGGTGAGAAACGGTCCGCTTTTGTGCCGAATGTCGGCGTGTTATGAGCGGGTTTCATAAAAACACTTATAAATCATACTGTTAAATTTTGGCATATTGTTTGCTGATTTATGGCTACTTACTGGTTTTATCATCTGCCTTGTTCGCGTTTATTTGGGCTGATGAGTGGCTGGTGAGAAGAAATATAAAACAAGCTGCTGTGGATTTTGCAACCTACCTCAATATCAGGAGTCAGTATGATTATCGGCGTCCCCAAGGAAATTAAAGTCAGAGAGTATCGCGTTGGTTTGGCCCCCTCTTCTGTCCGCGAGTTGGTCGAACGTGGGCATCAGGTGTTGGTCGAGACCCAGGCCGGTGCTGGCATTGGCATGAGTGATGAGGATTATCGTCAGGCGGGGGCCGAGGTGCTGCTGTCGGTGGAGGAGCTCTTTGCCCGTAGCGAGATGATTATCAAGGTGAAAGAGCCGCAGCTTATCGAGTGCCAGCGCCTGCGCCCCGGACAGATACTCTTCACCTACCTGCATCTGGCGCCGGATCCGGAGCAGGCCAGGGCCCTGATGGCCAGCGGGGCGACCTGTATCGCCTATGAAACGGTTACCTCGCCCAGCGGTGGCTTACCCTTGCTGGCCCCCATGTCGGAGGTGGCGGGGCGCATGGCCATCCAGGCCGGAGCCTATTTCCTGGAGAAGCCTCATGGCGGTCTCGGGGTGCTGCTGGGTGGGGTGCCGGGTGTCGCTCCGGCTAAGGTGGTGATATTGGGTGGTGGTGTGGTGGGCTCGCACGCCGCCATGATAGCGGTTGGCATGGGGGCCGAGGTCTGGGTGCTGGATCGCAATGTCGATGTGTTGCGTAACCTGTGGCGCCAGTATGGCAGTGCCATCAATACCCAATATGCCACCCGTGATGCCATCGAAAGTCACTGCCGGAGTGCCGATCTGGTGATTGGTGGTGTACTGGTACCAGGCGCCTCGGCGCCCAAGTTACTCACTCGGGCCATGCTCAAGCAGATGAAGGCGGGTGCCGTGGTGGTGGATGTGGCGATCGATCAGGGGGGCTGCTTGAGACCTCTCATGCCACCACCCATGATGAGCCGACCTATCTGGTGGATGGGGTGATCCACTACTGCGTCGCCAACATGCCCGGCGCCGTTCCCCGCACCTCCACGCTGGCGCTGAACAACGCGACGCTGCCCTATGCCCTGGCACTGGCCGACCGCGGGCTGGAGGCGCTGCGTCAGGACGCTCACCTGCGCAACGGCCTGAATGTCTTCCAGGGTGCGATCACCCATGCCGGGGTGGCAGAATCGCTAGGCTACCCCTACCGGGATCCTCTGGCGGCACTGAATGGGTAACGGACAACCAAACTTGGGCAAATAGTGGTGCACTGTTCGTCAGTTAAGCACCTTAACTCCGTTCACCCTGAGCTTGTCGAAGGGGAAGGTAATTTCTTTAAAATCAGGTGATTAGATTTTACCTGCCCATGGTTCGACAAGCTCACCACGAACGGAAGAGAAGCTCACCACGAAGGGGGGGGCAGGCTTACTGCAAACGGCAGCGACATTGTTAAATCCAGGAGTGGAATTGGCGCCTAATGGCGCCATTTTTCGTTGCAGCTCGCGCTTTGTAGGGGGGCTTTGGCTTGGTATCTGGATAGGGCGAGGGATATTTTCGTATCGTTTAACTGCGGTTGCGACAAGGGGTCCATATGGGATTGAGCAAAAAAGCGTTTCACGTACTATAAGCAAGGTGACGTTTTTTAAATCCAGTCGTGGATCCTATCCAGGTTAAGGAGTGCTCATGATGTGCAATCGTCTCTCTGTGCTGGCCATGGGGCTGTTGGTGGCCCTGACGGGGTGCGCTAACAGTGACACCTATTCCGGTGATGTCTACAGCGCCAATCAGGCGAAGACAGTTCAAACCGTCTCTTACGGGACCATCACCTCGACTCGTCCGGTGAAGATACAGGATGGTGATGACTCAGTGCTCGGCACCATAGCGGGCGGTGTGCTCGGCGGTGTGCTGGGGAGTGCCGTGGGCGGTGGCAAGGGGGCGGATATTGCCACCGTTGCCGGCGCCATTGGTGGCGCGGCGGCAGGCAAGGCCGCAGGGGACAAGCTTAATCAGGTTGATGGGGTTGAGCTGGAGATCAAGAAAGAGAACGGCGACAGCGTGGTGGTGGTGCAGAAGGCGAGCCCCACCTTCGTGCCCGGCAAGCGGGTGCGCATGGTGCAGTCCTCCGGCAAGATCAACGTGGCGGTTGTTGACTAGCACCTCTCCTCTCCATGCCGATAGCAGCAGGGCGCCATTGCGGCGCCCTGCTTGCTTTTAGCCCGAGTCAGCTGCGCAGTGCAGCCTGGTCACTGAGCGCCTGTTTCTCTGCCGCACTCAGGAAGGCCAGGGTCAGCCCGTTGCGCTGTGCCTGGCTCACCTCCTCCTGAGTGAGGCCAACGGCCGGGGCCGCCACCTGATACTCATAAGGTAGATCGATCCCCTCCACGGCGGGATCATCGCTATTGAGGCAGGCGAGGATGCCGTGAGCCAGGAAGTGGCGCAGGGGATGGCTGGCATAGCTGCTAACCGTGCTGGTCTGAATGTTGGAGGTGAGGCAGGATTCGATGCCTGTGCCCCGTTCGGCCAGGTAGTTCATCAAGACCGGATCCTGGATGGCCTTCACGCCATGCCCTATGCGCTCTGCTCCCAGGGCGCGCACCGCATGCCAGATGCTGTCAGCTCCGGCGGCCTCGCCAGCATGGATGGTGATGTGCAGTCCGGCATCCCGGACCCGGCGGAAATGGGAGTCAAAGAGTGGGCCGGGAAAGCCCAGCTCATCGCCCGCCAGGTCAATGGCGACCAGCTGATCGGCATGGGCCAGACAGGCATCCAGCTCCCGCTGGCACGCCTCCTGGCCAAAGGTGCGGCTCAGTATGCCGATGAGGTTGGCCTTAACGCCGAAGTCGCGGCAGCCGGCCGCTACGCCATCGATCACCGCCTCAACGACGCCTTGGGGATCCAGGTTATGGTTCATGGCCATATACCAGGGGCTGAAGCGCAGCTCCGCATAGTCTATGCCCGCTATTTTCAGATCTTCGGCATTCTCGTAGGCCACACGGCGGCACGCCTCGTAGTCGGCCAGCACCTTGACCCCCCAATCCAGTTTGTTGAGAAAGGCCAGCAGGCTGGGCTCCGTTTCGACTATCTGCACATGGGGGCGAAGTTGCTCCAGTGTAGTGGCGGGTAGGGCGAGGCCATGCTGCAGACCCAACTCCAGTATGGTTTGGGCGCGAATATTGCCATCCAGGTGGCGATGCAGGTCGGTGAGAGGAAGGCTTCTATCAATCATGGTCACTCCGCCAGGTTAGCATGCAGGAGCCTTTATTTTAGCGCGCGGCGGCCGGATGCGCAGTCAAATCCTGGCTGGGGCCTGGCGATGCGGAGATCCATTGTTTGGGTGGGGCAACGGCATGGGGAGCCTTCGCTCCCCATTTTGCTACATGTCCAGCTCTTTGAGCTTGCGGGTCAGGGTGTTGCGGCCCCAGCCCAGCAGGCGAGCCGCCTCCTGCTTGTGACCGTGGGTATGCTGCAGGGCAGTATTGAGCATGATGCGCTCAAACTCGGGGAGGGCTTCGGCGAGTATGTCGATCTCGCCCCGTGCCAGCTTCTGCGCAACCCACTGCTGGAGCTGATCTTGCCAGCGTTGGGAGACTTGCTCACGGCTGACGGTGCGCTCTTCGGTCGGGTTGAGCAGCTCGGGCGGCAGGTCGGAGACCAGTATCTCCTGACCCGAGGCCATGACGGTGAGCCAGCGGCAGACGTTCTCCAGCTGACGCACGTTACCCGGCCAGGGCAGACGGCTCAGGTAGGCCTCAGTGTCCGGGTGCAGCAGCTTGGCCTCCACGTTCAGCTCCTTGGCGGCGCGCACCAGGAAGTGGTGGGCCAGGCGCGGGATATCCTCTCGCCGTTCGCGCAGGGCGGGAATGTGTACACGGATGACGTTCAGGCGGTGGAAGAGATCTTCCCGGAACTCTCCTTCGGTGACGCGCTTTTCCAAATCCTGGTGGGTCGCCGCTATGATGCGCACATCCACCTGTACCGGCTGATGCCCACCGACGCGGTAGAATTGCCCATCGGCCAGTACCCGCAGCAGTCGGGTCTGCACCTCCAGCGGCATGTCACCAATCTCATCCAGGAAGAGGGTGCCGCCATTGGCCTGTTCGAAACGACCCTGGCGCACACTGTTGGCGCCGGTGAACGCTCCCTTCTCGTGGCCGAAGAGCTCTGATTCAATTAGCTCCTTGGGTATGGCCGCCATGTTGAGGGCGATGAAGGGCTTGGCGGCACGGGGGCTGTGCTTGTGCAGGGCATGGGCGACCAGCTCCTTGCCGGTACCGGATTGGCCATTGATGAGCACAGAGATGGAGGAGCGGGCCAGACGACCAATGGCGCGGAATACCTCCTGCATGGCGGGCGCTTCGCCTATGATCTCCGGGGCGTGAGCCGTTGCCTGCAGCTTGTTGCGGCGTTTGTTGCGCTGTTCACGCAGGTGGCTCTCGGCTCGTTGCACCAGAGCCACGGCTTCATCGATATCGAAGGGCTTAGGCAGGTACTCGAATGCGCCACTCTGGTAGGCATTCACGGCGCTATCCAGATCCGAGTGTGCCGTCATTATGATGACAGGCAGTTCGGGTTGTTTCTCCTGGATCTGTTGCAGTAGGGAGAGACCATCTATGCCCGGCATGCGGATATCGGAGAGAATGACTTCCGGGAAGTCATTATCCAGCGCGCTTAGCAGACTCTCGCCATCTTCAAAAGTGTGACATTCAAATCCTTCGGTACTGAGCGCACGTTCCAACACCCAGCGAATTGAGCTGTCGTCATCGACAATCCAGACTTTGGCAGCCATGTTATTCCCTTACTTACGCAGCGGTAGATAGATACTGAATTCGGTATGTCCAGGCCAGCTGACGCACTCGATGCGCCCCTTGTGCTGGTCGATGAGATTCTGGGCTATGGAGAGCCCGAGCCCTGTGCCGCCCTCTTTTCCTGTCACCATGGGGTAGAAGAGGGTGTCGCGGATGTTCTCGGGTATGCCGGGGCCGTTGTCGATAATCTTGATCTCGGCCGCCAGGCGGTAGCGTTTGCCATGTATGGTGATCTGGAAGACGGTGCGGGTCTTGAGGCGGATCTCGCCCTGACCGCCCATGGCCTCAACCGCATTACGCACTATGTTGAGAAAGGCCTGTTGCAGCTGATCCGGCTCCATCTCGAAGTCGGGAATGCTGGGGTCATAGTCGCGGATCAGTTTGATGCCGTGTGGGGCCTCCAGCTCCACCAGGCGACGGACCTGCTCGAGAACTGAGTGGACGTTGTGTACCTGATGACGCCCCGGACGTTGCGGGCCGAGTAATCTGTCGACCAGATTCCGCAGGCGGTCAGCCTGGGCAATGATGATGCCGGTGTACTCTTTGAGGTGTTCATCTGGCAGCGCTTTTTCCAGCAACTGGGCCGCGCCGCGCAGGCCACCTAGCGGGTTTTTGATCTCGTGGGCCAGGCCGCGCACCAGATCCCGTGCTGCCAGCTGTTGGGCATGTTGTTGCAACTCCTGGCTGATGCGCTTTTGTTGATCGATTTTGCGCAGTTCCATCAGCGCCAGTTGTTCACGCTGCTCATAGATGGCGACCACGCTGACTTCGACCAGGCGTGGCTCCCCTTCGATCACCAGGGTCACTTCATTATCGGTGAAGCCTTGCCCCAAACGAAGGCAGGAGCGCAGACGCTCCAGATCGAGGGAGATATATTCAACAACCTGCTCCAAGCGGTGCTGGAGCAAACGGCGCGCACTGATCCCGAGCAGCTGCTCTGCCGCAGGATTGACGTAATGCACCACCAGGTTGGTATCCAGCAATACCACTGCGGTCAGCAGATTATCGAGCAGTGTACCTGGTAAATCTGGACGGCTATTCAAAGTAGAGCTCCCATATTTGGTGCAATGCACTCAACTGGTGCGAAACTCTACCTGTATTGGTGCAGCCTGTTAACCGGCTTTTGGCGTGGGTTTAGCCTTGGGCGCCGTCAGCGCGGATACACGGAACAAGTAGAAGGTCACTGTCGTGGATGATGCAAGTATCTTGCCGCTTTCATCTTCGACTTGGACGTTCAGCTGGTGCATGCCACGATCAACATTGGTGAGCTCGGCCGAAAGGGTGTTGTTGTAGCTGCCCATCTCTTGGCCATCCAGCATCACCTTCATCACATAGGGGGTTGCGGGTTGGGGTGCTACATTGGCAACGACTTTCACCAGGCCACTGTTTTCACGCAGAGTTTCGCCATTGGCTGGGCTGGTCACGGTGAGGCGATAGGACTCAATAGCGCTTAAGGCGGCGTTTGTGGTCGCCTGGTCCTGAGCGGTCGGGAGAGGGTTTTGTGCACCAGTTTTGGTGTCTATCACGCTCATGTTCAGCTCTTCACTCTCGACGCCTTCACTCAGACGATCGGAGAAGTGAACCACACCTTGATCATCGACCCACTTGTGAATGGGTTGGGCGGCGTGGAGAGGCAGAGAGCAAAGTAGGGGCAGAACCCAGAGTAAACGGTGCATATGACGCTCCTTTTCTTTCGCAAATGAAACCATCATAGTCATTCAGGGGAAAAAAAACCCGCCTTACGGCGGGTTTTTCGATACTCGGTTAATTAAACAGAGTAGTAGAGTTCGTACTCAACTGGGTGCGGAGTCATGCGAACACGATCCACGTCCACTTGCTTCAGCTCCAGGTAGGAGTCGATGAAGTCGTCGGTGAATACGCCACCACGAGTCAGGAACTCACGGTCAGCATCCAGAGAGGCCAGGGCTTCTTCCAGTGAACCAGAAACAGTCGGGATCAGCGCCTCTTCTTCTGGCGGCAGATCGTACAGGTTCTTATCCATGGCTTCGCCCGGATGGATCTTGTTGATGATACCGTCCAGACCGGCCATCAGCTGAGCAGCGAAAGCCAGGTAGGGGTTGGCAGCCGGATCCGGGAAGCGAACTTCGATACGACGAGCCTTCGGGCTCGGTACAA
>JBOFBS010000253.1:0-1847 GCA_051645725.1 Aeromonadaceae bacterium | reverse complement strand
AGCGTCAGCTCGATGCGATTAATACTGCCCACAAACAAGCTAACGAGCTGTACGAAAAGGCTCTGTTGGCCTGCTCCCGCCAAGTCCCTCCTCGGGTATTGGCATGGGAGGGGGAATATCAGCGCCAACCCATGGACGTATTGACCAAGGGGGATTATCCACTGCGTGAGATATGCTCGGCGGCGTTATCGGTAGAGCCACTCAGCTACTTCAGCCTCTGGCAGTTGCCAGTAGACAAGGTCAAGGAGCGGGCGGGTGATCTGCTCAAACTGGAGCAGGATCCTGTGCTGCTCGCCCTGCTGGCGCAAGATGGCATTACCCCTCTCCCTCTGCAAAAGGGCTGGTTTTACAAAGAGAGCGGCGCCCTCAATTTTGACAAGGTGGCCGACTACCTGGAGCAGAAGAACATCAAGGTGAAGGCTCTCGACGCGTGGCGTAGCCGCTTTGCGGGGCACCTTGGCACACTGCTCTATCGCTCTGACAAGCAGGTGGAGTTTGGTCCCTTTGATGAATCTCCCCAAGCACAGTTGATGCGGATGATGAGTTACAGCGACTGGAAGGGCAAACTCAGCAGCTCCGGCAAGATAGACCCCCCGCCGATGACACTGACCTATCAGGACGGCACCGTCTCCATGCCTGGGCCGAGCGCCAGCTTGTCGGTCACTGCAGAGTTTTATCCTCTGCGCGGCGAGATCGATCTGTTCAGGATCACCTTGCCACGAGGCGCAAAACCCACGATAGCAACCCTGATCGCCCCCAAGAGTGGCAACAAATACCAGATCAATCTGGGCACCTGGGCCGTAGATGTCCACGCCAAGGCGTGGGGCAAAGCGGGCGCCATGCTCAAAGCGGGCCGCGAGGCATCGCTCAATGCCAGCGTCGGTGGAATTAGCCTCAGTGGGCTCGATGTGGCGGTCAAGGCTGAAGAGAAGGGGGAATTTACCGCCGAGGTTGGGGCTGAGGTGGGCTGCAGTCTGTCAGGACGCCTGCTTTGGCGTCCAGATAGCAGCATGATCAAGCGTCTAGGAATTGTGGCCGAAGAGGCTAAGCTGCCGCTGCAGCTATGCAAGGCCACCACCGGGTTGAAGGCCGAAATCAAGGACACGCTGAGCGAGTTCCCCTTTATCCTGAGCTGGCGCAATAACCGGATGCGGTTGGGAGTTAAGGCCGGGGTACTGGGGGGCAGCGCCAAGGCCAGAGGGTATTTCGAGTTTGAAGTAGACTGGCAATCTACCGGTTATGTGGTGGCCATGTTTCAGGAGCTGCTGCGCCGCTGCAACTACGAGCGGGTCGAAGTCTTCGCCGATGAGGAGAGCTATCAGCGGCTCTCCAGGGCCAGTCAGTTGGCACTGCTGCTGGGGGTCAATATCGGCCAGATAGTGGCGGCCGAGAAAGACTTTGTCGACAGGCTTTATGGCAAGCTGAATCGCAGCCAGAATGCGGGACTGGTGGCGTGGACGCTGTCGGGGCACTTGCTGCCCAAACCACGTAATCCCAATCCGGCTTTACGCCCGGATACGGCTGGCGATGCCAAGGTCAATGCAGCAACGGAGGCCAAGTTAAAAGAGTGGCCAATGGTCTACTGCCAGAGGCATTGGGCTCGTTATTGGGGACCTTGGTTGTAAGTGCAAGGGCGCTAGAAATGAAAAGTAATCGAATTGCATTGGATGCAAAGCAAGTTCATGTGTTACAGCAATTGACTATTGCTCGCTTGGTTGATTGGCTCTATAGCGGTAAAGCTACTACTGATAATTGCCATAAGTTTCAAGAGGCGATAAGCCGCATGACCGATATCAATGTGCAAGATCAGATTGGTGCTTATAAGCGTAACCTTAGTACACTAGATA
>JBOFBS010000252.1:0-1978 GCA_051645725.1 Aeromonadaceae bacterium | reverse complement strand
ACAACGTGAAGTTCCAGGACGGAGTACAGGTAGAGGAAGCGTCAGACAGGAACGCCGCCTGACCTCATACACCAGATTTGACAATAACTCTACCAAAACTGGCTAGCCCAGTATCTGATTTGTCGTCGTGATAACGACCATGCCATGGCCGCAGAATTGGCCGAGAGCATCTGTGCTTTCTGGCTGGCCAGAGGCAATAAGGCTGAGCATACCAAGTGGCAGAAGGTCTATCAGGATCACCTGCAACAGACCACCTGACAGGCAAGGCTAATGGCCAGGGAAGGCGCCGCATCAGCTGTATGCCCATCAGCTGTATGCCCATCAGCTAGCTGCGTAGCATAACGGATTAGCTCGTAATACAGCAGTTCCTCATCCGTCACCTTTTCACTAAGCGAAGAATTTCCCATGACCCATCGCTCCCTGTGGCTAGCACTGGCAGCCAGCATGCTTGCAGCCTGTGCTTCCACTGCCCCACGTACTGACGCCGAGTTATCCCAAGCCGCAAAGCAGGGGGATGGCAGCGCACAATATGAGTTGGCCAAACGTCTGGCCAGCCAACCCGATTACCCCAATGCCATGCACTGGATGCAGCAGGCCGCCGAGCAGTCTGTGTGGGATGAAAATAAAGTGTCATCCCTGAAAATAGAGTTTCATCCTTGAAAATAAAGTCTCACCCTAACTTTCCGTGAACGACTGACCAGAATTGAACAAGGGGCCTTTATGGCCCCTCTCTCTTGCTGTAGTCTCTCTGTTTAATGTCGGAAATCTGGATTTTACAGTTAATGCCAAAGGCAATTGTTGTTGAAGATCCACAACTGGCCCATGCCGTTGCAGTGGCCAAGGCATCGAGCCCAGAGAACGGGCTCAGGGATGCCGCCTTGCTGCTCTGCTGCTTCGGTACTGGCATGAAGCCAGCCGAGCTGGCGCAGCTGCGCGTGAGTGATTATCTCTCCCCTAGCGGTGAGTCACTGGCCGAGACGGTTGTCAGGCCGGAGATTGCATTTAACGGGCGGGCTCGCCCCCTGTGCTGGGTCAACAAGAAGCTGATCGCCGCGATTGATGAGCATCTGGCAGATCGGCTCAAGCGAGGACATGGCATCACCGGCAGGCTGACGGCCTATCGGGGACTCGACCCGCAGAGCGGGCTGTTTGTCTCAGGCCGCACCGGGCAGCCGCTCAAACTGACCCGCATCGAGCGCGATGGTCGGGTGAGCTATAGGGCCGACCAGCTGACCGCATTGATTGCTCGCCTGTTCGCTCAGGCTGGCATTGAGGGAGCAACGGCCCAATCTGCCCGTCGAACGCTGGCTGTGAAGCTCAAGCGCCAGGGCATAGACGAACGCCACATAGGCGAGATCTTGGGGATGACCAGCATCAAGGCCATTAAGACGTTGTGCGACACTGATCCGGTTCGCCTAGGTGATCTGATAAGGCGAGTCGTTTGATGGCAACAATCACTAGATACTTTGTCTGCACAGCTGCAATTGACAACCATATACAATGTTTCTAAATCGAAGAGGGTTCAGCAAATGGCGGTGATAGTTAAAAAAGCGGAAAAGGTAATTGATGATAGTGACAACGTGTTGATGTGTATTTTGGAGGTAAATTAATGGCCATTCTCGAAGGAATTCAAATCCAAAATTTCCGGGCATTGCGTAATGTGACCTTGGGAAAAACCGTTGATAACAACAACGCTGTACTGCCGCGCCTGAGGGCGGTAATTGGGGCGAACGGCTCAGGTAAATCCAGTTTGATGGATGCGCTAGGATTCATTGGGGACTGCCTGCAGGAGGGCGTACAGTCAGCTTGTGATAAGCCTCACCGTGGCGGCTTTGAACGTCTACGAACACAAGGGCTTACTGAACCAATCAAGTTTGAGATTCGATTCCGCCAGAATAGTGATGCACGTCCTATTAGTTATTCGTTACACATCGATTGCGACAAACATGGCCGTGCTGTGGTGGTCTATGAGCGCTTG
>JBOFBS010000251.1:0-2884 GCA_051645725.1 Aeromonadaceae bacterium | reverse complement strand
AGCAGCAGCTACCTTGGTCTGCAAACAGGTCTCAATCTGGGAGCATGGCGTCTGCGCCATCAATCCAGCCTGCAACAGAGCGATGGTCAGCAAAGCTGGCAATCCATCTCCACCTATGGCGAACGCAGTCTACCTGCATGGCACTCCCGCCTGCGCCTGGGTCAAGGCTGGACCTCAGGGGCCCTTTTCGATTCCATTGGTTATCAGGGAATAAACCTGGCCAGTGACGAACGCATGCTGCCAGAATCCCAGCGCGGCTACGCGCCCACCGTTTTCGGCATCGCCCGCACCTACGCACATGTGAAAATCGAACAAAATGGCTACCTGCTCTACGAGACCACCGTCTCCCCAGGCAGTTTCGCCATTGATGACCTCTACCCTACTGGATACGGCGGAGACCTTAAGGTCACCATTACCGAATCCGATGGCAGCAGCCAGAGTTACACTGTGCCGTTTGCTACCACTCCTGGCATGGTTCGCGCCGGAAGTACTCTCTACTCAGCAACAATGGGTGAGGTTCGTGACAGCCAGCTTCATGGCAACAAACCTCTGCTTGGTCAATTGACACTCCAGCAGGGGATCAATAATCTTTTTTCGGTCTACACGGGCGTCAGCCTGTTGCCCGACTATTCGGCGCTGTTGTTAGGAGCAGGTCTGAATACCCGCTATGGCTCACTTTCCATTGATGTGACTCGTTCCAATCTGCAAAGTGAGCAACAAACCCAAAAAGGCCAGAGCTGGCGTGCCACTTACAGCAAACAGTTTGCAACCACTCACACCAACCTGTCGCTGGCCAGCTACCGTTACTCCAGTGAGGGGTATCGCAGTCTGCACGAAGGCGTGCTGGCATCTACCAAGCCCAACGACATCGCATCCAGCAGTCACCATCCAGCTCAGCAACGCTTCGATCTGACAGTGAATCAACCCATAGGCGATGGCAGTCTCTATCTGATGGGCAGCCGCACCAGTTACTGGGATAGCACCCCTCAGGACACCAGCTGGCAGTTGGGCTATAGCAACCGTGTTGGCAAGGTCAATTATCAGATTTCTGGACAGCGACTGCAGGAGAGCGATGGTCATCATGATACGCAGATAGCATTGAGTCTCTCCATGCCACTGGGAGAGCACAGCAATCACAGCCTCAATCTGCAACTCAGCCAGAGCCAAGACCACGGTAGCCAGTTACAAGGTTCTTTGGGCGGCAGCCTGGGGGAAAAAAGTGAATACAGTTATGGCCTGACCGCCAGTCAAGATTTGCCCAAAGAGGGCGAGCAAACCATCAGTCTGGGGACCAATGGCAGCTACCGCAGCCAGATCGCCACATTCAGTGGCTCTTACAGCCGGGATAATCACGGTCAACAGCAATATGGTGTAAGCATGCAAGGAGCACTATTAGCTCACGATGGGGCCATCATAGCCCAGCCCCATTTAGGGGAAACCTTTGCAATCATCGAGGCTCCCGCTGCGGCAGGAGCATCCATCAAGGGGCATCCAGATATCGTCATCAATGAAGACGGATATGCGGTACTCCCGGATCTGACGCCTTATAGCCAGAACCCTATCGAGCTGGATCCGGAGGGTATGGCCACTAATACCGAACTGACGGCGACCAACCAGTGGGTCGTTCCTGATGCTGGTGCCGCCGCCAAAGTAAAATTTACCACCCAGAGCGGCCAGGCCGTATTGCTCACCCTGCAAAACGCGAAACATCACGCCATCCCCTTCGGTGCCAGGGCGCTGGACGAGAACGGGCAGCAGGTTGGTCTGGTAGGTCAGGGAGGTCAGCTCTATGCACGGCTAAACCAACCCAAGGGCAAGCTACAACTCACATGGAGTCAGCACAACTGCCATGTCGATTATCAGTTACCGTCAAACCAAACGGCCCTACTACAACTCACTCACTCACTGATCTGCCAGCCTTGAGGTCTACTATGCCTGTTGTTTTGATAAAAAAAAGCTACTTCCGGATGGCGTCACTGTTGTTGCTATTGATGGTGTGCTGGCCTCATCCAGCACAAGCCAACTGCAGCTGGAGCGGAGGCCAAACCGGTCCAAGCCGCTATCTAGGCACCACCAGCACCATCAGCCTAAATGTGCTTAATAGCGCGGTGGGACAGCGGCTATCAGACATAGGCGGCATGAGCGGCACCCCCAGTTGGAACAGCAATTGTGTCGGAAATGAAAGCTCTGGTTATACCAATGAAGCCGGCCCGATTTCCCCCGTATTGACTCAATCAGAAAAAGGCCCCATCTACGGTTTCACCCAGGTGCCTGGCATTGGCTATACACTAAGCGATTCCAATCTCTACAACGGCTCAAATAATTACTTCCGTCCCTACGGCAGCCTTAGCGCCCCCGGCGGCCAGTTCTATTTTGATGCCAGCAACAAGGTGCGGGTAGACTTCTGGAAAACGGGCAACACGACCGCAGGACATTATTGCCTGCCCGCAGGCACTCGCTTGGGAAATGTGAAATTCGGCACTTTGGTTGTATTTGAGGCCAGTTTAAGCAATGGTCTTTGCATCGATGTGCAAGGAGCCACCTGCAGCGTTGCTACCGCATCGAAGAATATCACAGTCCCTCTGGGTAGCTATTCCGTCAATCAATTCAGCGGTAATAATCGCAATACAACCAGCCACCCCTTCAACATCGAACTCCAAAATTGTAATCAGGTTCAACAAGTCGATGTTGAGTTTATAGCCACAGCCGACCCCAACACCTTTAACGGTGCCATCAATGGCATAGTACAACTGGAGCAGAGTGCGGGCCATGCCAGCGGCATTGCTGTGCAGTTATTAAATGCCCAGAACACCCCTTTGGGGCTGAATCAGAAAATCAGTGTCTGGCGCGGCAATCAAAACAGTGTGACGCTCCCCTTTGCAGT
>JBOFBS010000250.1:0-4860 GCA_051645725.1 Aeromonadaceae bacterium | reverse complement strand
CGCAGATAGTGGCCCTGGCAGAGACGGCGCCCCCCTCCTTAATGGCCCAATATCGCCTGCTGCTTGCCATTACCCACAGAGCCCTGGACGCACAGACGCCTAACTGGGGTCAACGGGACCTGCGCCACTGGTTTAGCCATGGGCTGCCCACCGAGACCATCACCGCCTACTTGGAAAAGTGGCGCGATCGTTTCTGGCTGTTTCACCCCGTGCATCCCTTTATGCAGGTGGCGGCGCTGGCCACGGCGGGCGAGACCTGCGAGAAGTTCAAACCCTGGGCACAGATTGATCTGGCCTGCGTCAGCGGCAATGCGCCTGTGGTGTTTAACCACTCGGTGGACACCGCGCCTGACGCCATCTCACCGGCTCACGCCATTCGAACCCTGCTCGGTTTTTTACAGTGCACACCGGGTGGTCTGGTCAAGGTGTTTCGTGATGCCGACAAGGCTGGCCCGCTGGCTAATACGGCGGCCGCCTTGCCACTGGGTGAGTCCCTAACGCAGACCCTTATCCTGAGCCTGCATCCCGCCTCGCCTGACCATGAAGACTTGCCGAGCTGGGAGCGACCCGCGCTCACTGTTACCAATCTGAAATCGCCTCCTCTACTTGCCACTGGCCCCAACGATCGCTTCACCCGCCAGACCCGCGCCGTGCTGTTTCAACGAGAGGAGGATGGGGCTATCCGCTGGTTACGCTTTGCCGCCGGGCAGGGATTGGACGAAGATCCTCACGCTCCTGATCCCATGGCTAACTTTCGGGAGGGCAGCAATGGGCTCGTGCGCCTCACCTTTAGTGAAGGGCGAGCACTCTGGCGTGATCTGCCTGCCCTGCTGCCCGATGGGGGCTCGCGCCCGGCAGCCATCATTGAAAATGCCACCCGCTTAAACGAATCGCTGGGTAAAGTGCATCTTCGTCTGTTGGTAGCAGGTCTTGCCAGCGATCAGGCCAAGTTGCTGCGTTGGCGAGTCGAGCAACTAGAGTTGCCGCAGGCTCTGCTGGATCAACCCGAGGTGACCCGAGCGGCCCGCCTGATGCTGGAGATGGCCGAGACTCTGTTTGCGTCGTTTAAAGGAGCCGCAGTGCAGCTGATTGCGGATACCCTGCCAGACAGTCAGCAGAAAGATACCCGCAGCCGAGCTCGCACCCTGTTTGATGCTGGCCCCGCTACACCGCTCTTCTTTGCCCGCGCCGAGCGCGCCCTGATGGCGACCCTAGCTCTTATCGAACAAGACCCCGATGCCGCGGAGAGGCAATGGCAGCAAGTGCTGAAAGAGGCTGCTATTGCTGCTTGGGAAGCACAACTGACCTGCTTGGGAGGAGGAGCCAGCGTATGGCGTGCCAATGCCAAGGTTCAGTCTCGCTTGTGGTTTGCCATTCGGGAGCAACTGACAGCCCTTAACGAAACAGGAGAAGTTCAATGAGTGATCAGCCCTTTGTTGATTATCTGCAGCGACTCGCACAGAGCAACCGTGGGGCGTTGGCCGAACTGCGCCGCAGTCTCACCTTTGCCCCTGGCACGGCGCCGCGCGTCTTTCCCTACGTTGAGCCCTTTATCGCAGCAGACGAGCATCCTGATTCTGCCCGTCGTCAGTCGCACTACCTGGTGGCGGGGCTGTTTGCACTTCATCCAGAGCATTGTGAGGCGACCTTGGCCAAGGCGATGGGGGCTCTCTATCGCAAGCAAGAACAAAGCCCATCCATAGAGGGGCGTTTTATCGCGCTGCTTGAGTGTGATGGTGAGACCTTGGCCGAGCCGTTACGCCACTGTGTCACCTTGTTGAGATCCCATGGTATGGCCATTGATTATCAGCGGCTGCTTTGGGATCTCACCGACTGGCTTAACCCGGCCTACCCCGATCGACTCGATCAATTGCGTCGCCGGTGGGCCACTGATTTCTACCGTGTAGCTGCCCACATCGCTTCAAACGACTAAATCTTCAAGGAGAGAAACTATGACCCTGTTTGTTGAACTGCATCTGATCCAGAACTTCGCCCCTTCCAATTTGAACCGTGATGATACCGGAGCACCCAAGGATGCAATCTTTGGTGGCCAACGCCGTGCCCGGGTCAGTAGTCAGTGTTTCAAGCGCGCCATTCGTCTTTATAGCCGTGACCAGCAGCTTATCCCTACCGAGTATCGTGCTCTTCGCACCAAGAAACTGCAGGCGTTGTTGCTGGAAAGACTGGCTGATCGAGATCAGGAGGAAGCGAGCGGTAAGATTGAGGCCGCCTTGGCGGCTGCAGGGCTCAAGCTCAAGGATGATGGCAAGACCGAGTATCTGCTGTTTTTGGGCGAACGCGAGATTGCCGGTTTTGCCGCTCTGATAGAAGAACACTGGGATGCACTTATCATTCCGGCGGCGGGTGAGAAAAAGGGGAAAAAAGAGAGCAAGGCAGCCATTCCAGCTGAGTTGGCCAAGCAGGCCAAGGCGCTACTCGATGGTGGCAAGGCGGTGGATGTTGCCCTCTTTGGCCGAATGCTGGCCGACTTGCCTCAGGTGAATCAGGATGCTGCCTGTCAGGTAGCCCATGCCATAAGCACTCACAGGGTCGAGCGCGACTTTGACTACTTTACTGCTGTCGATGACGTGGGTGGCCCTGACGAAACCGGTGCAGGCATGATTGGCCAGGTCGAGTTCAACTCCGCTACCTTCTACCGCTATGCCGCGCTTGATGTGAGCAAGTTGTTGCAGAACCTGCAAGATGACAAGGAGCTGACAGCATCGGCCATTGAGTCTTTGATCCAGTCGATGGTCCGAGCCATACCGACTGGCAAACAAAACAGCTTCGCTGCCCACAACCTGCCTGAGTTTATCGGGGTTAGCCTGCGTAAAAGCCCTCTCAATCTGGCCAATGCCTTCGAGCGTCCGATCCAGCCGCGCCACGACAAGAGCCTCACCGAACAGTCTGTGGCGGCGCTTGGTGAGTACGAGAGCAAGCTGGCCCCCGTCTACGGAGATGCAACCGATCGCTGGGCCCATATCGATCTCACTGGCAAGTGGCAGCTCGAGAACAGTCAGGCCCGCAGCTCGGTAAGCGACTTGGCTGCTTGGGTACGCGATGTCGTCGAGACCCAGTGGGGAGAGTAACATGCCGACACTGCTACTGCGGCTGCAAGGGCCTATGCAATCCTGGGGGACTACTAGCCGCTTTGATGAACGCGACACCCAGCTGGAGCCTTCCAAATCGGGAGTGCTCGGGCTAATCTGCGCCGCCCTGGGGCGGGATCGAAGCGAGTCTGTCGATGATCTTGCGGCCCTTCAGATGGGGGTGAGGGTGGACAGGGAAGGGGTTGTGTTGCGCGATTATCAGACGGCCACCGGTATCGTTAACGCGGCTGGCAAGGTCGATATGAAGCGCACCGTGGTCAGCCCACGCTACTACTTGAGCGATGCCGCTTTTCTGGTTGGTTTTGAAGGAGAACGATCTCTGCTCGATCAAATCCATCAGGCACTGAAAACGCCCCATTGGCCTCTTAGCTTGGGCCGCAAGGGGTGTTTGCCGTCACCGCCAGTGTATCTGCCTGATGGTGTGCGAGATAGCGCTTTGCTGGAAGCTCTGCGCGACTATCCCGAGTTGATCAAGGGGGCTGGTCTGCAAGTGCGTCGCTTGTTGTTGGAGGCGACAGAAGGGACGGTTCGCCTCGATCAACCGATAGCCCCTTTTGCAGATCGCCGCTTTGGCCCCCGTTTTGTGCTCACTGAGCAACTGGAGCCTGAGGAGGTGTCATGTCCCTGAATCAATTGCATCTGAGTCGATTGATCTTGAACCCAAGAAGCAAGGAGGCACGTCGTGACCTGGCCAATCCCTACGAGCTTCATCGTACCTTGGCCAGGGCTTTTGCTCCCGACGAAGAGACCGCGCCTGCACGCTTCTTGTGGCGTCTCGAGGCAACAGCCAATTGGCAACAGCCTCAACTGCTGGTGCAATCTCAAACCGAAGGGAACTGGGGGCCGTTACGCGATCTGCCTTACTACCTGCAAGGGGAAGTTCAAGAGAAGCGCTTTGCACCCGAGCAATGGCTTGAACAAGGTCGTTCCTATCGCTTTCGCCTGCAGGCTAACCCGACGGTAACCCGTGATGGCAAACGCAGGGGGCTGTGTAGCGAGGAAGAGCAGTTGGCTTGGCTTGCTCGGCAAGGAGAGCGTCACGGTTTTAGTCTTGTCCATGCACTGGTCAGTAGCTCTGTGATGCAGCATGGGCGGAAGGGAATAAGCCGTCTTAGTGTCTTGACTGCGACCTTCGAGGGTTACTTGCAGGTTGTCGAGCCTGATGTCTTGCGAGCCGCCCTGTGTGCCGGTATCGGCCCAGCCAAGTCGCTGGGTTGCGGCTTGCTTTCTTTGGGAAAAGCCTGATGCTCCCCCCTCTAAAGCCACTCCCCATCAAGGATCGCCGGGCCATGCTGTTTCTTAAATATGGCCAGCTCGATGTGATCGACGGCGCCTTTGTGCTGGTGGACAAAGAGGGGGTACGCACTCACATACCCATTGGTACTGTCGCCTGTCTGATGCTAGAGCCCGGCACTCGGGTCTCTCACGCAGCCGTCAAGCTGGCAGCAATGGCTGGTACTCTGCTGGTTTGGGTAGGGGAGGCCGGGGTGAGGCTCTATGCTGCAGGTCAACCGGGAGGTGCCCGATCCGACCGGCTACTCTTTCAGGCCAAACTTGCACTGGATGAAGAGCTGCGTCTCAAAGTAGTACGCAAGATGTTTGAGCTGCGCTTTGGCGAGCCACCTCCCAGCCGTCGTTCAGTAGACCAGTTGCGTGGGATCGAAGGGGCCAGGGTGCGTGAGACCTACAAACTGTTGGCTGCTCGATATGGGGTTAAGTGGCAGGGGAGACGCTATGATCCCAAGGATTG
>JBOFBS010000249.1:0-1860 GCA_051645725.1 Aeromonadaceae bacterium | reverse complement strand
GTACAGAGCCTGTCGCGGCAACTGCAGCAAGTTCAGGTGCTGGAAGGTGAGGGGGCGGATGCTGATAGTTGGCATCTGGCCGTCACCATTACCGCCTTTCAGGGGCGTTTCGATGGCCAGGCTATTGTTGCCGGGCGCTGGATTTTGCGTCGTGACGAGCTGATTTACAGCCAATCGTTCCAAAGATCGATTCCGCTGAGTGAGGATGGTTACCCGGCACTGGTGCGGGCCTTGCGCGAAGGGTGGCAGACTGAAGTGAAGCAGTTGGGGCAGGAGCTTCAACCTACCCTTACTGCGAAGTAATACCACGAATTAATCCGCACATGGGCCTACGGGCCCATGTTACTTGATTCGTTTTCCGAGTATCCCTGGTTCTTGATGCAGATCCTCCTATGTCCGGCGTTGCGCCCTACGCCACCAGTACTTCAGCCGATCGGCTCGTAATGCCAAAGCCAGGGTTCCTGCCAGTAAGCCCCAGAATGCCGCTCCAATCCCGAAGCCACTCACGCCCGAGGCTGTCACCAAAAAAGTGATGATGGCCGCCTCCCGATCCAGTTCAGGCTGCAGCGCCTGATGCAAACTGTGGCCAAGAGTCCCCAGCAGCGCCAGACCTGCAATCGCCATGATCAGTGCTTGTGGTAGAGCCGCAAACAGGCTGGCCACGGTTGCACCAAGTAGTCCAGTCAGTAGGTATAAAAAGCCGGCACAACAGGCTGCCAGGTAGCGGCGCTCGGGTTGCGGGTCCGCTTCTTTAGTCATGCAAAGTGCAGCGGTAATCGCTGCCAGATTTAGCGCATAGCAACCAAAGGGTGCCAGCACAGCACCCGTCAGTCCGGTCCAGCCCACGAGTGGAGAAACGGGAGGCTGATAGTCGTGAGCGCGAAGCACCGCGACACCGGGCAGATTTTGCGAACTCATGGTGACCAGAAACAGGGGGAGTGCTATGCCCAGCAGGCTGTGCAGCGAGAACTCGGGTGTAGTCCATATCAACTGTACCGCTGCCGGCTCAATACTCTCCAGATGCAGCAAACCCAGTTGCCAGGCGACTACCATACCGAACAGCAAGGTGAGCGCTAACGTATAGCGCGGTATCAGGGGTTTGAGACATAAGTAGCTCAGTCCCATAACAGCCACCAGCAAGGGCTGGAGCTGGAAAGCGTGAAACAGGTCGAGGCCAAATCGCAGCAAGATACCCGCCAACATGGCATTGGCTAGATGCAGAGGCAAACGGTGCATGATGCGGGCAAACAGGCCACTAAAGCCACAGATCAGCAGTAACAGCGAAGAGCAGAGAAAAGCTCCTATTGCCTCGGCCATCGGCACGCCTGCCAGACTGGAAATCAGCAAGGCGGCACCCGGGGTCGACCAAGCGGTGAGGATGGGGATCCGGTAATAGAGCGAAAGACCCAGTGTGGTCATTCCCATGCCAAGCCCCAGAACCGTGAGCCAGGATCCCAGCTGTGCCGCGGTAGCGCCCGCACTGGCTGCAGCCTGGAAGATGATGACAGCCGAACTGGTATACCCGACCAGGACGGCAATCAGGCCACTGCTCAGATGGTGCGGGCGCAAGGAGCGGAGTGACCGCTGCAGCGATGAATAAAGTGGCATAAGTGACTCCTGTCGGTGCCGGTGGAACTGCTGGCGTGGGTTGTGCGTTATAGCGCACAATGGCATGCTAGCAGGTGTGCGTTATAACGCACAAGAGGGGGTTCTCGGGAGTGGAGATGGAAGAAATCAATCAACAGGTCGGGTTGGCGCTCAAACAATTACGCCAACAGCGTGGCTGGAGTTTGGATCAGGCGGCGCAAGCCTGTGGTGTGAGTAAAGCCATGTTGGGTCAGATTGAGCGCGGGGAGTCCA
>JBOFBS010000248.1:0-2781 GCA_051645725.1 Aeromonadaceae bacterium | reverse complement strand
CGCTGAGCCCACTCTCATCCTGCACGGTCAGCGCCACCTCATACAATCCAGGCCGCTCAAACCTCACCAGAGCCGTCTCTGATCCCTCCCACTCCGGAAGCGGATAGGGCTCGCCACACTTGATACCCGAGCACTTGCTGTTTTCACTCATGCTCCAGCGGTAGTTAACGATTTTACCATCGGCATCGGTCGAGTTGCGGCCATCGAACATCACACTGGCCCCAGCAGTCAGGGTCAATTGCTGAGGTGCCACCACGGCAACAGGTGGAACCTTGGCCCCTGCGAGTTCGGTCAGAGTGTAGCGCTGATCGCTTTCATTGAAGGTCACGCGATATGTGCCAAGGCCATTGAAGAAGATGTCATGACGGCTGCCCTGATCGGCTATACCATCCCCTTCATTATCACCATAGATCAGCTCACCGTTACCATAGACATCGAAACGGAAGTGCTGGGCGGCCACCAGGTCACCCTGGCCATCAAACAACACATCGGCCGACCAGATCCCTGTCTTGGCATCACGGGTCAGGGGGATATTCTCCCACTTGTTGAAACTGCCACGCAGGTTGAGGCTGGGGAACGCCACTTCGCCATTTCTGAGGTAACCGGCCAGCAGGGCCGCCGCCTTACCCGGGGCAACCGAGAAGCGGGCCATGCCGCTGGCATCCACCTGGACGAAGTCGCCACTGCAGTACTCCTTACCGGCCAGTATGTTGCAATACTCTCCGGCAGGCAGGGCGGTCTGCAGCGTTTGCTCCAGAGGCATTTGACTGTTGTTGACGACCACAAACCCCTTATCACCACGACCGAAGGCAATCTGGTTATCACCATCATCCCACCAGTGGGTGACGGCACTATTCCCCACCAGATTGTTGAAGAGCACCATGTTGGCGATCATGGGATCCCGCTGCTCGCAATTCCAACCCGCATCGCATGCAGCACTCTTGGGCGCTCCGTCATCATGAGCTTGGAACTGATAGCTGGAGTGGATAACGGGTGAACCGTAGGGCCAGGCCAGCATCACCACGTTAGCCAGCTGGTACTTGCTGCCATGCTTGTACGTTAGAGAACCTCTCCCCGAACCACGCTCCATATCCCATTGCGTGACAAAAACCTTTGCTTGTGCACCGGGCAACAGAGTTGCATCACTCTCCAACTCCTTTAGCTCTGAGAGGCGACCTGTAAAGTACTTATTGAGCTTGGATGCGTACTGATACTCCTCAACCCGACCCAAGCCGGTATACTCGGTCGGTTGGATGGGTTCACCAGACACACCTATCACCTCAGTGTAAACCTCTGGGTTACCAGCCAGGCGCAAGATTTCGGCTAGCTCGCTCGCCGCTATATGCTTGCCGGCATCGATGCGAAAACCCGCCACCCCCCACTCACGCAACTGCTTGAGGTGCTTGGCCAGTTGTTCCTGTACCCTGGGTGAGCCCGTATCCAGATCGGACAACCCCGCAAGATCACCCTGCTGGACCTGTTTGCGATCCATATAATCCCGGATAGGGCCAAGATGGTGAAAATCTTCAGAGGAGAACTGCGGGAACTGGTAGGCCAAAGCATCATAAGGGCTCCCGCCTGTACCCATCCCCTTGCCCGCCGCCATGTGATTGAGCGGGGCGTTCACAAATACTTTGACGCCAACGGCGTTACAACGGCTGAGCATGCCCTTGAACGCCTCCTCATTGCCCGCCGGCGTGGTGAAATTTTCCAGATTGACCGGCATGAAGGCCCGCCACCATTCACTCCCCACGGCATGCTCTACTGGAGAGGCCAAGTGAATAGCCGCCACTCCTTTGGGGGCCAGCACAGTTTCACACTCCTTGGCCACATCCAGATAGTTCCACTGGAACAGGTTAACCATCACCTCGGCATGGGCCATGGGGCTGACCAGCGCCATCCCCATAGCCAGACTCAGGGGTAACATCCTCTGTTTCAATCGCATCTTTGATCTCTCCTTGCTGACAAACGGTTCGATATCCTCCTTGCGCGATCAGAGTGATGGTTGGCATACCTAAGACCCAACTAGCCCCCTCTTCGGCGCTAGGAAATTATTCCCGTTTACCTAGTCACCTGGGTCTCGCTTTTCTCTTAAGTAGAGTCATTTGCAGCCAGCCTCACACTTTATGGCCCACACGCCCTAATTCCAGGTGAAGCCAGTCACGGTTTAATTGAACTTGGACTCAATAAGAGATGAGTTCTCACATGAGGAGGGCAGCCACACTGCACTAAACGGAAATTGCACAGTCGAATGTCGTATAAGCTCGGGAAAAGCATGACAGAGTGAATGAGGGGCCGATGGCACACAGAGGCGCAGGATCCGGTTGGCAAGAAGAGGGCAGCAGCAAAAAACAAACCCGGCTGACGCCGGGTTGGATAGAGATTAAGGCTAACTCAATCGGCCAGCGCCGCCAGCAGATCTTTTTCCATGGAGCCCTTAGAGACGCACGTCGGGACAACGGAAGGGGCTGGCACATGACTGCCATCCGACTCCAGATAGGAGACTGTCGTGGTGCCCTTGACGCTCAGCGCGGCCACCGTCTTGCCATTGCTCTCTGTCAGGATCAGGCTCAACTTCATGGTCGGATTCTCAATAGCCACCTTGGAGCCCCCGCTGCCACAATCCAGGAAGTTCAACCCTTCACTGTAATTGGCCTGTTGGGCCGCCAGCAGACCTGAGCCACGATCCTGGCTCTGTAGTGTCAGGTGATTATCGGCAAACCAGCGTTGGGCGCGCGCCCACACCAGATCGAAGGGCTTGTCGAACTCGGCCGAGCTGTT
>JBOFBS010000247.1:0-5281 GCA_051645725.1 Aeromonadaceae bacterium | reverse complement strand
CACTGTTATAACCCGTGGCTTGGTCAAAGTCGCCGGATTTTTAGCCCCTGCCAAGGTTATCTCTGTGGTGTGGCTGAGCGATAGGAGGGCTCCAGGTACCGGTTAGTGACGAGTCAGCGTCTGCTACCTGGTCGATTTGGCATTGTCAGGTGCGGCCATTGACTACCCAGACTCTGGAGCTGGGCCTTGTATTCTGCTTTGTCTCCTCCTATCTGCGATAAGGCACTCCTCCAGGAGTACAGGTAGCCGTGCTTGGGTAACGAAGCGTAACAAATAGGTCATAAGCATCACATAACTTGGCTCAGGAATTGCAGTGACTTGTCTAGAGTAGATAGTCTGACTTCTTGTTGTGAGCTGTCCGACAGGAGTAGTCATGCGGATATCTAGTATTGAATGTGGCCGGGTGTGGGCCATTATGGCTGTAATGGTGATCCACATATCGCCGTTTGCAAACCCGTTTGACCCCAGTGTTTGGAATGAACCTGGTTATATCTATCTGGCTGGACTCATCAATCAGCTACCGCGTTTTACCGTGCCATTTTTCTTTCTCTGTGCTGGCTATTTTCTTCAGCCGAAACTCTGCATGAGAGCCCCACTCCAGACGGCATGGCACTATTGCCGACCCTTACTGCTTTTATGGCTAGTGTGGAGTGTGCTCTACATGATTATCCCGTTTGACCCCGTTGCGGCCTGGCAGCAGGGCTACCGTGCCGCTATGGCTTTTCAGTGGCAATTGGTACTCAGTGACCCACTCAATCAGTGGTGGGTTGGCGGCATGGTGCATCTTTGGTTCTTACCGGCCCTTATGCTGGCGGTGTGGATAGTGGCGTTGTGCCAGCAGTGGCATCGCCCAGGTTGGGCGCTGGCACTTGGGGGGGGGCTCTATCTGCTCGCGTTACTCGGTGGCTCATACGCTAAACCTCTGCTGGGGGCGGAATGGGCCGTGATGACCCGTAATGGTCCCTTCTTTTCCCTGCTGTTTGTGGCGTTGGGCTTCATGATACGTTTGCGTCAGTGGCAGCTTGGTTCGGCTCTGGCCATGCGTCTACTCGTGCTGGGAGCGGTAGGCTATCTCCTCGAGGGGCTGATCTTGCACCAGTTGTGGCAGATCCCCTTTGGCCGTCATGACTTCCTGTTTTCTTCTCTCCCCTGGGCGTTGGGCTTGTTCTGCTGGTTACTGGCTAACCCGCACCTGGGGCGTGGTAGTTGGTTGGAGCGCCAGGCACCTAAGGTGCTGGGATTGTATTGTCTGCATATGTTGCTAGTGGCCTGGTTGTTCCCCTTGAGTATGAAGTGGATGTCCCCTTACTGGGAGCTGGTAAAGCCGCTGGTCGTGTTCGGCGCATCGTTGGCTCTCTATGCGCTGCTGGCCCGTTTACCTGGCGCAGCTTTGTTGCTGCGTGGCCAGTGGACTTCAATATCTGATCAGCGCGCCGTGTCGCTCGTGAAGGGTTAATCGGGGGGAGGGGCGGCAAGAGTCAGCCAAGACTCAATGATGGGGCCCTCCCTTTTAACCCCAGCTGTTGCTGAGCTCTGTCCATTTGCTCTGGCCCCCTCAAAACCGCAGGGGGCCCATATGATAGACCTTCTCGGCTAAGCGCGTGGCTGGTAGCTCCGGAGACTCTGGATCTATCTTGATGCAGCGCTTGCCATGCAACAGTTGGACGGCAAAACGGCTTTGGTAGAGCGACACCACTTCACTATCCGGAGTGAGCGGCTGCTCCTCTCCTGTCTCCTCACCAGACTCTGTGGTGAGCAGCAGTATCTGGCTCTCGGCTCCCAGCAGTGTGCTCAAATGGCGGACATAGCTGCTTCGGCTACCCTGTGGCAGGGCGGTGAGGGCGGCACAATCATAGATGGCTGCAATTTCTCCCACTTCATTCGATTGCAGATCGAAGAGATCGCCACACCAGATCTCGATAGTACCATGCCACCAGCGGGTGAAGCGTCCTCGGCGCTGACGACTGGGGATAAGGGCGCGTTCGGCGAAGAAGGCCGCGATGGCGATGTGGCTGAGCTCTACTCCTATGACCCTGTGGCCTTGGGTTTGCAGCCAGCTCAAATCATGGCTCTTGCCACACAGGGGAACCAGCACACTGGAGCCTGGTGGCAGCGCCAGGGTTGGCCAGAACTGGGGGAGATAGGGGTTACTCTCTGGCTGATGGAAGGCGATATCGTTCGCTCGCCATTTGGCTTTCCAGCGCTGATTGCTCATGGCTTCTCCTGTGGATGCGCCATAGCCGAGGTTCAGCAGGATGCGAACAGTCTTATTGGGCAGGTTGAGTCGAGGCTAACACGGTTAGCCTCACAACGCTTCTAACTTCGTACTCCCCATTCTCTGCGTTTCAATTGCGCACGGCTTGGTCGCCTGCCCGGCCTTTTCCGGCTTGGTGGCTGTCCGGGATCCCCTGCGTGCCTGTCATGCGGGCGATAGGTTCTACTCTGGGATCTATACTTGTCATTGAGTTGGGCAATGGAGTGCGGCTATGGGATGGTTCAAGTACAAGCGTGCCTTGCTCTTTTTGCTTTGCGGTTGCCCCCTCTGGGGAACTGTCAGTTGGGCAGAGGAGCGGGAGGTGAGGGTAGGGGCGCTCGACTTCCCACCCTTTTATGAGGTGGTCTCGAACCAGGTCACGGGTGGCGTCATGTTGGAGCCGATAGCCAAGCTGATGAAGGAGGCGGATCTGCATTATCGGCTCAATGGTTTCCCTCCCAAGCGCTTGTATCGTCTATTGGCTAATGGTGAGGTTCACTTTTTCATCGGGTTGGAACATGCCCCTGAGTACGATGGCCAGGTCTATGCGTCACCGTCGCCTATCAACATCATTCGCTTACAGCTCTATCGGTTACCGACCACAGCCAAACTTCCCACGGTACAAGCTCTGGCCGGGAAGACGTTGCTCGTTATTCGTGGTTACAGCTATGGGGGGGCGTTGCTTAAATTGCTGCGCCTGACTCCGACACCTATCGTACGGGAGGCAAATGATCATCACCAGGCGCTGCAGATGTTGCAGGCCGGGCGTGCTGACTATCTGCTGGATTACTCCCAGGCTGTCAACTACACACTGCAGGAGATGGAGGACCCGCCTAAGCTAGCCGCCAAGACGCTCAGTGTGTTGAAGTTACATCTGCTGGTTTCAAAGAAGGCGCCTGATGCCGAGCGCCTGATCCAGAAACTGACGCATGCCATGGAGCGGCTCATCGCTCGTGGAGAGCTGGAGTCACTTCGGCGTTATAACCAGTAGTCCCAGTATGCTTTTGCTGATGCAGAGGTTGCAGGGAGCAAAAGAGGTCGTTGTGGTTCTGGTTGTGCCACCAACGGTGGAGTATGTAAAGATATCTGTTTGGCTACTTCCTGACTGCAGCCATCGGCCATGGAGAGTGGGTTTCTCCGGTTTTTTCGGGCTGCGATTGTCCTCGCTCACCGGTGGCAACCCGTAGAGGTGGGCGCGCAAACAGCCTGTCATCAAGAGGTATCAAATGTCGTATCTGCAGGATCCCAGAGTGCTCTTTGCCGCAGAGCGCACCCTACTGGCTTGGAATCGGACCAGTCTGGCCCTGATGGGGTTTGGTTTTGTCATCGAGCGTTTCGGACTCTATCTACGCATCATGGCGCCGGGCATGGTCTCGCCGCAGGAGGAGTGGCTCTCCTTTTTGGTGGGGCTGGCCTTTGTGCTCCTGGGCGCGTTGACGGCCCTCCTCTCGGCCAGACAGTATCATGTGACGCTCAAGAGCTTGGGGCCGGAGGAGATCCCTGAGGGTTACCGGGTACACCTGGCCACTTGGCTTAACGTGGTCGTGGCCATGCTGGGATTTTTTCTGCTGCTCTATCTTATCCTCAAATAATTGTCGGGGGGATGACACGGGCAGCTCGTGGGAGGTGTTAAGCCTAAGAGTAAGTGGTGTCCGCCGTTATACTCAACGCTTGCCTAACCAGCGGGTGTGAGTCATTTGGCTTGTTTCTGGTCATGCGCAACGGGAGAGGGAGCTATGGCTCGTTGTAACTGGCGGAGCCTATGCCTGGTCATCTGCCTCGGCTCATCTTGCTAATTGCTATCGCAGGGGAGGTGATTGCGCTGGATCATGCCCACTCACAAGGGAGTTGGTTACACTGCCCGGCCTCTTCAGATGCGTAATCTGGCACCACTATCAGCCTATGGAGTCCCGATGCAACTCAATCAGTACGTTAACATGCTGGGGGATGACCTTAAACGTCGCTATGGCGAGAAGATCCACAAGCTGACTCTGCATGGTGCATTCACCTGTCCCAATCGTGATGGTTCCCTGGGGCGGGGGGGGTGCACCTTCTGTAATGTGGCCTCTTTTGCCGATGAATCGGCAAAGATCAGTTCGATAACCGAGCAATTGGCTCTTCGTGCGACTGAGGCGACCCGGGCTCGGCGTTACCTCGCCTATTTTCAGGCCTATACCAGCACCTATGCCGAGGTGGACTATCTCAAACGCATGTATGAAGAGGCGCTGGGGGCGGCAGATATTGTTGGCCTGTGTGTGGGAACCCGCCCTGACTGTGTACCGGATGCGGTTCTCGATCTGCTGGCCGGTTATCGGCAGCAGGGGTTTGAGATCTGGCTGGAGTTGGGGTTGCAGAGTGCCCATGATGCGACCCTAAAGCGCATTAACCGGGGACACGACTACCGGGCTTACGAGAATGCCGTGATCCGGGCGCGCAGCCGGGGGCTCAAGATCTGTACGCATCTTATTGTCGGCTTACCGGGAGAGCAGCCCATGGATAGCCTAAGCACCCTTAAACAGGTGGTGCAGACGGGAACCGATGGCATCAAGCTGCACCCCTTGCACATAGTCGAGGGGAGTGTATTGGGTAAGGCCTGGCAAGCGGGTCGACTGCCAGTGATCTCCCTGGAGGAGTACGTGGCTGCCGCCGTGGCCATGATCCAGCACACCCCGCCTGAGGTGGTCTATCACAGGGTGTCCGCATCGGCCCGTAAACCGACACTGCTGGCCCCTGAGTGGTGTGAAAATCGCTGGAGTGCCATGGTGGCCATATCGCAGCAGTTAGCACTCAGTGGTAGTCAGGGCTCGGCCTTGGGGCAGCCCTTTACCCTGATGTGCTAAGTGGACACCCACTTTGGATTTGAGGGGTATGTTGGGTGGACACCCACTTTGGATTTGTGGGGGAGGATGCTGAATGGACACCATTGGATTTGAGGGGGATGCTGAGTGGACACCCACTTTGGATTTGAGGGGATGTTGAGTGGACATCCACTTTGGATTTGAGGGGGATGTTGAGTGGACACCCACT
>JBOFBS010000246.1:0-4270 GCA_051645725.1 Aeromonadaceae bacterium | reverse complement strand
CAGCCTGCCAGCAACAGGGAGCCGAGCAGCAGAGGGTAAACTAAGCTCTTTTTCATGGGGGCACCGTGCAATCTGTTTGATATTTATAGGGTTTTGTTTCCGGCTTTCGTCAATAATAGCAGCGTTTGGCTCTATGGCTATTATTTTCATCCGTGACTGCTGAAAGAGGAGTCCCCCCATGCCGCATGGCTTGGCGGTGGAACTGCTTGTATGATGTGAGCCATATAGCGCCAAGGGCGGGAGCCGGCGAGTCTGTTACATGGTAAGGGAGTGGATATGGCCGCCTCGTTTTCGTTGCTGGAGATGGATGCGCTGGCGCCGGGGTTAGTCGATCGGGCGGCCTGGCTTAAGTGGGCGCAGAGTGGCCTCTGGCCTACAGGCCCCCTGCCGGATACTCCCGCCATTCCTCCCATGACAGCCCGGCGTCTGAGCCAGGATGCGCGTCTGGCGTTGCAATTGGCGCTACCGCTTATCCACAAATGGCAGCCCAGCCGCCTCATCTGTGTCAGCCGACATGGTGAGCTGGCCCGCACCTTTTCCCTGTTGCAGCGTTTGGTGCAGCGGCAACCCCTCTCTCCCACCGATTTCTCCATGTCGGTGCACAATACTGTGGCCGGCCTGCTTACCATAGTGGGGCAGGTGGCGCTTCCGGCCACCTCACTGGCGGCGGGGGCCAACAGCTTTCAGGCTGGGCTGCTGGAGGCGTGCGCCACCTTGAGTGTCGAGCCGGGCCGGCTACTGCTGCTCTATTTTGAGGGGCAGCTTCCCGACTTCTACGCCCCCTGGCACCCAGCATCGGAGCCGGCCCATGCGGTGGCTCTGGTGCTGGAGGCGGGGGCCCAGTGGCGCTATCAGGCGGGAGAGGCGATGGCGCCGATGGCATACAACCAGGCGTTGTGCTTCTGGCGAGCCTATCTGCTGGGGCAGAGCCAGGTGCAACTGCCGGCAGAACGAGGCCATCTCTGGTCATGCTCCAGCTCTTGAGGCGGATGGGCGCGATGCGCCAGGGTCTGAATGTCGGCTGGCGTCTGCTGGCGACGGCATGGAGTTTCTCCCTGTTCGGCGTGGGTGCCCTGCTGCTGACGCTGGGTTGGTTTCCCTTGCTGCGGCTGGTCTGCCCGGATGAGAGCAGGCGTCGGCAGTGGGCACAGGGGACGATCCGCCGCAGCTTCCGGTTTTTTCTGGCGCTGATCTCCGGCTTGGGGGTCATGAGTTATAAGATCGAGGGGGCCGAGCGGCTGGCGCAGGATGGCGGCTCCCTGCTGGTGGCCAATCACCCCAGCCTAATCGATTATGTCCTGCTGGCCTCGGTGGCTCCGCGTTGTGACTGCATAGTGAAACAGGCGCTCTGGCAGCACCCCTTCTTTGGCGGGGTGATCCGTGCCGTGGGGTATCTGCCCAATGGTGAGGGGGAGCAGCTGCTGGCGGCCTGTCAGCGGCGGCTGGCTGATGGCGGCCTGCTGCTCATCTTCCCCGAGGGCACCCGCACCACGCCCGGTCAGCCGCTGCGTCTGCAGCGCGGGGCAGCCAATATAGCGGTACGTTGCGGGGCCGATCTGCGTCTGGCGCACATAGTTTGCCAGCCAAGCACCCTGACCAAGCAGGAGTCTTGGTATCATATTCCAACTCGTAAGCCCCATTTTCATGTCATGATCGGGGATAAAGTGGCGGTAGCCCCCTTCTTGCGCCTGGCTCCTGCAGTAGCGGCGCGGCAGTTGACCGAATTTTTAACACAGGCCCTGCTCCCGGTGAGCAGGGGTTACATGGAAAGCCCGATGAGCACACTACAAGACGAGATCAAACAACTGATTATCGACAGCCTGAATCTGGAGGGGCTCACCCCTGCCGATATTGAAACCGATGCGCCGCTGTTTGGCACCGGATTGGGGCTCGATAGCATAGATGCCCTGGAGTTGGGGCTGGCCATCAAGGGCAGGTATGGCGTGGTGCTGGCGGCCGATGACGAGCAGACTCGTCGTCACTTTGCCTCTGTAGCGGCCCTGGCCGCCTTCATCGAATCGCAAGCCCCATCTTGCGCATAACACCAGGAGCCTAATCATGAATCAACAGGAGATCTTCTCTGAGGTACAGGCCGCACTGGTGGAGCTGTTTGAACTGGATGCCGAGGCGGTCACGCTGGAGGCTCACCTCTATCAGGATCTGGAGCTCGATAGCATAGATGCCATCGATCTGGTGGTGCGGCTGCAGAAGCTGACGGGTAACAAGATCAAGCCAGAAACCTTCAAGACGGTGCGTACCGTGGCCGATGTGGTGGATGCCCTGGCCAAGCTGCTCGCCGAGCAGTGATGGGGCGGCTGCTGACGACGGCGGCCGCGCTGGCGCTGCTGCTCTATCCCTTCCTGGTCTATCTGGGGGTCAGTCACGGTGGCTCAGGCCTGGTGCTGATCCTGCTTGGCCTGTTTGCCCTGCGCCTCTGGCCCGGGGCCTCGCCTAAACTGCGCGAGTGGCTCTGGTTGGGGCGCCTCATGGCGGGCGTGGGGGGGGCGCTTACCCTGCTGTGCCTGCTCAGGGAGGATCCGCTCTGGCTGCTCTACTACCCTGTGGCGGTCAATCTGCTGCTGCTGCTGCTCTTTGCCTGGAGTCTGGGGCAGCCTGCTTCTCTGGTCGAGCGTCTGGCTCGCCTGCAGGATCCCCACTTGCCCGCGGCGGCCATCCCCTATACCCGTCGGGTCACCCAGATCTGGTGTGGCTTCTTCCTGCTCAATGGTTCGCTGGCGCTGGCCACCGTTCTGTGGGGGGATATGGCGTTGTGGACTCTTTACAATGGCCTGCTCAGCTACCTCCTGATGGCTAGCCTGATGGGGGGCGAGTGGCTGGTGCGACGCCGGGTTCGCGCTCGCCTGAGTCGTGATGAGCGAGTCAAGGAGGCCGCATCATGCTGAATCTGTTGCCGCTCTCCCAACTCTTGGCGCTGCGCAATGAGGCTTACCCCCTGGCCTGGTTGGCGGGCCGCCAGCTTACGTTGCAGCATCTGCGGCGGGATGTGGCGGCGTTGAGCCACTGGCTGCAGGCTCAGCCGGGCCGGCGGTGGGCGCTTTGCTACCAGGAGAGCTACCACTTCGCCGTGGCTCTGCTGGCTTGCGGCCATGCTGGATGTCACGCCGTGCTGCCCGGCCATAACCGGGCGGCACAGTTGGCGGAACTCGCCCCCCACTTCGATGGGGTGCTCACCGATATACCCCAGTTGGTCAATGACCTGGGCCCGTCAGCCTGGCTGGTGGCCGGGGCGACGGTTCAACAGCCTTGGGATGCGAGGGTGGATGTCCCGTTTCCGGCACTGCCGCTTCCGGCATGGCAGGGGTTGACGCTGACGCTCTTCACCTCAGGCTCCACGGGTGAGCCCAAGGCCATCCACAAGACCCAGCAGCAGTTGGAGGCCGAGGTCAGGGTGCAGGCCGATCTCTGGCAGGCCATACTCAGCTCCGCCAGCCAGAGTGTGCTGCTGGCCAGCGTCAGTCACCAGCACATCTATGGACTGCTGTTTCGTATTTTGCTGCCTCTGTGTGTCGGCATACCGTTTGTAGCGGAAACGGTGGAGTACCCGGAACAGCTGCGCCGCTGGCTGGCTCATCATCCTGACCGCCCCTGGATCTTCATCAGCTCTCCTGCCTTCTTGGCCAGGTTGGACCCTGAGCTGCCGGTGGCAGGGTGTCGCCAGATCTTCTGTTCCGGCGGCCCTCTTGCGGCCGATGCGGCGCAGTTGAGTCAGCAACTCTATGGCCAGTGGCCGGTGGAGATCTACGGCAGCAGCGAGACGGGGGGCATAGCCTGGCGACAGGCTGAAACAGTTGGGCGACAGGCCGAAACGGATTATGAGCTGGTCCCAAACCCGGAGGCGCTCTGGCGGCCACTTCCGGGCGTCGAAACCAGCCAGGATGAGGAGGGGTGCCTGCTGATTCGCTCCCCCTTCCTTGACTCCCCCGCCTGGTGGTCCACCTCGGATCGGGTCAGCCTGAGTGGTTCGGGTTTTGCACTGCTTGGGCGTCAGGATCGCCTGATCAAACTGGCTGAGAAGCGTGTCTCCTTGGATGAGGTGGAGCAGCGGCTGCGGATGTCCCCCTGGGTGGCCGAGGCGGCTGCCGTGCCCCTGAGGGTGGCCACTCGCGATCTGCTGGCGGCTGCTCTGGTGCTGACCCCTGAGGGGGAAGCGCAGTGGCAAGCCTTGGGGGCCGGGCGCTTCCTGCTAGCCCTGCGCCAGAGTCTGCGTCCCTGGCTGGAGCCCGTGGCGCTGCCGCGCCGTGTGCGCCCC
>JBOFBS010000245.1:0-1824 GCA_051645725.1 Aeromonadaceae bacterium | reverse complement strand
ACGCTAAAACCTGCGTTTGGTAAAGAGGGGACCATTACTGCAGCCAATGCGAGCTCCATCTCTGATGGTGCGGCGGCGCTGATATTGATGGATAGCGCTACGGCAGTTGCCCGGCAGGTGCCCGTATTGGCAAGGATCGTCGGTTATCAGAGCCATGCAGCCTTGCCAGCCGAGTTTACCTCGGCACCCATTGGCGCAATATCCAAATTGCTGGTGCGGCTTGACTGGTCAGTGAAGGAGGTGGATCTCTTCGAGATCAACGAGGCATTTGCCATGGTGACCATGTTGGCCATGGCAGGATGTGGTATTCCCCATGACAAGGTCAATGTATACGGTGGGGCCTGTGCGCTGGGGCATCCACTCGGAGCGAGTGGAGCCCGTATTCTGGTCACCCTGATCTCGGCCCTGCGTCAGCGGGGAGGAAAAAGAGGGATTGCCTCTCTGTGTATCGGAGGGGGAGAGGCGACAGCGATTGCGATGGAGATCGATTAATCGGTTGCTTCCATCGCCTGCAGCTGTTCGTTGACCCAGGTGGTCGCAGCCAGATAGAGGTGGCTGACCTTCTCCTCGCTCAAGCCAAGCTTGGCCGTTCTGGCTGTGACCCGTGACCAGTTGGCATTTTCGTAGTCTTCGCAAAATGCGAGATAGAAGCCGAGATTGCCCTTGCGCTCAAGCAGTGCCAGCCGGATGGCATCGATCAACGGAATGGTGCCGAGCAGCTTGTCCATCGGCTGCTCCATCAACACATCCAGCAGGGAAAATAGGCCGGTGATAAAAGCCTGTGGCGCCTGCTGGGTCGGGGCATGAGCATGGGCCAGCAGCTCACAGAAGCGGGCTCTTATTAGCGACATCTGATAGAGCTCTGCACTCTTGCCCTTGCCTGCACTGGTGGCAGCCACCAGCGAGACAAAACGCTTTAGCTGGGTGTTGCCAAGGTAGATGGCGGCCTGGCGAAATGAAGAGATGGGATTGGTGTGTCCTTTAAGATGGTTGACGTAGCGCAGTAGCTTCAGGGAAAGGGAGATATCCTGGCTTAGCAGCTGCTCGATCCGGTTGATGTCAGGTTCGGCCTGATTGACCACGTTGAGCAGTTGCATCACGACGACCTGGGCTGGCTCCATGGTTGCTTGCTTGACCATTTCGGGGCGACTGAAGAAAAAGCCCTGAAATAGCTGGATCCCCAGCTGCTTGACCCGCTCGAATTCCGCCTTGTCTTCTACCTTCTCGGCCAGATAGGTGAGATTCATGCTTTGGTGGCGCTGGATGAACACCTTGATCTGCAGTAGCGGTGTTGCCCGCAGATCGAACTTGATGATCTTGATAAAGGGGAGGAAACGCTCCCAGTCTGGCGACATGGTGAAGTCATCGAGCGCCAGGGTATAGCCCAGTTTATGGAGTTGTTTGACCTTCTCCAGCAGGGCATCGTCCGGTGCTGCATCCTCCAGAATTTCAATCACCACCTTCTCTGGGGGCAGGCACTCTGCCAAGCCATCCAGCAACAGGGAGTGGGGGAAATTGATGAAGCAGGGGCGGCCGCCCAGTAGCTGATCGATGTTTTGTTGCAGGAACTGTTCCACGACAAGACTCGACGTTGCTTGCCGTGAGGAGATGCTTGGGAAGACATTATTCAGGCTATCGCGAAAGAGCAGCTCATAGGCGTAGGTATTAAGGTCTCTGTCGAGAATGGGCTGTCTTGCAACGTAGGAATACATGCCTGGCTCCGATATGGGTACTGGCTTGATTTTATGGTGTTGCAGAACACTATGCCAGTCCTGACCCTATTGAGTAAGGCAATAATTGGCATAGTGTTTTTCTGTCAGAGCC
>JBOFBS010000244.1:0-8616 GCA_051645725.1 Aeromonadaceae bacterium | reverse complement strand
ACAATGGCTCATATGCGCCACTCGTCTATCTGACAAAAAACACAGAACACAATCCTGAGCCCCAGCCCGAATTCTGGCGCTATCAACTTCTAGTGAAGAGTCGGTTTTCTCTCAGGCTGAGGATGCTGCCCAAACTCCTCAAAAGCCATCATGACCCCCAACTTCAAGTGCTCATACAAAACGTAAAATGAGGCCTCGTTTTCGCTATCCTCTTCGAGCTCCACTTCCAACTGGGTGATATTGCTGATGTCACCTAGCATCTCCTGCAACTCTTCCGATGCTTTAGTTAAATCCTGTTGCATGACCGCAAACCCAGCCAAAAATGCCTGCGCCCAATCACATACCGCGACGAGTTGCTCTTCTAAGCTCACTCCATCTTCTGGCAGCAGTAATTCAACACCACTCTGCTCCCGCAGCCCGGAAAGAGTCGCATCAAACAACTCCTGCAACCATTCCGTTACCCCCTGCGGCATGGCGTGCCCATCATTAACTAACTCGAAAAACTCAACCAGCCACTCATCACGTTGCACACCGCAGCCACCACATAACAACCCAGTCAGCACCCCATGGACTTCGGCAGGCGTTGCCATCACCTCATAGACATCAAGCAAATCACTGGCTGAAACATATTGACTCAAAACTTCGCTACTCATTAAGGCGACCTTATCCCGTACAAGAAATCAGCAATAGCTGCCTGTAAAAACTCAGATCCTAGCACTTGCCCCCGCTTACAACCAGCCGCCCCTTGAAAGTTACAGATCTGCGCTATATAGTCGCCCTCTATAAAGGCAGGCCACCTAACATACAGCCAGAGACATTGAGGAATGCATGACCACCGAGATTGAAGCTGTAGAGATCAACATCATGGGGCGTGTTTACAAACTCTCCTGCCAAGTTGGTCAAAGTGCCGCACTGCGTACCGCTGCTAACGAATTGAATGAGACCTTGAGCCAAATGCGTCAGCGCGTGCGCAGCAGCAACAATGAGCAGTTGGCTGTCATGGCAGCCTTGAACTTTTGCCATGAGCTGGCACTTGAAAAAAACAAGAATCGGCAATATTCTGAAACTATGGATCAACGCATCAGAATGCTGCAGACCACGATTGAAGAGGCACTGCAAGAGCAAGGCAGGCTGTTGCGGCGCTAGACACAGATTAGATTATGGTAATTACCCTGGGGTGTGCGTCAGCGGGTTTAAGTCCCTGAGCCGATATTTACACCTTAGGAAGTCGCCTTCTGACTATTGTGCATGCTCGGCTCGTACCGAGAAGCCTACGGTTGGAGTCAGATTTCCGCCTTGGACCTTAGGGTTCAAGGGCCACGACCTGTAACGGCATCACCGGGGTTCCACCATGCAAAAGCGTGAAGAAATACGGCAACAAATTCGAAGCCGCAGACAAGCCATCTCTCCAGAGCAACAACTCTCCGCTAGCCAAAACCTGATTGAACAGTTCAAACAACACCCACTCATCTGTCGAGCCCAATGCATTGCGCTCTACTTGGCAACCGATGGCGAATTAGACACACACCCAGTCATTGACTGGTGCTGGCAGCAGAACATTAGGATCTGCTTACCCGTGTTACACCCCTTCAGCCAAGGTCACCTGCTCTTCTTGCACTACACACCGGATAGCCCCATGAGCCGGAACCGATTCGGGATCGCTGAACCCAGGTTGAATTGCCAGCAGATAGTACCGCAAAACAGTATAGATATTATCTGCACCCCGCTTGTAGCCTTTGACCAGCAAGGTAATCGGCTAGGAATGGGCGGAGGCTTCTATGACCGTACACTCATGCAATGGCATCACCAACGTTTAGGTCCCTATCCCATTGGACTGGCTCATGACTGCCAGGAGGTCGAGAGGGTTCCTACCGCACATTGGGATGTCCCCTTACCTGAAATTTTGACGCCTTCTCGCCGTCTGCACTGGCCAAGTTGAAACTGCTGCTGTAGACCTGCACCTTCTTCGCTATAATCTGCGCTCAGCAAAACAGCAGGAGATGCATGTGACTCAAGATGAGATGAAAAAAGCAGTCGGTTGGGCCGCGCTAGCTTATGTAGAAGCGAATACCGTAGTGGGAGTGGGTACTGGCTCAACGGTCAACCACTTTATCGATGCCTTGGCCAGTATCAAGGATCAAATCAAGGCTGCCGTATCCAGCTCAGTCGCTTCAACCGAACGCCTTAAGGCCATCGGGATCCCCGTTGTTGATCTCAATGATATTGAGCGCCTGGATGTCTACGTTGATGGCGCAGATGAAATAAATGCCCAGATGGAGATGATCAAAGGCGGTGGAGCTGCACTGACCAGAGAGAAAATCGTTGCCGCGGTGGCGACTAAATTCATCTGTATCGCAGATCAGAGCAAGGTAGTTGAGGTATTGGGTCGTTTCCCATTACCGGTAGAAGTGATCCCCATGGCACGCGAATATGTCGCCAGAGAATTGCGTAAATTTGGAGGCGAACCAGTGTTTCGCGCTGGTGTCACCACGGACAACGGTAATCACATCCTGGATGTACATGGCCTGAGCATCACCCAAGCCAAGAGTCTAGAGGCACAGATCAACAACATAGTTGGCGTTGTCACTGTCGGCCTATTTGCTCAGCGTGGTGCAGATGTGTTGCTGGTCGGCTCCAGCTCGGGTGTCCAAACCATCACGAACTAACAGCAATAACATGGCCCATGGATGACATGGGCCAACGTCAATTAGATCACCTCACCAGGTTCACTCAGAATCCTGAACTATCCCAGCCTTCAAGAAACCACACCCCACCATCACGGGGGTATAGGCTAGCAGCAAAAGAGGCAAACCCCAGCTCTCATTTTCCATCGCCAGATAGGCTATCGGAAACAACCAGATCCAGTTGATACCACAAAGCAATAACGTCACATAGAAATGGCTATCCCACCGCCTGGCCAGTATCTGATAGGCGTGACTCTTGTGGGATGAGGGCAAGATGGAGAAGCCTTTAAGAGTCCGAGTCGCCAAAGTCCAGCATACATCAACGACAAATACCCCCATCAGGATGAGCCAGACCCATAGATTAATCGATGTATCCGCTGCCAGGAACAGTCCCAGCACACTGATAAACAAGCCCAGGAAACTGCTGCCGCCATCTCCCATCAGTATCCGTGCCGGCGGCCAATTCCACGCCAAAAAACCCAGAATAGGTGCACAGACAAGGATCAGAGGCACAGTCCACTGCAACTCATCGGAAATGGCCAGCAAACAGGCCGCAGCAAATACCATGGTAAAGGCCTGACTGGCTACCAACCCATCGACCTCATTCATGACTGTATTGAGATTAATAGAGCCTACCAGTAACAAGACCAACAGAGGTAGCCACCACCCCGTCAGATAGACATAGCCATCGAAGACAATCACAATCAGGTCACGGTTGTACCAAGTCAGCGCTAAACTGGCAGCGACAAACTGTAAACCTATGCGTACCCACAGCGACTGAGGCCGCAAATCGTTAGCTAGACTGGCCAGCAGCAAAAAAAAGCCAGAGAAACAGAGACTGCGTGCCACAGAAATATCGATCAGGTGATAACGATACATCACCAGATTCAGAGTAATGGTCGCTATCGCTAGGGCTATCCCCCCCCCTCGAGGGACAGGCTCCAGATGATGGTGCCGAAATTCAGGAATAGCCAAGGCATGCCGCCACAGTGCATAGCGACGAGCTATCCCTGTGAGGGCAAAGCAAAATACAAAAAAAGAGAGAAAATAGGTCATCATAACGAGATAGACTCACCACGCCTCATCAAACAGCATCAGTAACAGACAGATGCCAAGTAGCTGCATACTACGTGATTTAGCGAGCGACTGCATCAGTAAGCTGAGAGCCGGCATGACTCACCATGCCGGCTCTCGTCTCAACCGCCCTGTGCCTTACTAGGCGAAACAGAGCCAGACGCGCTGGCATGCCCCTGCGACGAGGCTGATTTGGGCGATGTGGTCGGAGGATAGAAGAAAGGATCCCCCGGATAAAGACGTTTAGCCTCAATAAGCAGCTGCTCCGCCTCAGCATGGCGTCCCAAACGTTCCAACGCCAGCCTCATGTTGTGATACACATTCGCTCTGGGAGTCGCATCGATAAACTCTTTACCCCAGTTGATATAGGCCTCTAGCTCGTTACCCGAACCATTTTGCAATGCCAGTATCAACCTCAGTGTCATCACATCAAATTGAACCCGAGTAAGCCAAGGCAGCGGGTTGATGATATCCATCAGCAGTTGAGGTTGTGACGTTTGACTGCGTTCATACTTGGTCACTAGCCAGGCGGTCTGCAAGCCGGTTGCCATGTAGCCAACCACCACGACTACCATGCCGATAGCCAGGCTTCGCAAAAGTAACCAGTAGGGACATGGATAACTGCGTATGCCACTCAGCCCCTCTTCATCTGCAAACCAGAAGATAAAGACCAAGGCCACCCAGTGTAACAAGGAGTGATAAAGCGGATACTCGGTCTGAGTATGCAGCAAGATGGGTAGCGCCAGGGCTAGCAGCGCCACCCCCTTACTCCGCCCCACGGAATAGAGCGAGCGAACAAAACACGACAATAGTGTAATCAAGCCCAGAAGCGCGACTATACCCCCTTCAACCGCCCAATAGAGGGTCTCGTTGTGGGGATGATCCAGATTTTGCTCCATAACAGGCATGCCAGCATGCCAATTCCCAGGCCCATAAAAATGGTGCAGGAAGCTGTACTCGAAGCCACCATACCCCCAGCCGAGCCAGGGTTTTAGCAAAAACATCTGCATGGCCTGGGGCCAATAGACCCAGCGCATCCCCGCTTGCTGGTATTCAGAAAGTTCTCGCCCCCCACCCATCCAATACTGACTGATTATGGCCACAGTTATGCCCATCAGCAGGGCTAGAAGCCCCCAAACCGCCAGGCGGTGGGAGTGATGCCATACAATGGGCACCAAGAGCAACACGGCCAGCAGGGCGCCCAAGTGCCCGACCCGTGAGCCGATCACCCACAGAAGCAATGAGCTGCACGCCAGCACAGCCAGGCATAAGCCAACCCGCCACCTCTGCTGAGTTACAAGAGCGTCATACCGTAATAGATAAAGCGCCATAGCCACACCTGTGGCCAAAAAACTGGCCAGCACATTGACCTGCTGGAAGATGCCATAAGGGCGATTAAGCGTCGTGTTATAACCAATCCAGTTGCCTGGCGTTAGTAAGTAGTATTGGGTTAACGCAAAGAGTGCCTCGATGAACACAGCCCCCAGCAGCAGATAGAGCAACACATGCCGTTGCGGCTGCGTAAAACGGCACTGGAGCAAGGCAAAATAGAGCAGAGCTCCCCCCGCTAACGCAAACAACCTTGGTAAGGCCAGATCGCGCCACTGAGGCTGGGTATAAAGAATGGGCAATATCAACAGTAGAGCCCCAAACCAAAAGAGCAGGTGTGCCTGGCTCAATCGCAAGGCTTCCCTCTTTGTCACCAACCATAGGCCCAGCGCAATCAATAACGCGACAAGGATCCACCCCACCATATTAAACGGCAGGTACAAGCCTGACCCTCCCGGGTTATGCATGAAAAAATGCGCCCCCAGCAGCAGGTACAACGCAAACACGATGACAAACAACCGAGTTAAGCTATTCGAAGAGTTCATCGAACGACTACCATCCCTGTATTATTAACTGGCTCTGACTCTAACCAGGCTAGGGTGTTGCCCCCTAGCCGCGCTTCATATCCGACAGGCATTGCCCATTACCCTGACACATAGTAGCGCATCGACCCTGCAACGATTGCGATGCTGATCTGATGCCCGGAGAGCATACTGATAAGCCGACTCAAATGCGACGGATAAAAACAAAGCCTGTCGCAAGGACAGGCTTTAAAAAATGTTGCAAGCCATCTAGATTATCGCCGCAGAAAGAGGCTCATTTGGCAAACTTAGCCGCACCTTGGGCAATAACCAGCTCTTCATTGGTCGGAATGACAAAAGCCTTGGCGGAGTCCGCTGTAGTGATCAGACCCGCTTGACCAAAACGAGCGGCCTCATTTCCTTTGACATCCTCAACATATCCAAACGGTGCCAAAAGCTCCAGAACTCGACTGCGCATCATCAATGAGTTCTCACCAATGCCACCGGTAAATACCAGCGCATCGACTCGCCCCAGGGAGACATAGTACGAAGCGATAAATTTGGCCAAACGATAGCAGAACATATCAAAGGCCAGTTTAGCCTTCTCATCACCCTCTTCCACACCCTGGGTAATACCGCGAAAATCGCTGGTCTTGCCGGAAATACCAAGCAAGCCGGACTGCTTGTTTAGTACATCCTTGACCTGATCCAAGGTGTAACCTAATTCATCCACCATGAAGAAGATGATGGAAGGATCCACGTTGCCACAACGGGTTCCCATCATAAGCCCTTCCAGGGGCGTCATCCCCATGCTGGTGTCTATGCTCTTACCATTTTTAACCGCACAGACAGAGGCGCCATTACCCAAGTGAGCCGTGATGACATTAGTCTGCTCGAGAGATTGCCCCAACTGCTCTGCCGCCTTAAGCGCCACATAGTAGTGGCTAGTACCGTGCATGCCATAGCGGCGAACACCGTACTTATTGTACAACTCATCAGGCAAAGCATAGCGAAATGCGGCCGGAGCCATGGTTTGATGAAACGCCGTATCAAACACCAGCACATGAGGCAAGGAGGCAAACAAACGACGCGCAGCACGTATACCCAACATATGAGCCGGGTTATGAAGAGGAGCCAATGGGATACACTTTTCGATGACCTTTTCAACGTCATCATCAACCAGAACTGGCTGAGAGTAGTATTCCCCACCATTTACCACACGATGACCAACAGCAATCAGCGACTCAAGCAGTTCGTGTCGACCATGCAACACCTGCTCTTCCAAGAAGGTCAAAGCGGCAGTGTGATCAGCCCCGGCGGCCAATGATGCTTTTTGCTTCTCACCTTCGTCACCAAAACGCCAGCTTATCTGCGCTTCTGGCAGAGTAAGCGCCTCAGCCAAACCAGAGAGATACTGTTGCCCACTCTCTGGATTGATGATGGCGAACTTCAGTGAAGAGCTGCCGCAGTTGAGTACCAGTACTGCCTGGTTATTACTTGTATCCATTCTCTCCTCGCTTTGCTGTGGTGCGCCCTCGGCACCGAGCTGTTCAAGGTCAGGCTGATGTCCCATAGAGCATTCAGCGATGGCCACCTAACATGTTTGTCCCAAAACAGTTCTCAGACATCCATCTAACATATCAGAGGTTAACCAAAATAAGGGAATGTCAGTGCTCTACCATTCGACTCATCTCGCTAAGGACCGGATATGCGTGTGCGTTTGTCCGTGGACTGAGATATCTCACCCAAGTCTCGGGAAGACCTTGGTAAAAGTAAGCGTAGTAAAATTACCACTAGATCACGCAAGTGAGCAAACACGCAATCGTGTGGAAATAGGGCTATATTGATTAGGATCAGGCTACCGAATCAACAATGCGCCGTGAAAACGATGTCACATTGTAGTAAACAAAAAAACAGATACTGGTCAGATCAACAATTTTGGTAATTCAGCCAAACATTGTTCATGGTTAAGATAGTGTATGCCTCGAATACCGAGCTCTCTAGCGGCCGACACGTTTGGCAACGCATCATCGACGAACACCACTTCGTGGGCTTGCAATCCGAACTTCTGCAACGCGTACCGATATATTTCCAATTCGGGTTTTACCATTCCGATGCGGGCAGAAATCACAACATCGCTGAATAGCGGCCAAAATGTACTCTGTTGCTGCAGATAATCAGCGCTGACATGTCCCATATTCGAGAGCGCATAGAGTTGGTGGCCCTGTTTTTTCAACTCATGCAAGAGTGCGACATTTTCTGCAATTGGCAGCAAAGAGGGAGCCACGGCCTGATAAATGGCATGAATGATATGTGCATCGACATCGGTTCTCTCTATGGCTCGCAGCGCGGCCTCATCCAGTGTCAGTGTGCCACGATCAACCTCGATCCAGTCTGGGTGAGCAAACAGATGCTCTGCCAACCTTACTGCACCTGGACCGCTAATGACGGAACGGACAATGGATACGGGATCCCAGGTCACGATCACATTACCGAGATCAAAAATGATATTCACGCTTCGGCTCCAAGGCACAGGGCATCTCTTGGGAAAATGCTTTGCCAGCTGCTAACAGTAGATAGAGTCACTCGCTCGCCATTTGTGTTAACGAACCAATAACCATAAAAAGAACTGAGAAAAACTGCCGTTTCATTGGGCAGCCCAGAATAAACCAAGCTTAAAGCTCGCTTTCCTGAGGCCATCAGATGGCCGGAGCCTCCTCTTCCTGCTCAGGAGAAAGTAAACTTAACTCCAGTCGCGCATAGCGATGCTCGATGAAGTCATAGACGTTATTTGCCAAAGAGAGTTTGAAATAACTCGCTGCGAGTGCTGGTTTTCCCTGAGATTGAGCTAATTTGCCTAAATAGAAATAGGCTTCGCATAAACGTTCAGCTAATTCACGATTGGTAGTAGATTGTTTGGCAATTGAAGCCAGGAAATCATCCCCTGTCTGCAAACCAGCATAGGCTGCAACAATGGCCCATCCCCACTCCTTACCAGAATGTTGCTT
>JBOFBS010000243.1:0-8902 GCA_051645725.1 Aeromonadaceae bacterium | reverse complement strand
TGCTGCTACCCATAGGGTTTGGGGCCATTCTCTCCAATATTCCCGGTGCCGGCTTTAACGAACCGGGGGGATTTCTCTACTATATCTACCATGTCGGGATAGTCTCGGGCGTCTTTCCGCTACTCATCTTCCTTGGTATCGGGGCGCTGACCGATTTTAGCAGTCTGCTGGCCAATCCCAAGACCCTGTTGTTAGGGGCCGCGGCGCAATTTGGCATCTTTGGTACTCTGGTTGGGGCTGTGTTGCTCAATCAGATCCCGGGTTTTGCTTTCACCCTCAAAGAGGCGGCCTCGATTGCCATCATAGGCGGTGCAGATGGCCCAACGGCCATCTTCCTGACCAGTCGATTGGCTCCCGAGTTGCTGGGAGCGGTCGCCGTGGCCGCTTACTCTTATATGGCGCTGGTCCCCATCATTCAGCCACCTATCATGCGTGCCTTGACCTCGGTAGCGGAGCGCAAGATCCGCATGTCAGATCTCAGGCGAGTCAGCCGACGCGAGAGGATACTCTTTCCCCTGTTGCTGTTGACCCTGTGCATAGTGCTGTTGCCCGCCGCCTCGCCGCTGATCGGTATGCTCTGTCTGGGCAATCTGCTAAGAGAGTCCGGTGTGGTTGAGCGCTTGTCTCAAGCGGCACAGAATGAGGTGATCAATGTGGTGACGCTGCTGTTGGGATTGGGGGTGGGCTCCAAGCTATCGGCGGAAACCTTCCTGACGCAGCAGACGTTGGGCATCCTGCTGTTGGGGGCCATTGCCTTTGCTCTGGGGACGGCGGCAGGGGTGCTGATGGGCAAACTGATGAACTGTTTTCCGGGGGCCAAGGTAAACCCGCTCATCGGGGCCGCAGGGGTCTCGGCTGTGCCCATGTCGGCGCGGGTGGCCAACAAGGTGGGACAGGAGGTGGACTCGCAGAATTTTCTCCTGATGCATGCGATGGGGCCCAACGTGGCTGGAGTGCTGGGTTCGGCTGTGGCTGCCGGGGTCTTGCTCGCGTTGCTTAAGTAATCCGCTTCAAATAAGAAAAGAGGTGGCCTGGGCCACCTCTTGTTTGTCAGCCGATAACGGCTTACTGCTCTATCCCGACCACATACCAGGGGGCGTTGTTCTGGCGCAGATCCCGCTCCAGATGCCAAACCTCGTTGATCGGCTCCTCTACGGCCTCCACGCTGTCGCGGTAGCGGCCGGTGAACTTCACGCTAACCTGAGCCCAATCTGTGCCATGATCGGCACGCACCAGCTCGGCATCAACAAACATCACTTCAGTGTGCTGTTCGCCAGCAAGGCTGCGTCGCTCTTCGGCCAGGGCATTGTAAAGTTCCGGGCTGACATACTCCTGGATTTTGGCCAGATCGTTCACATTCCATGCCTGCTGCAGGTTGCGATAGTGATCCCGCGCGCCGTTCAAGAATTGCTGCAACTCAAAGCCGGGTGGCAGATTGAAGGGGACATCCGCAAATCCCGAGCCACTGCTGGCAGGGCTAGCGCTGGCGGGTGTAAAGCCTTGAGCCTCTTGAGGGGCTGGGGCAGCCGATGCGGCTGGCTGTGAGTAGGGCGCCGAGTAGGCCGGTGCGGGGCTGCTCTGACGCGCCATGGCACCGGCTTTGGCTTGCATCATGCCTCGCACCAGCTTGAAGATGATGAAGGCAACCCCGGCCAGGATGATCATGTCCATCATCTGCAGACCATCGAAGGCGCCACTACCAAACATCCAGGCCAGCAATCCACCCGCGAGCAGACCGCCAAGCAGGCCTCCCATCATGCCCTTCTTGGCTCCGGCAGCAGCTGGCTGGTTGGCTACCGGCTTGTTGTTATTGACTGGCTGTGCCTGTTGTTTCGGCGCAGTGCGATAACTCTTGCCGAATGATTTTGAACCACCAAATTTGGCGGCATTGGCATCGCCAGCACTCAAGGCGAGCGTGAAACTCACCAAGGCGATACTGAACAGGGTTAACATTTTTCTCATATCGAGAGAGCCCTATGGGTTGAATAGTCATGGCCCATGCTACGGGGAAGAGAGCCGGAGTCAAGCCTGTTTGTAACTGATTTGTTATTCGGTTTTCCCGAGGTATTAATGGGGGAGGATGGGCGGGAAAAATTGAGCTGGCCTCTGGGTGTGTATGCCGCTTTTCGAAGCCGGAAAAAAGGCCGATAATAGCCCCCCTTTCCCAATTTATCCGGTGTTAGATGTAATGGCGCAGCCTTCCTCTGGGCAGAAGAAAGATCCGCGGCTTGAACAGCTGAAGATGCCTCCTCACTCCTTTGAAGCGGAGCAATCGGTGCTGGGTGGCTTGATGCTGGATAACGAAGCCTGGGACCGAGTTGCCGAGCGTGTATCGGAACACGATTTTTACAGCCGCCCTCATCGTCTGATCTTTGCTGGCATGACACGTCTCTCGGCTCAGGGATTGCCTATCGATCTCATCACTCTGCAGGAGGAGCTGGAGCGACACGAGCAACTGGACGCTGCAGGTGGTTTTGCCTATCTGGTTGAGATTGCCAAGAACACGCCCAGTGCCGCCAATATCAGTGCCTATGCCGAGATAGTGCGCGAACGGGCTGTGGTGCGCGAGATGATCTCGGTGGCCAACGACATAGCCGAGTCTGGTTTTGATCCACAAGGGCGCAATGCCGCCGACCTGCTGGATGAGGCCGAGAGCAAGGTGTTCAAGATCGCCGAGTCTCGTAGCAGCAGCAGCGAAGGCCCCCAGTCCCTGAAAGTGGTGCTGGAGAAGACGGTCGACAAGATTGAAGAGCTGTTCCGTAAACCGCATAACGGTGTCACTGGGGTTTCATCTGGTTACTCCGATCTGGATAAGATGACCTCAGGCTTTCAGCCCTCCGACCTCATCATAGTGGCCGCCCGTCCCTCCATGGGGAAAACCACTTTTGCCATGAATCTGGTGGAGCATGCGGCGCTGACTCAGGATAAACCCGCCGTCATCTTCTCGCTGGAAATGCCTTCCGAGCAGATCATCATGCGTATGCTCGCCTCGTTGGGACGCATTGAGCAGACTCGTGTCAGGACGGGTCAGTTGGATGATGATGATTGGGGACGGCTCTCCTCTACCATGGGATTGTTGCTGGAGAAGGGGAAGATGTATATCGATGACGCATCCGGTCTTACCCCCACGGAGTTGCGCTCCCGTACCCGCCGAATTGCGCGTGAACATGGAGGCGTCAGCCTGGTGATGATCGACTACCTGCAGTTGATGCGGGTGCCCTCCTTGAGTGACAACCGGACGCTGGAAATTGCCGAGATCTCCCGCTCACTCAAGGCCTTGGCCAAGGAGCTGCAGGTTCCTGTCATTGCCCTCTCTCAGCTTAACCGTAGCTTGGAACAACGGGCCGATAAGCGCCCGGTCAATTCCGACTTGCGGGAATCAGGCTCAATCGAGCAAGATGCGGACCTCATCATGTTTATCTATCGGGATGAGGTCTACCACGATGACAGCCCGGACAAGGGGGTTGCCGAAATCATCATAGGTAAGCAGCGTAACGGCCCGATCGGCAAGGTGCGACTTACTTTCCAGGGGCAATTCTCGCGGTTTGATAACTATGCAGGCCCCGCTTACGACGACGATTACTAAGGACAAGCCATGAAAGCAGCAACGGCCCTGATCCACACCCAGGCTCTCCAGCACAATCTGCGCATAGTGCGTGAGCAGGCTCCCACTACCAAGGTGGTTGCCGTGGTGAAGGCCAATGCCTATGGCCACGGCCTCTTGCCCGTGGCTCGCACCCTAAAAGAGGCTGACGCCTACGCGGTGGCACGTATCGAAGAGGCGCTCACGCTGCGCAGTGGCGGCATAGTCAAGCCGGTGATCCTGCTGGAAGGCTTCTTCAGTGCCGATGATCTGCCTGTGCTGGCGGCCAACAATCTGCAGACTGCCGTTCACTCCTGGGAGCAACTGGAGGCGCTGGAGCAGGTCGAGCTGCCTCAACCGATCCGGGCCTGGGTCAAGCTGGACACCGGCATGCATAGATTGGGGGTGCGTCCAGAGGAGGCTTCTGCCTTTTTTGCGCGTCTGGCCAAGTGCAAGAACGTGGTGCAGCCTTTTAACCTGATGACCCACTTCAGTTGCGCGGATGAGCTGGATAATCCGGCTACCCGGGAGCAGATCGCGCTCTTTAACCGCCTGGCCGAGGGCATGGGCGGCGAGTGTGCACTCTCCAATTCTGCAGGTGTGTTAGCCTGGAAAGAGGCTCATGCCGATTGGGTGCGACCCGGCATCATGTTGTATGGCATTTCTCCCTTTCCAGATAAGGTCGGGGCTGATCATGGGCTGCAGCCAGTCATGACGCTCAAGAGCACCCTCATCGCGGTGCGTGAGGCCAAGGCCGGAGAGCAGGTCGGTTATGGCGCGAACTGGACGACCCAGCGTGACACACGTCTTGGCGTGATCGCCATGGGTTATGGTGATGGTTACCCGAGAATGGCACCTAATGGCACTCCTGTGTTGGTCAATGGGCGTCTGGTGCCCACAGCCGGGCGCGTCTCCATGGATATGATGACGGTGGATCTGGGGCCAGAGGCGACAGATAGGGTGGGGGATGAGGTGACCCTGTGGGGTGAGGGGTTACCCGTTGAGCAGGTGGCCGAGTATGTGGGCACTATTCCTTATGAGTTAGTGACCAAGCTGACGCCGCGCGTGATAGTGGATTTTGTGTAACAGGTTGAGTAATAACGATGAGCCGTTTCCCGGCTCAACGTCTTTCCAGCTCAATTTATCAGTTGTCTTGCTGCCGCTGCGACAGGGGGATTACTCGCCGCCGCAGGGGATGACGTTTGGCATCTCGGCGCTAATCCAAGCCTAAAAGCGTCACTATCCGCTTTTAGGCTAGCCGTGACCTTATCTGCTTACATCAGAGTTTTGGCTTTGGATTCAAACTCTTTCTTTTCTCTGGGCTGCTGCTTGAAGCTCAGTGTGCCTGGCGTCCAGTAAACGTAAAACCAGGGTTCTTCGGTTTGCCACTGGGGAAAGATAATCTCGACACTGTTATCCGCTGCCTTGTAGATAGAGGCCTCTATGTTGATCTGCGAGGCGATCAAGCCGATCAGAGTAGCCAGCAAGGCCCACTTCATCACTTTAAACACGCTAGTTCTACTCCCTTAGAATCTCTGGGTAACCCATCTTGCCGCTATTCGAAGCAGATTTCGATAGTAGCTTTGCCAAATTCACTCTCAAATGGCATCAACAGCTTGATGCTATCAGCCTTATGGGTGATGGTGTGATTAGTGCCTGATACGACGATTGGCGTGGCCATATCGAAATCATACCCTTTTTCGGCCAGCATACGTTTGGCACCACCGGTCACCATGTTGGTGATCTCGCCCACCATATCGGTCACCTCTTCGTTGATGGTTGCCGGGGCTTCTCCCAGCATGCGGCGCATTACCTCCAACGCCAATCCTTTCTCGAACGTAATGGAGAAGGAACCACGACTCTGAGGGCCGACGAGACCAATCAAGCCGGAAACATCGCCCCTGGCCAGCTCATCGCTTTTCTTGCGCGGGGCTCCAGGTTTGAGCTCAAGTTGAGCCATGGTGTTCATCACGTTGATGAGTGACAGCAGAAAAGGATTTACGAATTCGGCACGCATTTTCTTCCCCAATAGTGAACCAGCTTGAGATAAGAGAGCTGTAACGCTCGCGTCACAACAAAAGCTGATTGAACGATTCTCTTCTGCCAGGCATCGAGCATGCTAAGGTCGAGAATAAAGATCGATGATCCTCTAAAAGAGTACCATATAGCATGCCAAAATAGCGTGACAATACTCATTATAAAATGACTCTAGGTTACTATTTTGCTTGAGATTTTATGTGCTCGGCAACCTCAGGCATCATCTCATCTCCTGCTGCAACTCCTCCAATATCAGATCCGTGCTATTTATCCGGATCACGCCAAGGCGAGGGAATTCCAGATCAACGATCAGATACATGGCCAGTGCCATGATGGTGGCGAAAGCCAGATGGTGCAACCAGCTGCGTTCCCGGTTAGAGGCCATGTCATAACCAATCAATAAGGCACCGATCAGACTCAGTATTAGCAGCAGAGCAAACACCACAGCTGGAGGGTGATTTTGGGTTGCCATGTGCTGGCTGGTGGTGATATCAATCATCTCGTTGAGTGCCGGTAACAACAGCATGGCTGATTGGGGCGCGGCATCCGGTTTCTGGCTGGCGGCTACTGCCAGTGCCCAGATCTTTTTCTGCTGTTGTTGGCAAGATGCCAGACGTTGACGAGTTAAGAGGAAATCTTCTGCCTCGCTATAAACCTGGGCTCTGAGTTGGGTGTAGTCGCGAAACAGGGGGCGCAGGAGCAGTTGGTCTTGGGGGGCTAACAGGTCGAGGCGCAGGTAGGCAGTGCCTATGGCATTGGCCTCCTCTGTCGTTAGGTGGCGTCGCTGCTCAAAACGCTCGGCAGCCCCTGAAAAAGTAAAGGCGATGAGCAATCCGAGCAGCCCGAAGACGGCACCCTCCGCTGTGGCCGCCCCCTTGGCCAGACCTTTTTGGTTGCGGGCGAGTTGATGAAGCCCGATACGACGTCCAAATTCGATAAACAGCAGCAAGCTGGCAATAAGAGCCAATATGCTCAGGATGGCAAGCTGAGACAGATCCATGGGACCTCCTGTGCCTGGGTGGCTAATGCGCTTCCAATGTGCCTTCTATAACGATAGCTTTTTTTTGCTGGTTTGCTGGTTTGCTGGTTTGCTGGTTTGCTGGTTTGCTGGTTTGCTGGTTTGCTGGTTTGCTGGTTTGCTGGTTTGCTGGTTTGCTGGTTTGCTGAGTCAGGATGGTGTGCCTGCAACTCTCTTTTTTACGCACAAGGCCGATCCAAGGTAAACTAGGCCTATGTGCCGACCCTTGCCGTTTGGGCTTGTCGATAACCAGGCGCTGGGCGGCGAGATAGTGAGTTAATAGCTGTGGAATCTACATGATCTCAACCTCTTTTGCGGATGACACCTCCTCCGCTCCTGATTGCAAGCAGTATGGTGGCGTTTATCCTGCCTTGCGTTTTTCCATTGCCCCTATGCTGGATTGGACGGATCGTCACTGCCGCTATTTTCTGCGCCAGATCAGTCGTCATGCCCTGCTCTATACCGAAATGGTGACGACAGGAGCCATATTGCAGGGGCGAGGTGATTACCTGGCCTATCACGAGGCAGAGCACCCTCTTGCCTTGCAACTGGGGGGGAGTGATCCGGCAGCCTTGGCGCAATGCGCCAAGATAGCCGAGGCTCGTGGTTATGATGAGGTGAATCTGAATGTGGGGTGTCCTTCAGATCGCGTACAGAATGGTCGTTTCGGTGCTTGTCTGATGGCCTCTCCAGAGTTAGTGGCCGAGTGCGTGGCGGCGATGCGAGCCGAGGTGTCGATCCCGGTGACGGTGAAGAGCCGCATCGGTATAGATGATCTCGACTCCTATGACTTCCTGTGTGCTTTTCTGGATAGGGTGAGTGCCGCAGGTTGTGACACCTTCATCCTGCATGCCAGGAAGGCGTGGCTCAGTGGCCTGAGCCCTAAAGAGAATCGAGAAATCCCGCCACTGGACTATGAACGGGTCTACCGGGTTAAACAGGACTACCCACACTTAACTATCTCCATCAATGGCGGTGTGACCAGCATGCTTGAGGTCATGAGTCATCTTGAACGGGTTGATGGTGTCATGGTGGGGCGAGAGGCCTATCAGAATCCCTACCTTCTGGCTCAGGTTGATCGCAAGGTGTTTGGTGATGACATTCTCGTGCCATCTCGACATGAGGTTGTGCGTCGCATGCTCCCTTACATAGAGCAAGAGCTGACCAAGGGGAACCACCTTTCTCATATCACCCGCCATATGCTGGGTTTGTTTCAGGGGTTGCCTGGTGCTCGTGCCTGGCGCCGACATCTGAGTGAGCAGGCTTGTCGACCAGGTGCCGGTCCCGACGTGCTACTGGCTGCCATGGCACATGTGCCAGAGGCTCAATAAGTCAGGACGGTTTACGTCATGCGCCTTTTCTTTGACCTATGACTCGGAAAGAGAGAGCTTAGAGAGCCCGCTGGCTGACGCAGATCTGCTGTGCCAGTGGGTGGGCTCCTGATTCCAGCAAGATGAGCAGAGCTCCTTCATCAATGGGGCGCGAGAGTAGGTAGCCTTGTGCCAGATCGCAACCCTTTGAGGTCAGAATACTCAATTGTTCAGCGGTTTCTACTCCCTCTGCTACCACCTTGAGGTTAAATGCACAGGCTAGTTGCAGTATGGAATCGACCAATTTCGGATCCTGCTCCAGTTGGGCGGTGAAGCTGCGGTCGATCTTAAGCGTATCTAGCGGAAGTTCAGCCAGATGCTTGAAAGAGGTGTAGCCGGTGCCAAAATCATCCAATGCAATTTCCACCCCTAAGACTTTCAGGCGTTGAACCATGGTACGAGCCACCTCATCCAGTTCCACCAGGGCTGTTTCTGTAATCTCAATGCCAAGTTGGCTTGCGGGTATGTCGTACTCCTTGAGAACTCTTTCCACATGCATGGGGTAGTTGGGATTGGAGAGCTCGGTAGCGGAGGCGTTTATGGCCAGGTGGAACTCCTTCAAGCCGAGTTGCCGTAGTCGGGCAAGAAAGGCGCAAGAGTGCTCCAGAACCCAGAGGTCTATTTCCAGAATTTGGGAGGAGTGCTCGGCGATGGGAATGAAACGATCCGGTGGCACCATGCCAAATTCAGGGTGTTGCCAGCGTAGCAGTACTTCAGCACCACTAATGCGCCCATTGCTCAAGGCATACTGGGGCTGGAAGACGACTCTCAGCTGTTGTAACTGGATGGCTCCTGTCAGTTCCCCCTCCAACCATTTGTCTTCTCTAATCTTGCTAGCGCTCTCGCCATCCATCAGATACCAGTAATTCCCGGCATAGCGGCAGGCGTAGCGGC
>JBOFBS010000242.1:0-8278 GCA_051645725.1 Aeromonadaceae bacterium | reverse complement strand
CTGGGAGGCGTGAGCCTACGACCAGTGCAACAGAGAGCAAACCGCCGATGGCCCGCAAGGGATCAGGTAAGGGTGAAAGGGTGCGGTAAGAGCGCACCGCGCGACTGGTAACAGTTCGTGGCACGGTAAACTCCACCCGGAGCAAGACCAAATAGGCCCCTATTGGCGTGGCCCGCGTTGGGGGCGGGTAGGTTGCTTGAGCCAGCGAGCGATTGCTGGCCTAGAGGAATGGCTGCCACCGAGGCAACTCGGAACAGAACCCGGCTTATATAGCGCCAACTCCCCTGATTAAAAAAAACCGGCTTCGGCCGGTATTTTTTTGGTTTGCGTATGCCAATCGAGCTAATTGCACCAGGGGTCGAGGGTGAGTTAATACTCGTCCGTTGACCGGGTGCCAATAACGAGAGGTGGCTCCCAAAAAAGAAAATTCTGTATATCTGAATACTCCGCTGAAAAATAAGTCTCTTTTCTCCTCATCTCCCCCATAACTCCAGATATATCACGGCTTGGCATGGGTTGCTCCCTTGCAATGCAGGTGGCCCATCCTTACACTCTAGCGTGGAGAAAAGTGGTTAATTGTGGAATAAAGTAGATTAGCGGGTAGGTAAATCTCATGTTACGTGGTGCTCATGCCATCACCCTGGATCCCAAGGGGCGATTGACGCTACCAACCAAGTATCGAGATTGGCTTCGCGAGGAGAGCGAGGGCCAGCTTATCTGCACCATAGATATCACCCACCCCTGTCTGCTTCTCTATCCGTTATCGGAATGGGAAGAGATTGAAAAAAAACTTAAGGCTCTTTCGACTATGGATCCGCTGGAGCGGCGTCTGCAGCGCTTGTTGCTGGGTCATGCCAGTGAATGTGAACTCGATGGTAATGGCCGTTTTCTGCTGCCTGCGCCCTTGCGTCAACATGCCAAGCTGGACAAGCAGGTGATGCTGGTCGGGCAGCTGAACAAATTCGAGATATGGAGCGATTCGGCCTGGTTGACCCAGGTCAACGCAGATCTTGGCGCGTTGCCAGAAATGGACTGGACACAGTCGGACACTTTACGGGATTTCTCTCTCTAGCTATGGAACAGACCTTCAGTCATGTCACCGTGTTGTTGCATGAAGCCGTTGATGCGTTGGCGATTAAGCCAAACGGCATTTATGTGGATGGTACCTTTGGCCGCGGTGGTCATTCGCGCCTGATCCTCTCCCGTCTTGGTGCGGAGGGGCGTCTGTTGGGTATAGATCGTGATCCTCTGGCCATAGCCGAGGCTCGCACCATTACCGATCCTCGTTTTGAGATCATTCCTGGCGCCTTCTCTGGCCTTGCCGATTATCTGAGTGAGCGGGGGCTGGCGGGAAAGGTAGATGGCCTGTTGCTGGACCTGGGCGTCTCATCACCCCAATTAGACGATGCCGAACGCGGCTTTAGCTTTCAAAAGGATGGCCCACTTGATATGCGCATGGACCCAACCTCTGGGCTCAGTGCCGCCGAGTGGCTGGCTAAGGCCGATGCCGATGACATTGCCTGGGTGCTCAAGGAGTTTGGTGAGGAGCGCTTTGCCAAGAAAATCGCTCGAGCCATAGTGCATGACAGAGTGGAGCGCCCCTTCGTGCGCACTCGCCAATTGGCTGAGCTCATTGCGCGGCTCATTCCGACCCGGGAGAAGAACAAGCACCCGGCAACGCGCAGTTTTCAGGCAATTCGTATCTATATCAACTCAGAGTTGGAAGAGGTGGAACGTGCACTGGATGGGGCGTTAAAAGTGCTCGCGCCTCATGGCCGCTTGGCGGTCATCAGCTTCCACTCGTTGGAGGATCGGATCGTCAAACAGTTTATTCGTAAGCAGGAGAAGGGGCCTGAGGTCCCACATGGCCTGCCATTGACCGAGGCTCAGCTGGCGGTTGGTCGTAACCTGAAGAGTATTGGCAAGGCCCAAAAACCTAGTGAGGCCGAGATTGAAGTGAATCCTCGCTCTCGCAGTTCAGTGCTACGTGTCGCCGAGCGTTTGGAGAGTTAAATCATGGAGCCTCGGGTCAATCTGGCATTAGAGATACTGCGGGATCTCGGTCGACACAAATTTCAGATCCTGCTGGTGTTGGCCATTTTAGGATCGGCTATGACCACCATAGTGGTAACAAACGAAACTCGACTCTTGACCATAACCCTTAACGAGTTGATGGATGGTCGCGACAAACTGGATATTGAGTGGCGCCATTTGCTGTTAGAGCAAAATGCGCTCGCCGAGCACTCCCGAGTCAGTGATATCGCCAAGAGCAAACTGTTCATGGCGCGTCCTGCTCCTCTAACGGAAAAGATCATTAATCAGCCATGAGTGTAAAACGCAAAGCCAATAAGAAAACCGAGTTCAGCATACCCCAGTGGCGTTTTTTTACGGTGCTGGGTCTCATTCTGCTCGGTTTCCTGGGTTTGTTTGCCCGAACAGCCTGGATCCAGGTGATTCAGCCGGATCGTCTGCGCCTGGAGGGTGACCTGCGTTCCCTGCGGACCACAGCCGATGCGACGGGGCGAGGCATGGTGACAGATCGCAATGGCGAGCAGCTGGCGGTATCCGTGCCGGTGCAGGCTGTGTGGGCCGACCCCAAAACGGTCCATGAGAGCGGTGCCTTGGATAACAGCAAAGCGTGGCGAGCGTTGGCTGAGGTGCTGGGACTCGATATCAAGGAGTTGACCTCTCGGATCGCCGACCCTAGACGCCGCTTTGTCTATTTGCAGCGTCAGATCACGCCCTCGGTGGCGGAGTATATTGGCAAGTTACGCCTGCCGGGTGTCTATCTGCGCCGCGAGTCCCGCCGCTACTACCCCTCAGGGGAGATCAGTGCCCACATAGTCGGCATGACCAACATCGATGGCAGTGGTATTGAAGGCGTAGAGCGCAGCTTCAACGAATGGCTTACCGGGGTGCCAGCTGAACGCAAAGTGCGCAAAGACCGTCAAGGCCGAGTGATTGAAAACATTGGCGTAGTGAAAGAGGGGAAAAAGGCGAATGACCTGATGCTGAGTATCGATCAGCGTTTGCAGTCTCTGGCCTATCGCTCATTGAAGTATGCGACCGAGGTGAACAAGGCCACCTCAGGTTCCTTGGTATTGCTGGATGTTGTTACCGGTGAGGTGCTGGCAATGGTCAATACCCCCTCCTATAACCCTAACAATCGCGGTCAGTACCAGGGCTTCCGTGCGCGTAATCGCACCGTGACCGATACCTATGAGCCTGGTTCAACGGTCAAACCCCTGGTTGCAGTCAGCGCCCTGGAGCATGGGATAACCAACTGGAGCGAGGTATTTGACACTCGCCCCTTTAATATCGGCGGCAAGCGGGTGACGGATAGCCACCGCATGGCGCAAGGTGCCCTGGGGGATATTCTGAAATATTCATCAAACATAGGGATGGCACGCATTGCTCTGCGCATGCCGCCACAACAGATCCTCGATACCTTGACGCAATTTGGCCTGGGTTCTGATTCGGGTACCGGCTTGATGGGTGAGAGCTCCGGTATGTTGCCGGTGCGGCGTCGCTGGTCTGACATAGAACGCGCCACGCTCGGCTTTGGTTATGGTTTGCGTATTACTCCGTTGCAGCTGGCTTCGGCCTACGCCACTCTGGCAAACAAGGGGGTGCGTAAACCCGTCTCTATTTTGAAGGTGAGTGAGCCACCGCAAGGTGAGCAGGTGGTATCGCGAAAAGATGCAGAAGCCGTCATGTTGCAACTGGAGTCAGTGGTTGAGCATGGTGGTACGGGTACTAAGGCTGAGGTGCCAGGATATCGGGTGGCCGGTAAGACAGGGACCGCCAAGGTCGCGGTTGCTGGTGGCTATGGCAAGGATTATGTGGGGACATTTGCCGGTTTTGCTCCCGTCTCTAACCCCAGGTTTGCCATGGTGGTCATCATCAACGAACCCAAGAATGGCGCTTACTATGGCGGTATGGTCGCGGGGCCGACCTTCGCCGAGGTGATGTCTGGGGCTTTGCAGCTCTACAACGTGCCACCAGACGCACCGCAGACATTGCCCGCAACCAAGCCACAAGTCAGCCTGGCCCGTCAGGAGGTTAAAGTTGTCCCTCACACTTGATGCGTTACTTGCTCCATTAGGTATAGCTGCACCTGCCGTCGCACTTCGTGACATGCAACTGGATAGCCGGTCTGTACAGCCTGGGGATCTTTTTGTCGCCGTGAAGGGGCATGCGGTCGATGGTCGTCACTTCATTGCGGCTGCGGTCCAGCTGGGGGCTGTGGCTGTACTTTATGAGGCCGATGATGCTTTTACGGCGGATATGACGCTGCCGGTACCACAGTTTGCGATTTCTGATTTATCGGCCCAGCTGTCCGCGCTGGCGGGCCGCTTCTATGGTGAACCGGGTAAACAGATGCAACTGGTCGGGATAACCGGGACCAATGGCAAGAGCACCACAACTCAGCTTATTGCTAACTGGCGTGCCTTGTTAGGGGGAACCGCCGGCGTTCTGGGGACATTGGGCAATGGCCTGTTTGGGCATCTGACGCCTTGTGCCAATACCACGGCCAGCGCGGTGGAGATCCAGCGTGAGCTGGCGCGCCAGCAAGCATTGGGTGCAGATCTGGTTGCCATGGAGGTCTCTTCCCATGGGCTGGTGCAACAGCGGGTCGCCGCACTGCCATTTGCCGTGGCGGCCTTTACCAATCTGAGTCGTGACCACCTGGACTACCATGGCACCATGGACGAGTATGCGGCGGCCAAGCGGCGCCTCTTCTCTTTGCTGCCTGCGGAGGATTGCGTCTTAAATGCCGATGACTCTGTCGGGCAACAGTGGCTGACCGAATTACCCCAGGCCGTTGCTTATAGCCAGTCACACTCGCTTGCTCATTTGCCTGGTCGCTACCTCTTTGCAGAGCGTGTGCAGTTCCACGATCGTGGATTTACCGCCGAAATTACCTCCTCGTGGGGAATGGGTGTATTATCCGCCCCCTTGCTGGGCTCTTTCAACGTGGCCAACATGCTGGCGGCATTGGCTTGTCTGCTGGTGCTCGGCTATGACCTGAAGGCTCTGCTGGCTGTCGCGCCGCGACTTCAACCTGTCACCGGGCGGATGGAGTGCTTTGGCGGAGGGGCCCGCCCTCTGCTGGTGGTCGATTATGCACATACGCCGGATGGGCTGGAGCAGGCTCTGCTGGCGGCTCGCCAGCACTGTGGAGGCCAGCTCTGGTGTTTGGTGGGCTGTGGTGGCGATCGAGATCGTGGCAAACGTCCCATGATGGCCGCGATTGCCGAGCGACTGGCTGATCGTTTCATCATCACGGATGACAACCCAAGGAGTGAGGCGCCAGAGCAGATAGTCGCCGACATGCTGGCAGGTTTGGTAGCGCCACAATTGGCCCTGGTTGAACACCAACGAGAGTCAGCCATACGCCGGGCGTTGAGTGAAGCCAAAGCCGGCGATCTTATTCTGATCGCAGGCAAAGGACATGAAGAGTATCAGATAGTGGGTAAGCAGAAGTTGATGTATAGCGATCGCGATACCGTAGTTCGACTCCTGGAGGCAGGCATATGATCCCGCTTTCACTTCAAGAGATAGCATGTGCCCTGGATGCCACCCTGCTGGGTGAGGATAGGCTTGTTGATGCCGTGACCACGGATAGTCGGCAGATAGCGCCAGGTGCGCTGTTTGTCGCCATCAAGGGGGAGCGGTTTGATGCTCACCAATTCTGTGCGGATGTGGTCGCCAAGGGGGCGGGAGCCCTGCTGGTCAGCGAGCCTCAGCCTTTGGCATGTCCTCAGTTGCTGGTCAACGATACCCGCTATGCCTTGGGCCAACTGGGAGCCCTGGTGCGTTCTCGCCTGCATCCCAAGGTCGTGGCCATTACAGGGAGTTGTGGCAAGACCACGGTCAAGGAGATGTGCGCCGCCATCCTCGCTTTGCGTGGGTCTGTCTTGGCGACACAGGGTAATCTGAATAACGAGATAGGCGTCCCCCTGACCTTGCTGCGGCTGACGCCCGAGCATGCCTTTGCCGTCATGGAGTTGGGTGCCAACCACCCGGGGGAAATCGCCTGGACAACCTCTCTGGTCAAGCCTGATGTGGCATTGATAAACAATGTTGCGGCAGCACACCTGGAGGGGTTTGGCTCACTGCAGGGCGTTGCGCTGGCCAAGTCCGAGATCTTCACCGGTCTGAGTGAGCAGGGGATGGCCATAGTCAATGCCGACAGCGAGTTTTTCGGCTTCTGGCAAGCCGATCTCGAGCCCAACATGCACAGCTTTGGCATAGAGAATAGTGCGGCCGATTTCTTTGCTCGTGATATTCGTAGCGATGAGCAGGCGCGTTGTAGTTTTACCATGGTCACCCCCGTGGGTGAGGTCGATATTAGCCTGCCGTTGCCGGGGCGACACAATGTTGCCAATGCGTTGGCAGCGGCTGCCTTGGCTCAGGCCCTGGATACTTCGCTCATGACGATTAAGCGTGGGTTGGAGTCATTGCAACCGGTCAAGGGGCGGCTCTGTCTGAAGGAGTTGCCGGGTTTGACGCTGATCGATGATACCTACAATGCCAGTGTGCAGTCTGTGTTTGCGGCCATTGACACCCTGGCGGCTCTGCCTGGTTTTCGGGTCCTGGTGTTTGGGGATATGGGGGAGCTGGGTCAGGAGGCGGAGGCCTTGCACCGTGAGGTCGGGGCGCATGCCAAGGCGGCAGGATTGGACGCCGTCTTTACCGTCGGGCTCTTGGCCGAACAGGCGGCCAAGGCGGCGGGCGGGGTGCACTTTAGTGACAAAACCGCGCTCTTTGCCGCACTGACACCGCTGTTGAGTCAGCATCCGCATCTCACTCTTCTGGCCAAGGGGGCTCGTAGCTCGCGCATGGAAGAGGTCATCGAATTTGTGAAAAACAGCAAGGAGCAGGCATGTTAGTCTGGCTGGCGGAGTATCTTACGCCCTATTTCTCTCTCTTTAATGTGGTCTCTTACCTGACCTTCCGCGCCATCATGTCCATCCTCACCGGGTTGGGTTTTGCGCTGTGGATAGGTCCCCACCTGATCCGTCGTCTGCAACTGTTGCAGATCGGCCAAGTGGTGCGAAATGATGGCCCTGAGTCGCACTTTAGCAAGCGAGGCACTCCGACCATGGGGGGGCTGCTCATCCTCGCCTCTATCCTCATCTCGGTACTGCTCTGGGCACGTCTGAGCAATCCCTACGTCTGGATCATGCTGTTTGTGCTGGTGGCATTCGGTGCGATTGGCTTTGTGGATGACTACCGCAAGGTGATCCGTAAAAACAGCAAAGGGTTGATCGCTCGCTGGAAGTATTTCTGGCAGTCTGCCGCAGCCTTGGCTGTGGGTATCTATCTCTACTGGTCAGCTGGCTCTGCGGCCGAGACCACACTGGTGGTTCCTTTTTTCAAAAATTTGATGCCAGAGTTGGGCCTGCTGTTTATTCCTCTTTGCTACCTGGTGATAGTGGGCTCCTCCAATGCCGTCAACCTCACGGATGGGCTGGATGGCCTGGCGATCATGCCCACCGTCATGGTGGCAGCAGGGTTGGCGCTGGTGGCTTGGGCTACCGGTAACGTCAATTTCGCCAACTACCTGCACATTCCCTACGTGGTGCATGCCTCTGAACTGGTGGTGGTCTGTACTGCCATAGTCGGTGCCGGCTTAGGCTTTCTCTGGTTTAACACCTACCCGGCTCAAGTCTTCATGGGGGATGTCGGTTCACTCTCCTTGGGTGCCGTGCTGGGTGCGATTGCCGTGCTTATCCGTCAGGAGTTTCTGCTCGTGATCATGGGCGGTATTTTCGTGCTGGAGACAGTGTCCGTCATACTGCAGGTGGGCTCATACAAGCTGCGGGGGCAACGTATTTTCCGGATGGCCCCTATTCATCACCACTATGAGCTCAAGGGTTGGCCTGAGCCTCGGGTCATAGTGCGGTTTTGGATCATCACCCTGGTGCTGGTATTGCTGGGGCTTGTGACATTGAAGTTGAGATAAGGCAAGCAGATGAGCAAGGTTATCATCCTAGGGTTGGGCAAGACGGGGCTTTCTTGCGTGAATTACTTCCTGCGCCGTGGGGTGACCCCCTTGGTGCTGGATACGCGTGCCAATCCGCCGGGAGCCGAGGAGTTGGCTGCTGGGGTGGAGCTGCGTTGCGGCCCTCTGGATCCTGAATTGCTGACCCAGGCCGAACTCATCATCGCCAGCCCTGGTATTGCTCTGGCCACACCGGCGTTGCAAGTAGCGGCGCGTGCTGGCGTGGAAATCATAGGAGATATCGAGCTCTTTGTCCGAGAAGCCAAG
>JBOFBS010000241.1:0-4529 GCA_051645725.1 Aeromonadaceae bacterium | reverse complement strand
CTCTCGGCCTCTCTGGGGTAGAGGGCTTCCAGGGTGGCATATCTTGTTGACTGGGTTGCCTGGGGTTTTTCATCACTGTGGCATGCGGCCAATCCGCTCAGCAGGCAGAGTAGCAGGCTGCGTCGTATCTTGGTCATGGTCTCTCCTTGCGATTTATGCGATGTGTTACCTGTTCCGTGTCGGCTTGAGGGCGGTCTTAGAAGCGATAAAGAAACATCATGCTGGCCACCAGATTGTTCTGCTCGCGAACCAGGGGGCTATCGGCGGCATCGCCAATCAGGGAGATCATTCCCACATGGCTCTCAAGGCTCATCTGGGGGGTGAAATGGTAACGTAACCCGGCGCTCACGCTGACATCCTTGATGCCGGCGCCAGCAGAATAGGCCTGGAAGCGACTGTTTTGGGCCTGCTGCTTGGTGACACCATAGAAGCTGGACATATAGTCGCCATCCCCCCAGCTCGTGCCGATATCGAACGACCCTTCCAGCGACTCGCTCAGATAGCTGCTGGCCTCTAATCCCACATCGCCCCAGGCTCCTTTGTGGCCCGTGTTGCCCAGGCCCCACATCAACTGGGAGTGGAGGGTCAGCCAGGGCAGCAGGGTGGTACTGGCGCGCAGGCCCAGCTCGGGGGTCTCCTTTATCTCGCCCATCCCCTTGAGATAGTCGCTGCCAAAGAGGTAGTGATGACCATCATCCGAGTCGGCACGTCCTGAGGCATAGTCGGTGACCAGGGCTATTTCGCTCTTGGCCAGATTGAATGGGCTCCAGCTCAGGCCGCCGTGGGCACCGTAGCCGACGGCAAAGGTGCCCAGGGTGTCGCTGACCCAGGCGCCCTTGATGGCGGGAGTGACCACAAACTGGTACTCCTGATCGCCAATATATTCTGGCAGCAGAGCCATACCCGCTCCCAGGGTGAACTGACTCTCCTTTGGCGGTTGCAGATCAAAGGCTTGTGCCGGATTCAGGGTGCCGAGCAGAGTGGAGGTGATGGCCGCAGCCAGTACGCAGAGCGATTTCATAAGGGACAACTCCTTTTGTGTGTCACAGTCGTGGCGGTTTGCCACATTGGGTAAGGAGATTGTCAGGGCAGGTAGATTAGTGTTGCCTTAGCGGCAGCTTAAGATTGGCTTAATGGGCGTAAGCCCTTATGGCATGGGCTTTTCCATGGGACTGGCTTCTTTATAGTGATACTTGCCCAAGATCTGATCCAGAGTCCCATCGGCCTGGATCTGGGCAAAGGCATGGCGAAGGCGCGCAACTATGTCGGGATGGGTCTTGAGGCCAAAGGCCATATAGAGGTGGGAAAAAGATTTCTCAAGGTAGAGGGCGCAAGAGAGATCCTCATAACGTCCAAGTTCGGGGTGGTGCTGCAGGCGCCATCTCAGATCCAGCGCCGAGCCCACCAGCAGATCGGTTTTGCCGCTGAAGAGCTTGCGCAGGTTTTGCTCCTGATCTTTGGCCAGTTGCAGGTGGACGTTATCGACAAAGCCCAGGCGTTTTAGCATCTCATGCACGGCGTAACTGCGGATCACGCCAATCTGGTACTGCTTGGCCTCTTGTAGCGAGGTGAGCTGGATATCCTGGCGTTGCCTGAGTTTGTACAGTGAATCGCTGTAGGGGAAGAGGGGGCCAATCCACTGAAACCGTTTCTCCCGCTCCGGTATGCGCGCGATGCTGTAGATGAGCACATTCTCCTGTTGCTCTGTCATGCTGATGGCCCGAGCCCAGGGGTAGATGCGTGGTGCGGCGCTAAGCCCGGCTTTTTGCAGGGTGGCGGCCACTATCTCGGTGGCAATGCCGCTTACCTTGTCACCATCTTGATAGTTTAGCGGGGGCAGATCTTCGGTTACTACAGTCAGGGGCGGGGAGGGCTGTGTAGTTGCAGCGCAGAGCCCGGAGCAGAGCCAGAAAAAGAGCAACAACCAGCGAGCCTTCATACTACCTCCAGATGGCAGAGCCTACTCTTGGAGTCTAGTCCAAAACCGCCGTTTGGCCCCGCATTGCGGGGCCATCCGCTTATTCGTCCTTAAAGGCAAAACCCTGGCGGCTGAGGGTAGCCGCAACCTTGGGAAAATAGATGGTCTGATAGTAGCCAGCGGTTGAGGCGGCATAGGAGGGCATCTGGGTGAGCCCCTGTTCATCCCACCATTGGCGCAGGGTGGCATCATACTCGGCAACCCCTTTTTGTACCGCTGCCAGATCGTAGCGTTCGCGCAGGGCAAAGCTCTCGAGTGGTACGCGGGGTTTGACTTGAGCCTGCTTGGATTTGTCTATGACCCCCAGCGTGGTGCCGACTGCGACGAAGGTCTTCGGGGGCAGCCCCAACAACTCAATCATGGCTTGCGGGTCACGGCGCACGGCCCCTATGGCTGTAGTGCCGTAGCCCAGTGCGCCGGCCGCCGTCTGCAATGCCTGCAGCATGATGCCTGCATCCACGGCGCCTACCATCAGCCCCTCTGCCGAGCTATCAATCACCATGGGTTGGCCCGCCAGGCGCGCCGCTTCAGTTGCCCGCTGGTAGTCGATGACGATGGCGATAAAGGTATCAGCCGTGGCGACCTGGGGCTGGCCACCGGCAAGTTCGGCAATCTTGGCTATGGTGTTTTTATCGCGCACCACCACCAGGGAGATCTGCTGGCCGTTGACCGAGGTGGGCGCTTGCTGGGCCGCCTTGAGTATGGTCTGCAGATCGGCTTCGGGAATGGTTTCCCCGGTAAAGTTGCGCTCGGAGCGACGTTGTTCGAGTAGGGTCAGGGTTGGGTTGCTCATGACTATTTCCTTCCTTTTCCAGAGCGGTTCAACGATCCGCTCAACAGTATCTGGTTACCGACGAAGCCAGTTTGCCTGAAATATTGGTAACTAAAACTTCATTTTTCGTTGTAACAGTAATAACCAAAGGTTGAAAATAAGGGGGGTGTTATTTCACTGTGTAACCAAGCCATGTCATCTGCCATACCGAGTCAGTTGTCCTCATTTTTGCTGGTGGCCGAGCAGGGGAGTTTTTCTGCCGCCGCTCGGCAGTTGGGTATCTCCTCGGCTGCGGTGAGCAAGAGCATATTGCAACTGGAGCGGCAGCTCGGGGTACGCCTTTTCCACCGGACTACCCGCTCCTTGAGTCTGACCGAGGATGGTCGGGAGTTGCAGCAAAGTTGCCAACCAGCCAGCGAACAGATTGGTGAAGCGTTGGCGCGGTTGCGAGCCCGAACCTCGACACCGGCTGGTTTGCTGCGCATCAGTGTGCCAGACAGCTTTGGCCGTCGTTTTATCGTGCCTCTGGTGCCGGATTTTTTGGCGAATTACCCGCAAATCGAGCTGGATATGCGTTTCGAAGATAGGGTGGTGGATCTGGTGGCCGAGGGGTTTGATGTGGGGATCGGTAACCGGGTTAACCAGGATAGCCGTCTGGTGGCGCGCCCCCTCTACCAGATGCAACTGGCCACTGTGGCCACTCCGGGTTATCTGGCTCGGGCGGGAGAGCCTGCTAGCTTGGCGGATCTGGGGCGTCATAACTGTCTGGGTTTTCGCTCACTGGGAACGGGGCGCAAGCTGCCCTGGCGTTTTGTCAGCGAGGGGGTAGAGCACCATATCGATCCCCAAGGCAATGTGAGTGTCTCCAGCATTGATGCGCTGCGTGAACTGTTGCTGCAGGGGGTGGGTATTGGCACCCTGGGGCACTGGCATATTGAGTCATATCTAGAGTCTGGCCTGTTACAACCTATCCTTCCCGCCTATTGGCCTGAGCCGCGCACCGTCTGGCTCTACTATGCGGCGCGTCAGCATCTACCCGCCAAGGTGCGGGTCTTTATCGACTTCTTGTGTGGTCACTTTGCCGGGCTGACGGACAGAAACTCTGCCGGGTGAGGCGACTCACCCGGCAGTGATCTGGCTATGTCGTGGGTGGAACTGGTTCGTCAATGGCTAACAGGCTCTTGAGTTTCTGGAGAAACGCTGGCGGGTTACCCAAAAACGGGGCAACCGGGATCGGGGTCAGCACACCTTGCTGCTCTAGCCCCAGGGTGGGATAGCCCTGTCCGCCCAGGCGTCTTAGCCACTGCTGACTCAGGGCCAGATGCCCGGCCAAATCCGCTTGCCCGTAGTGGGTGATAAAGGCTTCCTCATCCACCCCCTGCTCCTTTGCCAGAGCAATCAAGTTGGGAAGATGGCCTATCCATAGACCATCCCGGTAGTGGCTCTGCTGAATACGCGCAAGCAGTTGCAAGCCACTGCCTCCTAGCCGGGTGATGGCCATAATGGCGCGGATAGGTGGCTCGGAGTCCAGGGTATAGGCCGGGTTTAGCAGCAGTTCGTTGAAATAGTGCTCGCCAAAGTGCTGACCCGTCAGGGCCTGGATCCGCTCGTCATGGGGACGCACATAATCCCGCAGGGCAGTGCCCATGGTTTGACGGCGCGAGCCCAGCCAGAGCCCTCCGGCGTGGAGTTCAATCTCCAGCTCGGCTAGCTGGTTGGCGGCCTGGAGCAGTGGCGCGGCACCGTAGCACCAGCCACAGAGGGGGTCGTAAATATAGT
>JBOFBS010000240.1:0-11508 GCA_051645725.1 Aeromonadaceae bacterium | reverse complement strand
GCGCTTTGGGATCCGGGCTCATGCTCTATGCAGCTCGACTATGGCCTGACTCAGGGCATCCAGATCCAGCTCCAGACGACCTTCGGCGATCGCGGCCCGGATCTGCTCCACCTTCTGCATATCCACATCTGAGGTCGAGGTCAGCAACTGGCTGGCCTTCCCCATTCCCTTTACCTCGTGACTCAACTCGGCCGCAGCTGTGGGACGTGGTCGCGGTTGAGCTGGGCTTGCTTGGCTCTTTTCACCGGCTCGGCTAGGCGGAATATGGGGGGCATCGGTACGGGTGATTTTCATGTTTTGGGCTCCTGACTGGCGGCTAATGATAAGAAGCGACCAGAAGAGGCGCAAACTTTAGGCGTGGTTAGCGTTCTCTTGCCGGGGTGATGATCCTGTGCTGGGTCTGGCCGTGTGGCTCCCCCAGTGTGCTGTTGAGGGTCTGGCGCATCTGCTCCAGCAATTGGCGGCCTGAGGCATCCAGGGTGTTGGCGAACTCAGCCAGCCAGGTCTCATAGTCGAAGTGGCTGCGGGTACGAGCGAAGAGCCCCTCGGCGACCTTCATGGTGTGCTGCAAAGAGGGCAAGCCCCGCTGGCGAAGAAAATGGGGATCCGTGCTGCCCACGTTTTCGTAGTTGCGGCGCAGTATGTTGATCTGGTTCAGCGCCGCTGACACGGCACCCTGCTCACTCAGGGCGCAGCAGAAGTAGAGACGCATATAGGGAACTGAGGGTGAGGTGCTGGAACCCTGCTCAACGCAGCGTTCCAGCGCACGTTCGAATGCCGCTTCGCCCTGCTCCAGCTCACCGGCCAGGACCGCGGCATTGGCCAGATTGAACCAGTTATCGGCAGAGTCTTGCTGGGTGAGTACCCGGTTGAAGTGGATCGCCGCCTCGGCGTAGCGGCGGCGGTTCACACAGACCTGGCCCAGGATCTTGCTGGCCTCCAGCACCTCTAAGGGCGACCCCTGGCTCAGCAACTGCTCGGCAGCCGAGATGACGGAGTCCAGCTTGTTGGCGCGTAGCTGACGCCAGAGGCAATCAAATTGCTCCAGTTGCTGCTCCTGGCGCTCACAGGTGCGCTGCTCCTGCCGCTCTAGGGCGGGAGTCGGCGCCATGTGAGTGGGTTGGGGGTTGCTTGGCACCATCACGGTGCGATGAGCAGCAGCCCACAACTCTTTAACCCATTGCCACATACATCATCCTCTGGCGAGCCCCTGCGTTGGGCCGGTTTGACACTATCCGGCAAAAACTGTAATCGAAACACAGGGGTGTTGTATTTGATGGAGATCGGGATTCCTGGCAAATCTAGGCGGCTAGGGGGTATAAAGCCGAATCAGAAACGGGTTTCAACCACGCCCTGCTCAATTACCCAGGCCTGTATCTCCCGCCCTGAGCTCAGATTCCGCACCTTGATCCCCTCGCCCAGGTGCCCCCCCTCCAGTGCCTGCCCCTGCATCGAGACTGCAAACTCCTCACCACCTGCCCGGATCAGAACCGTGTCGCCCTTCTGGACAAGCAAGGGGCTCTCCAGTTGCGCCAGGCTGAGCAGCTGTCCCATGCGCACCTGGTGCCGGGTCTTCAGGCCAACCAAGGATTGATTGCCCGGGGTAAAGTCGCGGTGCAGGCGGCTCACCTCCAGCTCCTTGAGCAGTAGATCGTCCCCTCGCAGCGGGGTGCCCTTGGGGAGATCCCGGGCGGCACTCCATACGGGCAGTATCAGGCTGAGCTCGACCCGTCCATTCAACTCCCACCTGGGTTGGTGACAGCTGAGCTGGTAGAGCTGGCGCCCCCACGGCAGTCCACTCTGGTTGCTGGGCTGAATGGCAACCTCCCCTTCACAGGGGGGCAGGTGTGCCGCGCCGGCGGCCAGCCAGCTGTGCAGCGTCACCTGGCCCGCAGGCCAGCCTTGTCGCTGCAGGTACTCCTCCAGGCGTTGTCGAGCCGCCCGCTCCAGTTGTTGCTGCAGGGGGAGAGGCTCAGGCTCGGCTGCGGGTAGCACCTGGCTGCCCAGTGCCAGCACCAGGGCAATCAGGCGGGTTGCCAGCTTCCGCAGCGGAAGGCCCATTTCCGCCAAAAGGGGAAAACGGCGCGCAGCTTGATTGTAACTACTTGATCTCATTAGGTCTTATCAGTGGCATGACTCTTGTTTAAGCATACCCGTGATTGGATTTCCTGACTACAAGGAAGGGCGATGAGCATCAACTTTGACAAGGCGTTAGGAGTACACCCCTATGCGTTGCAGGTGCGAGCCGAGCGGGCACAGATTCTGGCTGGCAACCTGGCGAATGTGGATACCCCAGGTTACCTGGCCCGGGACCTGGATTATCAGCAGGTGCTGGGTGAGGTGGCCCGCAAGCTGGAGCACAGAGGGGGGCCCAGCGAGTGGAGTGAAGTGGGCGAACTGGATCTGGCTCAGCCGCTTTATCGGGTGCCGTTTCAGCACTCTGCCGATGGCAATACGGCCGAGTTAGGGGTCGAGCAGAGCAAGTTTGGTAACAATGCCATGGATTTTCAGACCAGCCTGACCTTCCTGAACATGAAGATTAGTGGCCTGGCCAAGGCCATAGAGGGGCGTTAAATGTCATTCAACCGGATTTACGACATAGCAGGCAGTGCCATGCGGGCGCAGACGGTGCGCCTGGATACCGTCGCCTCCAACCTGGCCAACAGCGATAGCGTGGCCAGCAGTGAAGAGGCGGCTTTTCGCGCCATCAAGCCGGTGTTCGCCACCCTCTATCAGCGGGTACAGGAGAGCGACACCTTTTCTTCTGCCCAGGTGCAGATAGCGGGGGTCGTGCAGTCGGACCGGGCCGTGCAGAAGCGCCTGGAGCCAGACAATCCGTTGGCGGATGGTGAGGGGTATGTCTATGCCGCGAACGTCAATCCGGTTGAGGAGATGGCGGACATGATGAGTGCCTCCCGTGCATATGAAACCTCGGTCGAGGTGATGAATCGTATTGGCAGCATGCAGCAGGGGCTGCTGCGCCTGGGTCAAGTTTAAGGAGCCGTTATGAGCCTGACACAGATCAGCGCCCTGGATACAGCCCGGAGCGGCAGTGAGACGACCGCTGGCATCGCCAGCAATGGCACCACCCAGGCGGGCAGTGGCACCGAGTTGCGCAATGAGTTCTTGCAGATGATGGTGGCGCAAATCCAGAACCAGGATCCATTGAATCCTCTGGATGGCACCCAGTATGTGAGCCAGCTGGCGCAGTTCTCCATGGTCGAGGGGGTGGAGAACCTCAAGGTGCTGCAGCAGAAGAACCTGGCGATGCAGGATACCCAGCAGGTATTGGCCAGCACCCAGCTGGTGGGCAAAGAGGTGATGGTGCCAACCCAGGGGCTGACGCTCGAGAAGGAGCAGCCGGTGCGGGGCCAGGTCTATTTGGCCCAGGCTGCCGATGCGGTGGAGCTCAAGGTTTACAACCGCTACGGCCAGTTGGTGACCCAGCAGCAGTGGGGAGCGCAGCCGGCTGGGGCCTTGAGCTATGACGTGAAGAGCTTGCCTGCCGGTGAATACAGCTTCGAGGTGGTGGCCAAGCAGGGCGGAGTCCTGAGTCAGGCGCAGAACTATGTGGCGTCGACCGTGGAGCGGGTCACGCTGCCGGGGACGGGTGAGGTGCGGCTGGATGTGGCGGGCGTGGGATCGGTTCCGCTGTTCAGTGCGGTGGAATTTGGCAAGGGTTGAGTCTGAGGAGCATGCAAGATGTCTTATAACATTGGGTTGAGCGGACTAAGGGCCGTCAGTGAAGAGCTGGGCGTCATCAGTCACAACATAGCCAACGTCAATACGGCGGGCTTTAAATCGGGTCGTGCCGAGTTCGCCGCCATCTACAGCGGTGGACAGGCTGGCGGTGTGGCGGTGAACAATGTGTCGCAGAACTTCGACCGCAATGGTGACGTGGTGCAGACCGGGCGCTCCCTGGATCTGGCCATCTCGGGTGGCGGTTTCTTCGTGCTGAGTGCAAACGGCAAGACAGCCTACACCCGGGCCGGCATGTTCCAGCTGGATGCCAACAGCAATCTGATGGCGGCCAATGGCATGAAGCTGCAGGGGTATGGCGTCAACGGCGAGGGGCAGGTGATACCCGGTGTGGTCACCGATCTTAAGGTCAGCGCCGCCAACCTGGGCGCCAAGGCTTCGGGCTCGGTGGAGTTTGTCGCCAACCTGAAGGCCGATGCCAGCCAGATCAACAGCGTGGCCTACCCCTTCGATCCGGCCGAGGTCAACAGCTACAACTTCTCTCAATCCGGCAAGGTCTATGACTCCCTGGGGGTTGAGCACACCCTGACCCAGTACTTCGTCAAGACGGGCAGCAACAGCTGGGAAGATCACTTCTACATGGATGGCCAGCCCGTGTTAAGCGGTGGTGTCCCCCAGGTACAGACCCTGACCTTCAATAGCGATGGCTCCCTGCAGACCTCACCGAGCAACGTGACGCTGGCCATGACCCCAACCGGGGCTGACCCCCTGACGGTGAACCTGGATCTGGCCCGGGTCAGCCAGTATGCCGCGGACTTCAGCGTTAGCCGCAACCAGTCTGATGGCTATACCGCCGGGGAGATGAGCGGGGTGCGTATCGAGCAGGATGGCTCCCTGTTTGCCGTCTACACCAATGGCCAGACCCAGTTGCAGGGCAAGGTGGTGATGGCCAACTTCACCAATCCGGGTGGGCTGCAGCAAGGCGATGACACGGCCTGGTATCAGAGTTTTTCCTCAGGCCAGCCGACTCTGGGTGTGCCGGGTACCGGGACCCTGGGCTCACTGACAGCCGGAGCCTACGAGGGGTCGAATGTGGACCTGACCGGTGAGCTGGTCAATCTGATGACGGCCCAGCGCAACTACCAGGCCAACTCCAAGAGCATCAGCGCGGCAGACAAGATGACCCAGGTTCTGTTTAACGCCTTCTAAGGCCCCCAGGCAGAGGAGAGATGCGTGGAGAAGTTGATCTATACCGCCATGTCAGGGGCGCAGCACACCCTGATGGCGCAGCAGATACGGGCTAACAACCTGGCCAACGTTAACACAGCCGGTTTTCGTGCCGATTTCGAGCGCGTCTCGGCGGCCGCCATAGAGGGCCCCGGCTTGCCGAGCCGGGTCATGGCCCGTCAGGAGGCGGCGGGCAGCAACTTCACGCCCGGTGCCTTGATGCAGACCGGGCGCAAGCTGGATGTGGCCATACGGGGGCAGGGTTTTCTTGCCGTGCAGACCGCAGATGGCCAGGAGGCCTACACCCGGGCGGGAAACCTGATGGTGGATGGCGAGGGCAACCTGACACTCAATGGTCGCCCCGTGCTGGGCGATGGCGGCGAGATAGTGCTGCCCCAGTACCGCTCCTTGAGCTTCGGCAAGGATGGCACCATCAGCATCACGCCGCCGGGCGGCGGTGCCCGGCTGGAGGCGGGGCGCCTGAAGCTGGTTCAGCCCGACCTCAAGGATCTGCAAAAAGGGGCAGATGGTCTGTTCCGGTTGCGGCAGGGCGGCGAGGCGGCTGTCAGTGATCAGGTGGTACTGGCCTCAGGGTTTCTGGAGGGCTCCAACGTCAATGCGGTGGAGGAGCTGGTCAGCAGCATGGATCTGAGCCGTAATTTCGAACTACAGGTGCGCCTGATGAAGTCTGCCGATGAGCAGGCGCGTCTGGGCGCTAAATTGATTTCAGGCCAGGCGTAACCTGAGCCCTCGGGGAGATAAACCATGCATCCAGCACTTTGGGTGAGCAAGACGGGCCTGACCGCCCAGGACGCCAAGATGGCGGCCATCTCGAACAACCTGGCGAACGTCAACACAGTGGGCTTCAAAAGAGACAGAGTGGCATTTGAAGATCTCTTTTATCAGGTACAGCAGCAGCCTGGCGCCCAGCAGGATCAGCAAAACCAGACGCCCACCGGCATCCAGATGGGGAACGGTGTGCGCGTGGTGGGCACCCAGAAGGTCTTCACACCCGGTAACTTTCAGACCACCAATCAGGCACTCGACGTGGCCATAGTGGGAGAGGGCTTCTTCGGCATTGAAAAGCCGGATGGTGAAACGGCTTACACCCGTAATGGCCAGCTGCACCGCAGCGCAGAGGGGGTGCTGGTCAATTCCGATGGCCTGCCCCTGGTGCCACAAATCGAGATCCCCGACAACGCCACCAAGGTGGCGATCGGCTCGGATGGCACAGTTACGGCAACCGTACCCGGGCAGCAGAACGGGATTGAGCTTGGCCGCATCACGCTGACCAACTTCACCAACCCGGCGGGGTTGGAGGCGCTGGGGGGCAATCTCTATCGTCCCACCTCGGCATCAGGCGAGGCGATGGAGGGGGTGCCGGGCGAGGAGTCATTGGGCGCGCTCAAGCAGTACACACTGGAGGGCTCCAACGTCAACGTGGTGGAGGAGATGGTGGACATGATCACCACACAGCGGGCCTATGAGATGAATGCCAAGGTGGTGTCGGCCGCCGATCAGATGCTCAAATTTGTCAGCCAGTCACTCTAAGGAGGGCCCATGAGATACTTGCTGTTACTGGCACTGCTGACCGGTTGCTCCACCTATGAGCTGCGTCCGCCCGAGCCGGGTGAGGATGAGTGGAAGCCCTCCACCGCCCTGCCCATGCCAGCGGGCGCCAAGGCTGAGGATGGGAGCCTCTACCGCCGTGACTATATGTTCACCCTGTTTCAGGATCGCCGGGCCTACCGGGTGGGCGATATCCTGACTGTGATGCTGGATGAGCGCACCCAATCCAGCAAGAAGGCGGATACCAGCATGGGCAAGAACAGCAGCATCAATGTGCCGACTCCCTCCATAGGGGGCGTGGCGCGTGATGATCTCGGGCTGGATATGTCAGCCAAACGGGCCTTTGATGGCTCGGCTACGGCCAGTCAGCAAAATACCCTCTCCGGAGCCATCACAGTGACGGTGGCCGAGGTGATGCCCAACGGTGTGTTGCGGATCCGCGGCGAGAAGTGGATCCGCCTCAATCAGGGGGATGAGTATGTGCGCCTGGGTGGCATGGTGCGGGTGGAAGACATAGATCAGGCCAACCGCCTCTCCTCGCAGCGCATTGCCGATGCCCGCATCACCTATGCCGGGCGTGGTGCGCTGGCCGACAGCAACCAGGCTGGCTGGCTCACCCGCTTCTTCAACTCGGCCATTGCCCCGTTATGATGGGCCCCTTAGTGAGGTGGGTTATGTTCGCTATCCGGTTTTCCCTGTTGCCCCTGCTGCTGTCGCTGCTGGTTACGCCAACGGCCGAGGCGGCGCGTAACCATAGCCGCGCCCTGCTGGATGTTGTGGATGTTCAGGGCATCCGTGATAACCAGCTGGTGGGTTATGGTCTGGTGGTGGGGCTCTCGGGGACGGGAGATCGCAGCCAGGTCAAGTTTACCGGCCAATCCATGGCCAACATGCTCAAGCAGTTTGGTGTACAGCTGCCCGAGGATATCGACCCCAAACTGAAGAACGTGGCGGCCGTCTCGGTGCAGGCCACCCTCTCCGCCCTTTCCGGTAAGGGACAGAGCATAGATGTGACCGTCACCTCCATAGGGGATGCCAAGAGTCTGCGCGGCGGCTCGCTCTTGCTGACTCCGTTGCGCGGTATCGATGGCGAGGTCTATGCGGTGGCCCAGGGCAATCTGGTGGTGGGGGGCATGAAGGCCGAAGGGCAGTCAGGCTCCTCTGTGACCATCAATGTGCCAACGGCCGGCATCATTCCCAACGGGGCCATAGTGGAGCGGGAGATCGCCTCCACCTTTGGTGACAAGAACGAAATCTTCCTGAATCTGAAGCAGGCCAACTTTCGCACGGCGCGCAATGTGGAGCGCGCCGTCAACCAGCTGCTGGGGCCCGTTGCCAAGGCCGTCAGCGCCGGGCGCGTCTCCCTGCGGGCTCCCCGTGATGCCAGCCAGCGCATCGCCTTCATGGCCCTGCTGGAAGATGTCGAAGTGGACATGGGGCGCGAGCGTCCCAAGGTGGTATTTAACAGCCGTACCGGCACTGTGGTCATGGGGCAGGAGGTTCGGGTGCGCAAGGCCGCAGTCAGTCATGGCAGCCTGACTGTGACCATATCGGAACGTAAGAACGTGAGTCAGCCCAATGCCTTTGCCAATGGCAAAACGACCGTCACGCCCGAGAGCGACATCAATGTGGAGCAGGGGCGTAGCAGCATGTTTGTCTGGCCTGAGGGCACCTCGCTGGAGGTGATAGTGCGAGCCATCAACTCCCTGGGTGCCACGCCGGATGACATCATGGCGATCTTGCAAGCCTTGAATGAGGCGGATGCGCTCGAAGGCGAGCTGGTGGTCATCTAGGGGAAAGAGCATGAGCAAATTGATCGATGGCCTGGGCAGCCCAGACCCGAGTTTCTACCAGGATCTGCAGGGGTTACAGGCCATCAAGCGTAATCCGGATCAGCGGGCGGCACTGGAGATGGCGGCGGGTCAGTTCGAGGTGGAGTTCCTGCAAACCGTGCTCAAGCACATGCGGGCCGCCAGCGATGCCCTGCAGGAGGAGGAGGGGCTCTTCTCTAGCCAGCAGCAGGGCTTTTACCGCGACATGTACGATAGCCAGCTGGCCATGAGCATGGTCAAGAAGGGGGGATTGGGGATCAAGCAGCAGATGATCGAACAATTGGCCCCCACATTAAAGAATTCCGCCCAAGCAGTCGTTGTTGCAGATAATACGCAGGAAGCGTTTCGTCAGAGCCTGCATGCCATCAAGAGGAAAACAGACTGATGTCCCTATTTAGCATTGGCTGCTCGGGCCTGAACGCCGCGCAAACGGCACTGAATGTGGCGGGTAACAACATAGCCAACGTCAATACCCCAGGCTACAGCCGCCAGGAGGTACTCTTCTCCAGTCGCACGCCCGAGCGGGGGCTGGGGGTCAGTGTGGACTCCATCCGCCGCATCACGGATCACTACCTCACCAGTCAGCAGTGGCGCTGCGGCTCGTCAACCGGTTTCAACCAGAGCTATGAGCAGTACATCAATACCACGGAGCAGGTATTGGGCAGTGAGGCCATGAGCATCACCAAGGGGGTAGACCTCTTTTTCGCCGCCCTGAGCGCAGCCGCCGAGAGCCCGGAGAGCAGCGCCTCGCGTCAGCAGATCGTCAGTGCGGCCCAGGCCCTGGCGGGGCGCTTCAATCAGCTGGCCGTGACCTTCGCCGGCCAGCAGCAGCAGCTGAATGAGCAGATGGCAGTCACAGTGCAGCAGATCAATGGTCAGAGCCAGCAGGTGGCGTTACTCAACAAGCAGATCATCGAGGTGGCCGCCAATGGGGGGGACACCTCGGCCCTGGAGGATCAGCGGGATCAGGCTGTGCTGGCCCTCTCCAAAGAGTTGGAGATCCAGGTCAATCGCCAGAGTGATGGCTCGCTTTCACTCAGCCTGGCTCAGGGGCAACCCCTGGTGCTGGGGGGGAGTGCCAGCACCCTGGAGCTGCAGGGGGATAAGCTGACGCTGCAATTTGGCCCCCAGAGTTTCCCCGTTGACCAGAAGATGCAAGGTAGTCTGGGGGGCTTGCTGGCCTATGGCCAGGAGGTGCTCAAACCCACACAGCAGGAGCTGGGAGTCATGGCCCGGCAACTGGCCGAGACCATGAATGCACAGCAGGCGGCGGGTTTCGATATGAATACTCCCCGCACCCAGGGTAAACCCCTGTTCACTTTCGATGCCAACGATCCGGCCAATACCCTGACCCTCAGCAGCGGCTTCAAACCGGAGGATCTGGCCTTCGGTGCCAGCAAGCTGGATGCCTCGGGTAATCTGGTCGCCGATGGCGGCATAGGGGATAATCGCAATCTGCTGGCCATGATGGCGCTCAAGGATCAGCACTACGATGCCTACAGCAAGTTGCTGGGCAAGGTCGCGGTGGCCAGCAGCCAGGCTAAAGCCGAATTGGCGGCCAGTCAGCAGCTTGCCAAGCAGGTGAGTGACAGGGTGATGAGCGTCAGTGGCGTCAACCTGGACGAGGAGGGGGTCAGCATAATGCAGTACTCCAAGGCCTATCAGGCCAACGCCAAGGTGATCAGCACGGCGGATCAACTCTTCAATCAACTGCTGACGATGTTTTAGGAGTGACCATGCGCATTAGTACCGGACAGATACAGCAGACCATGCTGGTGAGCCTGCAAGAGAATTACAGCCAGTACGGCATCCTGAATCGGCAGATGGCCTCAAGCAAGCGCATACTGCAACCATCCGATGACGCCATTGGCTCGGTACAGCTGCTCTCGTTGCACAAGGAGCAGACGGCCCTGGGACAGTACCAGAAGAACATAGAGCAGGTGACCACTCAGCTGGCCCAGAACGAGGTACAGCTCGAGACCATGACCAACATGATGCTGCGGCTGCAGGATCTGACCCAGACGGCCGCCAATGGCAACTACTCTCAGGGGGATCGTCAGGCCATGGCCATAGAGATGCGCTCTCTGCAGGCCGGGCTCTTCGATCTGGCCAATGCTCGGGACGAAAATGGCTCCTACCTCTTCTCCGGCAGCGAGGTACAAACTGCCCCTGTCATCAAAGATGCGGCGGGCAACTACCTGTATCAGGGGGATGATTACCAGCGGCAGGTGGCAGTGGCCCACGGTGTCACGCTGGCGGCGAATGACAATGCCCAGGCGCTCTTCTTCGCGGGCGGCAATTTCTTCCAGCAGCTGGATGCCTTTGCCGGGCTGCTGGAGAGTGAGCCAGGCTCAGTGAGTGACCAGGCCAACGTCATGCTCGCGCAGATTTCGACAACACAGGAGAACATCAGCCGGGTACGCAGCGGCATAGGGGCCCGCATGAACACACTGGAGCAGCTGGATGTCGCCCACGATGAGATGAAGATATTCAGCAAGCAGGTGAGCAATCAGATAGAGTCGCTCGACTATTCGGTAGCCACCACCGAACTCACCAATGTACTGCAGGCGCTGCAGGTAACCCAGCAATCCTTTGCCAAGGTGAACAGCCTCTCTCTGTTCAATTATCTCTAAGGGCTGCTTATGCAGATCAACAGTACGCGCATCAATACGGTAAGCGAAACGCCCCCCCAGCGTGCTGGGATAGGCGTACGTAGCGGAGGCCAGACAGAGGGTACCCCTAAAGCCCAGATGCAGGTCCGTTTGCCGCAACTGGAGCGATATAACCGTTGGGCCATGATGGGAGAGACGCAGCAGCGCCTGGCGGATGCTCAGGGCAGTGAACACGCACTTTCCCTGGCCTACCGGCAACTCAAACAGCTGGAGCGGCAGCTGGCCCAGAGTGGGCAAACCAGCAGCCAGATCCAGCAGCAGCTAGCCGCTCTCAACAGCCGGTTGAGCCAGGGCTCCGGATTGCTGGATGGTGAACTCAAGCCGACCCTGCTCTCCAGCCAGGCGCGTCAGGCCAGCTATGTGCTGGATCGCGTCGACCTGCTGAGCGCCAAGCCGGCTGCCGAGCGTTTGCAGCTCTTTTTCCCGGCATCCGGGCGCGGGGCGATAGTTGATATCCCAGCCGGTGCCCAGGGTGAGCAGGTGGTGACCCTGCTGCAACAGGGGTTGCA
>JBOFBS010000239.1:0-7413 GCA_051645725.1 Aeromonadaceae bacterium | reverse complement strand
CTTGGTCACTTCTTCAGTCATCGAATATCAATTTTTTTGACATCCAATTCCTGTGAGTGCCCACACAGATTGCTTGATTTGATTGTTAAAGAGCGTGACAGCGTTGCTGTCGTGGGATGCGCATCTTACGCTTCCCAGCTTCAGAGTCAAGCACATTTTACTGCGTTTTGCTCTGGGGCATTTCGGCCCGGCTAACACCGCTGCATCGCCTCCGAAGAGTGCCTGCTTTGCCGTGTCAGCGAGGCGGCATTATAGGGAGTTCGAACTCGAGCGCAAGCGAAATCACCCTGAAATATCACGAATTATTGCTATACCAGCTTAGTCACAGTTAAAACAACATCTACCCACAGAGTTATCCACAAAGCCAGGGATAACACATGGAGGCACAGGCATCTCATGGCGAGGCACATAGCAAAAAGGAGCCCAAATTGGCTCCCTTTGATGCATTTTAATCTTCTACTTCACTGTATGGCAGGCACGGCATCGGCAAATTCAACCAGGCTGGGATAGATCTGATCGGCCAGAGCCCGCCCCTCTTCTGTTATAGCCTTACCGGTTTCTACCAATACCTTGTGGCCAACCCCACCATTGATTGCGGCTTTCATATCGGAAGGTTTATCTCCCACCATGTAGGAGGCAGGCAAATCAATCTTGAGGTGCTTGGCGGCATCCAGGATCATCTCGGGTCCCGGCTTGCGGCACGCACAAGACTTCCGATAGTGGTCGTCCCCTTCGCTCGGATGATGGGGGCAAAAGTAGATGCCATCCAGATCGATACCGCGATCGGCCAACGACCAATCCATCCATTCGGTCAGGTTCATGAATTGCTCTTCGGTAAAATAACCTCGAGCAATGCCGGACTGATTCGTTACTACCACCAGCAGATAGCCCTTCTGCTTTAGCTTCAGCAACGCCTCGATTACCCCCTCTATGAAGACGAAGTCATCAACCTGATACACATAACCGGTATCTACATTGATGACACCATCTCGATCCAGAAAAATTGCTGGCTTAGCCACGGTCGCACCCCATCTGCTGCGTTATTTTGGCCATTATATGTCATGACGCTAAAAACTGACTGCAGATACCGTCATCCTCCACGTTAGAATGTCCAAAGTTAGAGTCCAACCCTCTGGATGTTGCCGTGCATAGCCTCTTAGCCCCCCTTGAACAATTGAACATGTCGGGTGAACGTCGCCTGCTGCTGATCACCGGCGATGCAGAGTGGTGCTGTCAGCAGGCTCTCACCCTGTGGCAAGAGCCAGCCCTCTGGCTGGGTGATGGGCCCGACGCATGCCACCCCCAACCCCTGAAGCAGGCACAGCATCGACTCGGCAGTGAGTTCAACCGGGTCATTTTCAATGGCTACAGCGGATTACACCCGGATATGCTGGGGGCCTGCGCGGGCCTGGTCCAGGCAGGCGGTCTCCTGATCCTGCTGATGCCCCCCCTAGCCAGCTGGCCTCACTTTGCCGATCCCGATCTGGCTCGTTATGTGGCTCAAGCCGAGAATAGCGGTGAATGTCATGCTTTCTTTTTGATGCGGCTGCAGCAAAGAGTGTTGGCAGATGCCAATCTTTGGCATTGGGATCAAGAGACAGGCCTCTCGTTACCCGCCGTCAACGCCAGCACAGCGTGGCAACTGCAGGCCGATGCGTGGTGTTGCCTGTCTGCGGAACAACGTGCAGCGGTCGAGGCGATATTGCATTGCGCTCACGGGCATAGGCAACGCCCCCTGGTGCTGACGGCTGACCGCGGACGAGGAAAATCTGCCGCCCTCGGACTGGCCGCAGGTCGCCTGCTACAAGAGCACGCCGATCAACCATTCACTATCGTGGTGACAGCGCCCAGTCAAAGCACGACTCAGACCCTGTTTCGCCATCTCCTCACTCAATGCCCCGATGCCGCCCCAACCCCACAAGGCGTGTGCTGCGGACAAGCCGCTCTCCTCTTCTTCAGCCCGGAGCGGGTGCTGACCGAACGCCCACCAGCACAGCTGCTGCTGGTTGACGAGGCGGCGGCCATCCCTACTTCGCTGCTATGTGAACTGCTGCGCGCCTATCACAGGATAGTATTCTCCACCACACTTCACGGCTATGAAGGGTCTGGCCAGGGCTTTGCGCTGCGTATGCATAGGGCACTCAACCAACTGACACCAGGTTGGCATGCCTGTCATCTCTCTCAGCCGTTGCGCTGGGCCGCCAGCGATCCGCTCGAACCCCTCATAGCCGATCTCTTGTTGCTGGATGCCGATAATGCTCTACCCGCAACCTCGACAGCGGCTCCCGAGTTGACCTGGTGCTCGCAGCAAGAGCTGGCACAAAATGAAACCCTGCTGCGCCAGGTGTTTGGCCTGCTGGTGATGGCCCATTATCAGACGACGCCCAGCGACCTGCGCCTCCTGCTGGATAGCCCAGAGCTGCACATTCTTTTGCTACGTCAGGGCGATCATGTGATAGGCGTCTCTCTAATCTGTCGGGAAGGAGGGCTGGCACCAGAGCTCGCCCGCCAAATTCACTCGGGTCATCGTCGCCCTAGAGGGCAGCTGTTACCCCAGACACTGCTGGCACACTGTGGCTACGCGGAGGCGGGGAACTATCTCTACGCCCGCATCATGCGCATTGCCATTCATCCCGCCAAGCAACGTAGTGGCTGGGGGGGCCATATGCTGCGAGGAGTGAGCGAGTGGGCCCACACAAACGGCTATGCCTTTATCGGTGCCGCGATGGCGGCAACCGCCGAGCTGCTCCCCTTCTGGCGAGCACAGGGTTTTCATCCCGTAAGGCTGGGTCTCTCACGGGACTCGTCCAGTGGCACATACTCAGCTGTTATGCTCAAGGGATTTCACCCTGAACCCCAAGCCAGGTTAACTGAGTGGAATCGGTACTTTGAGCAGAGCCTGCCTCATTACTTGCCGCGCCAGTGGCGCATGTTGCCGGTTGAGCTGGTGAGCGAACTGCTCACACCGCGCGATGGGCTGGCAAACCTAACTCAGCAGGAGCTCCAGGATCTGCAGAGTGTGGCCTATGGCCTGCGCTCACCCGATCACGCCCTACCTGCCCTACAACGCTGGCTGGAAGCGGCCTCGCATCGCTGGCTGGGGCGCCCGCTCAGCGAGCGGGAGCTGCTGATCCGCTACATATGGCAGGGCTGGAGTTGGCAAGAGATAGCGGGCTCCGACACCTCGCTGGGGCAGAAGGCGTTGATCCGCCAGCTCAGGGCTATCCTTGCAGAATGCCTGTCACCGGGCTAATGCTGGTCAGTTAAGCGCCTAGGGTGAGAGATCCTCCCTCGCCAACTCGCCGTAAACCCTTCCGTGGGGCCTGATGGTGGCGTCCTTGCCGCCATCGGTTGGCTCGAGAGACGACCTCGTCTTCGCCAACTGACTGGCATGACTGCCACCAGCCTGATTTTTTGTGACAATCCATGTCAACGGCGATGAATGCCACACTTTGCCACACATTTTCCCCCTCTCTCTTTATACTGGCAAAGAGAGAGAAAGGAGCGCATATGCCACCACATATATTGGTTGTCGATGATCACGCCGACATTCGTGACCTGCTCAAGCGTTTTCTGGAACAGCATGGCTACCGTGTCAGCTGCGCACGCGATGGCAAAGAGATGAAAAAGTTGCTGGAACACTCCACCATTCAGTTGATAGTGCTCGATCTGATGCTGCCTGGTGAAGATGGTCTGACCCTCTGTCGCGAACTCAGAGCACACTCTGCCATTCCCATCATCATGCTCACCGCCATGGGGGAAGATATGGATCGCATCATAGGGCTGGAAATGGGCGCCGATGACTATCTGGCCAAACCCTTCAACCCTCGAGAGCTCCTGGCACGGATCAAGGCCGTTCTACGACGAAGCGGAAACCACCATGAGTCTGAAGAGGGTCATGAGGTAGCGCATTACCATTTCGAGCGCTGGCAACTGGATTTGACCCGCCGCGAACTGCAGGATGAACAGGGGGTGGGCATCAGCCTCTCAACGGCAGAGTTTGAGCTGCTGAAAGTTTTTCTGGAACGCCCCAAGCGAGTGCTGAGCCGGGATCAACTTCTGGACCTGGCTCGAGGGCGCGAGGCGCAGGCCTTTGATCGCGCCATCGATACTCTCGTCAGCCGTCTGCGCCGCAAGCTAGAGCGAGACCCCAAAAATCCGGAACTGATTAAAACCGTCTGGGGCGGTGGCTATATGCTCGCCGCCGAGGTGAGTCATGATTAAACATTGGCTGCCCCGCTCCCTGACCGCACAAATCCTGCTGGTTGCCCTCACGGGCTTGGTCCTGGCACAGATCCTCAGCATTCAGGTTTATCGCACCGAGCGCAACGATGCCTTGGGTCAGATAAACAGCCGCTTCGCTCTGCTGCGCATTATTTCTGCCGTGCGCCTGTTAAGCGATACGCCAGCCGAGTTGCATCCTGAAATTCTGCGGGCCAGCCGTAGCGAAAATCTGATGCTGCGCCTGCAAACCCGCCCCCTTCAACCAAAAGAGCGCAACCACGGCTACGAAGAGCGGCTCCGCCGTGAACTGAATTATCCAGATGATCTCGCCATCCTGGTTAGCGTGGAACAAGCTGAGGGGGAAGCCCCACCTCCTGAGTTGCGAATGCACCAGAAAAACATGCAAGGGCGACGACTCCCACCACGAGACATCCGACTATATGGCACGATCCAACTCCCCAATGCCCAGTGGCTAAATTTCAGCTCCATGTCCGACCCTGAACTGGCTAGTTGGTCGCCACGCAGCATAGTCACACTGCTTGCTCTGGGGGCCCTGATCGCTCTGATTGTCACCTGGCTGTTACGCCGAGCGACTCGTCCTCTGCAGCAGCTGGCCAACCAGGCCGAGATCTTTGGCCGCGGGCAAAACATACCTCCGCTCGTAGAGAGTGGCCCCCAGGAGGTGAGTGATACGCTCGCCGCATTTAACCGCATGCAAACCCGGTTAAACCGCTTCGTGCAGGACCGCACCCAGATGCTAGCCGCCATCTCTCACGATCTACGCACCCCCCTCACCAGTTTGCGCCTACGCAGTGAATTTCTTCCCGAAAGTGAAGACAAACTCCGCATGCAACAGACCCTGGCCCAGATGGAAGAGATGCTCAAAGCGACCTTGAGTTTTGTGCGTGATGATCACAACTCCGACCCCAACCGCGAAGTGGATCTGAGCAGCTTGCTGGAGAGCCTCTGTGATGACTATCAAGATGCCGGGAGATCCGTCGAGTTCCTGGCCCACGAACGACTGATCTACGCCTGTCGCCCAACACTCATTCGCCGGACAGTGCAGAATCTCATCGATAATGCCCTGACCTACGCCGGACATGCCCAGGTGGAGTGCGCACTGGAAAACCAGCAAATCGTGCTGCGCGTACTGGACTCAGGCCCCGGGATACCGGATGAGCAACTGGAGCAGGTATTCCAACCCTTTGTGCGCCTGGATGAAGCCCGCAACACCGAATCGGCCAGTGTCGGGCTGGGGCTGGCCATAGCTCGAACCCTGGTCCACCAGCATGGGGGGGAGATCAAATTAAGCAATCGCCCAAGCGGGGGGCTCTGTGCCAGCATAGTGCTGCCACGTTAAATCATCGGGTAGAGGAGTCTGGATAGCGGGTATGAAAAAGGCGCGATAATCGCGCCTTTTGCTTACTTTGGCGTTCCACTCTGCATTTTTGATTAAGGCATGGGCTTGCCCAAACCAAACAGCGTGGCCGCGGATGATAAGCACTGCCACTAGATGGAACCGTGACTTATATCCCAAATGCGTCCCACCCATCATCACAAAACCACCAGCTCTGGGAGCAGAATCACCAATGTTGACCAGATAACCGAAGAGAAAAGGGCGGCGAACGCCACCCCTGTTTTCATATATTACTCGGAGATGCTGAGGAAACGGGCCGTGAGTGCCGGCACACTTATGGTGTAGTTACCGCCAACGGCCTGAAGCACACCGCCCTCCTGCAGATCGGTGAGGGTTGCGGTCTCTGGGCTACCCAGCGCCGTGGCACTCAGGGTGATCTCGGCCGGAATGGTCTTGGTGTTCAGCACAAACAGCACGTGATCGGTTCCGGCATCTTTGCGATCCAGATAGACATTCGAATCGGAGAAGATATGAGTTCTCGCCCCATTACTCAGAGCCGGGTGCTTGTCTCGCAGATCAAAGAGCTGCTTCACATAGCGACGCAAATCCGACTGAGCCGCGCTCATGGTAAAGAGATCACCGCCCTGCTCTGTCGCCAAACCATCGACATAGGCAGCAGTACGGCTGACATGATCATCACACAGCCCTTGTGCACCGCAGTTCGTCGTTACCTTGGCCGCATAATTTGGCAACTCCTGTCCTATCTCATCACCGTAGTAGAGGGTAATAGGACCACTGTACGCCGCCATAAAGGCGAAGGTCGCCTTATGCCGGCTCCAGTAAGCGCTGTCAGCAGGATTGCCCAGTCCTGCGCGCTGGATCAAGTCACCAAAACGAACCAGATCATGGTTACCTATCATCAGATTCGGCATGGCATGGGATGGATATGATGCCAGTGTCTTATAGCCGTCATTCAAGGTTGTGGCAGGCAGGTTCTTCTTGTTGCTGCTGGCAGACTCCTCCTCCCCAGCCAAGGTCTGTACCAGGCGATAGCGCATGGGGAAATCAAAAGCCGAACTGAGTGCAGGGACATCATCCGTACCATAGCCATTCTTGGCTATGTTGCTCTCACCATCCCAAATCTCGGCAACCATATAGCCAAGTGGATTAACGCTATTGCCATTACTATCCGTATACGTCACACCAGCCGAGGCGGATTCCACTTCGCTCTTGAGGATGCTCCACACATCGGTGGGAACCTGATAAGCCTGGTCCAGTCGCCAACCATCAATTTTGGCCTCCTCAATCCAGTAGCGGGCCACTTCCTTGTAAAACTCTATGCTGGCGTTGCTGGTAAAATCGGCACAAGCCTGATTAGCTGCCGCGAAAAATGTTGAATTGCCGCTCCCGACACAGGTGCTTGTCCGCTTCGGAGACAATCCGGTTGGGGAGGCTTGCAGATTTCCCTTGAAGTGACCAAAGACCCCATCGAGGATCACGTAAAGCCCCTTTTCATGGGCCTTATTCACCAGCTCTTTGAACGTCGCCAAATCACCAAAATTTGAGTCCACATTGAAGTAATCACTAGTGTAATACCCGGTTGCATCCAGCTTATTCGCCCACTGATCTTGACCGGAAATGGCCGTCGACTGGAAAATGGGCGTCAACCAAATCGCATTTGCTCCGGTCGCTTTAATGTAGTCCAGTGAGTTGATGACACCCTGCAAATCGCCTTTATGTGCACTGGTGCCGTAGCCAACCTTGTAGTCCCGGTTGGAGTCACCATCGATATAGGCCTCAAGCATCACCTGATACATGCGCAACCCACACGC
>JBOFBS010000238.1:0-3598 GCA_051645725.1 Aeromonadaceae bacterium | reverse complement strand
TGAGCCAGGCCAGCGTGGCGCTGGCGGAAAAATGGTACAGCTGGGTCCATAGTTAAACCTCGCACGGTTTGACCATGGGCCTTTTGCTATGACACGCACTTCCCTCCTGCTGCTGACACTGCCGCTCTGCGCTCTGGCCGCCGATGGCGAGCTCTGGCTGGTGGAGCTGGAACACAACGATGGCCTGCGCTTGCAGTTTCAGGGCGCCGAACTCGAACTCGGCAACGCCGCGCTGAGCGGGGTGGCAGGCAGCGATGAGCTCAGACCCGGCATGCGTCTGGCCATCCTCAGCCGTGACGGAGTCGCCGAGCGGATCGGCATGGCCGACGCCATCGCCGGATTCTTGCCGACCAGCCAGTGGCGCCGGGCCGAAGCCTCCCTGCTGGCGGTTACGGGTCGCGCCCTGCGGCTGCAGGGGCTCGGCGTGCTGGCCTTCGATGACGACACCCGCTGGCTGAACGGCAGCCCGGCCGATCTGCAACCGGGCCGCAAGCTGGTGCTCAGTCGTAACGAGCAGGGCCGCCTGACCGAGATCCTGATTGCCAATCCGGAAGATGAACCAGAATAAGAACCATGTGACCCCATGACTTAATATATATTTTGCTAAATTGGAAGTGCAATCCGTGCGGCCGACAGTGCCGGCCCGCTCCAAGATTCCGGTGAAGATCGAGCTCTACAAGACCGATATCTCCTATCCCTATGAATTCAAGGCCGATGTCAGCTATGACCTGACCCTGAGTGGCTTCCTGCGCTGGGGCGGCAATGCTTGGTATACCCATCCGGACAACCGCTCGAACTGGAACCACACCTTCGTCATCGGGCCGTACAAGGACAAGGCGAGCAGCATTCGTTACCAGTGGGGCAAGCGTTATATCCCGGGTGAAGTGGTGGGACTGGACCATCGGCGAGTATGGCCTGACGGCCGTACAGAACAACCTTGGCCGCGTACTGCTTCCGACCCATTCGGCCGTGACCGGCGATTTCTATGCCGAAAGCCAGTTTGCCGGCGATATCGAGATTGGGCTGCCCCAGACTCGCGCCGCAGCTGCTGTTTAGCAACGAAGCGCTTCTGCCGAAAGGGTAGCTCTCACCGCTCTGGAACTGGATCAGGACACGCTCGCCAGCGAGGGCTTTGGCAATGTGACCCTGACCATAGCACCGACTCGTTAATACATTTGGCTGACTCCTCATGGAGGGGGCTGCCCTTTTATTGACTCCCTAATATTTTGTTCCTGTAGAAGGGGGGCCATTGTGGTCCCTTTCTCCATTCTCTATGATGCCGCTTTCTTTTTTCACAGGAACAGCGAGATGTCTTCCCAACTGCTTGGATCCCTGGGGGGATTGCTCCCCTTCAGTGCCTACTTTCTGTTAGCGATAACACTGCTGGCGATCTTCGTTCGTCTTTATACATGGCTGACTCCGCACCATGAATTCGCCCTGATTCGAGCTGGCAATCCGGCGGCCGCTACCGCCTTTGGTGGGGCTCTCATCGGCTTTGCCCTGCCGCTTTCCAGCGCTATCAGTCACTCCCTCTCCCTGAGCGATTGCGCCATCTGGGGGGCGATCGCCCTGCTGGTACAGGTTGCCGCGTTTCGGTTGATGAGACTGTGGCTTATTGACCTGAGTGAGAGGATCTCCCGCGGGGAGATGGCTGGCGCCATTCTGGTGGCTTCCGCATCCCTGTCGGTGGGGCTGCTCAACGCCGCTTGTATGACCTATTGAGAGGGGCCAATGAAAAACAGCAATAAGCGCAGTAGCCGGGTCGCACTGGTAATGATGGTGCCTACAGCCTCTTTTTGGCTACAAGGATGTAATGAGCGTCCCGAACTAGCCTATGTCTACTCTTCGGCCGAGGCATGTGCCGTAGCCCCAGGCAACGATCCGGCTCGGTGCCTGGTCGCTTTTGATGAAGCCCGCAGTCGCCATTTGCTGCGGGCACCCCGTTATCCTGACCGGGCCGAGTGTGAGGCGGACTTCGGCGTGGGGGGTTGTGAGGGCAACTTACCACGTATGAGAGGGTTTCTAGCCAGTGGTGTCGCTCTGGGAACAGACCCCATCCCAGGGATCCCGACCCAGCCGCTCTATCAGCGTATTGATGAGCCCTACGCTCTGCGTACGGCTCAGGGAACACGTCTGCCTGCTGGCAGCGCTCTTGTTAGGGTCTGCCAGAGTGCGATTACGCTGAAGCCGGCCCTGCAGGTGCGGCGGGGAGGCTTCGGGGGAGAGGCTGCCCGACGGGCAAATTACTGTCAGAGCAATGGGGGTTAAACATGGAGCGCATTGCCCTGCCCGAGCGTCCGGATTGGCGTGAGCGTGCCGCAGATCTTGGCTTCGAGTTTCATACCTTCGATGGCGAGCCCTACTGGGACGAGAGCGCCTGCTACCGTTTTAGCTTGCGGCAGATAGAAGAGGATCTGGAGACGCCCACCGAGGAGTTGCATCAGATGGCTCTCTCGCTGGTATCGAAGATAGTCGTCAGCGAGGAGTTGCTGACCCGGCTCGATATACCAGAATACTGTTGGCCTGCTCTTGAGGCATCCTGGCGACGTCAGGATCCCCATCTCTATGGCCGACTGGATCTCGCCTATGACGGACGTGGGCCCGCAAAGCTGTTGGAGCTTAACTACGATACTCCCACCTCCCTTTATGAGTCTGGTTTTTTCCAGTGGATCTGGCTGGAAGATCAGGTGTGTCGGGGGGGGTTGCCGACCGGGGTCGATCAGTTCAATTCTTTGCAGGAGAAGCTACACAGCGCTTTCGCGGCGTATGGCAATGGTAGGCCCCTGCACTTCACCTGCGTAGGTGAGAATCTGGAGGACAGGGGAAACCTCGACTACCTCATCGATATCGCTCTACAAACAGGTTGTGATGCCCGTTTTGTCGATCTGGAGGATATCGGTGAGGTGCGGGGGCAACTGGTGGATCTCAGCAACGAGCCCATCCACGAGATTTTCAAACTTTACCCTTGGGAGTTTATGGTGCGCGAACCGTTTGGCCAGACTCTGCTTACCAGCCAGACCCGCTTTATCGAACCAGCCTGGAAAATGATCCTCTCCAACAAGGGGGTACTACCTCTGTTGTGGCAGGCTTTCCCCGACCACCCCAATTTACTCCCCGCTTTTTTTGACGAACAACCCACCAGTCCGATGGAGCCGGGCTGGGTGCGTAAACCCCTCTACTCCAGAGAAGGAGCCAATATTGAGCTGGTGGATCATGATGGCGCGTGCTTGCTCGAGCCCGGCCCTTACGATGATTCCGGCTATGTGCGCCAGGCCTTCCACCCCTTGCCTTGTTTTGCCGGCAGTTACACCTTGGTCGGCAGCTGGGTGGTGGGCAATGAAGCAGCAGGCATCGGTATCCGTGAGGACGCCACCTTGATCACGAAGGACAGTTCCCGTTTCCTGCCCCATATCATCCTCGACTAGGTGATTGATTCCATTGCGAGAACACTGATCAGGTTTGTTAAAGGCTTGTACTTTCCATTTCCCCACTTATACTGGCGCCATCTTGTCGGAGTGCTGACCGTCGAACGACGCTAAGCTGAGACCGTTAATTCGGGATCCGTGGAACCTGATCAGGTTAAGACCTGCGAAGGGAA
>JBOFBS010000237.1:0-6182 GCA_051645725.1 Aeromonadaceae bacterium | reverse complement strand
GGATCCAGCAGTTGGCATGCTGGATCTTGATTTGCGCCATCAGCATTTACCGTTGCAGACAAGTCAGATGGATCGGTGGTTTTTTTCTGTTTTTTTGGTTTTATAGATAATGACCAAGCCAGATCCCAGTAAATCCATTCATCATCCCCTTTTTATTTGGCTAAACATGCTATCGACCTCTGTTCGAGTATGCTAAATGCGGGTTGACAGGGGGAGATGAAGTAGACAAGATGTGTGGACATTTAGACGTCCAAACATCCATTGAGTGCAGGATTGCTGGCCTGAGGTGATCGAGCCAGCGAAAAGGAGAAGAGCATGAGTTTTGACAGCGCACGCCAGGTTGAGGTTCTGAATCAGAGTCTGGCGGATCTGAACGGTGACATTGGCGTATCGTTTGAGTTTTTTCCGCCAACCACCGAGTCGATGGAGGCCACTCTGTGGAACTCTATCGAGCGGCTGCGTACTCTGGCTCCCAAGTTTGTCTCTGTTACTTATGGCGCCAACTCCGGCACTCGTGATCGCACCCACAAGGTGATCAAGGATATCAAAGAGCGTACGGGTCTTATTGCCGCCCCACACCTGACTTGTATTGACGCGGGTCGTGATGAGTTGCGACAGATTGCCCAAGATTATTGGGATAATGGTATCCGCCATATTGTGGCTCTGCGTGGTGACTTACCGCCGGGTAGCACGGAGCGTCCAGAAATGTATGCAGCCGACCTGGTGAGTCTGCTCAAGGATGTGGCTGACTTTGATATTTCTGTGGCGGCCTATCCTGAGGGGCATCCAGAGGCCAAGAGTGCGCAAGCTGACTTGTTGAACCTGAAGCGTAAGATCGATGCTGGTGCCAACCGCGCCATCACACAGTTCTTTTTCGATGTGGAGAGCTACCTGCGTTTTCGCGACCGCTGTGCGGCCGTGGGTATCGAAGCGGAGATCATTCCTGGCATACTGCCCGTCTCCAACTACAAGACTCTGCAGAAGTTCGCCGGCTTTACCAATGTGAAGATCCCTAGCTGGTTACATCAGCGTTTCAGTGGTATTGCGGACGAGGATCAAACCACCCGTAACCTGCTCGGGGCCAGTGTGGCCATCGACATGGTGCGAGTGCTCTCCCGCGAGGGGGTCAAGAATTTCCACTTCTATACCCTGAACCGCTCCGAGCTCACCTATGCTATCTGCCACACTCTGGGTGTGCGTCCGCACCTTGGCTAACCTGTTGACGTAACCTTTCAACGCCCTCACTTATGAGGGCGTTGTCGTTTCTATCGGCTAGCTTTTCTGTTGAGGGAGATGTGTCTGAGCATGCTTTAGTATGGCGTTGGAGATCTGCTGGTACAGGCCGCGTTCCAGCACCCAGCGGTGCCAGTAGAGGTAGCGGTAAAAGGGAGGGCTCTTCAGGACTAGCAGTTGCCCACTGGCCAGCTCATCACGGATCTGCAGACGCGGAATGAGGCAATAGGCCACTCCCGCTTTGGCCAGCGCGATGAAGGCTTCGGAAGAGCGTACCGTATGACAGGGGTAGCTACCCGCTGGCAGGGAGAAGTATTCCTGCATGTAGCTGATGTGCATGTCATCCCGTTGATCAAATGCGACGCCAGGGGCGGCACGCAGGCTGTCATGGGTCAAGCCTTGGGCAAAATGCTTGGTATAAAAGCTGGGGGAGCAGACCAGGGCATACTCCATCACTCCTAGCGGTTCGGCATGGCAGCCTGGCAGGGATTTTTCCTGGCAGCTCACGGCCCCAAACACTTCTCCCTGGCGCAGTCTATCCAGGGTGCGGGTCTCATCCTCTATTCTCAGATCCAGCTCAATCGGATGGGATGCCAGGAGTGGCGCCAGAGCAGTCAAGAACCAGGTGGCCAAGCTATCGGCATTGACGGCCATGCTGACGGTGAGCGGCAGAGTGGGGGCGTCGGGGGAGAGCTGCAGTAGCAGTTCTCGCTCCAGTTGGTTGACCTGGCGGAAGTGCCCCAACAGCTGCTGGCCTATGGGCGTTGGTGTGAGAGGCGAGGCACGGATGAGCAGGGGCTGTGCCAGCGTCTGCTCCAGCAACTTGATGCGTTGGGATACCGCCGACTGAGTGAGTGAGAGCACCTTGGCCGCCCGTTCAAAACTCTGTTCATTGACGACCACATCCAGGGCATGGAGCAACTTGTAGTCGAGAGGAAGTTGGTGCATTGCCATAAGCTATTCTAATCACCCATTAAAACCATTAGTTTTACTTAAGGTATCTGGCTCTTTACTCTGGCGCCACTGTTCTAGGGTTTTTGGAGAAAAGAATGCTGTTACCCATGTTGCAAGGCTTTGTGCTGGGGGCCAGTCTAATCATGCCGATTGGGGCCCAGAATGCTTACGTGCTTAGCTGCGGTATTCGGCGTCATCACCCTTTCCTGGTCGCCACTCTCTGTCTGGGGTGCGATCTGCTGCTTATCCTGATTGGCGTATTTGGTGGGGGGCGTTGGCTGGGCAGTGTGCCCCTGCTGCAGGCGCTCCTGACCTGGGGAGGCGTGGCGTTCTTGCTGGTGTATGGTGGCCGCGCCCTCCTTGCTGCCAGACGGAGCGCTCCGCGCTCTGTGCAGGCGGCTACCGGGCCAGGCTCGCGGCTGGCCATCATTGCCACGACCTTGGCTGTGACGCTATTGAACCCGCATGTCTATCTCGATACCGTGATGATATTGGGCTCGGTGGCGGCGCAGTGGGAGCATGCCTCCCAACCGGCTTTTGCCTGCGGAGCCATCCTGGCCTCGACTTTCTGGTTTTATGGCCTGGCTCTGGTGGCGGCGCGCCTTTCACCCTGGCTCGGCAGGGTGAGTGTGCAACGAGTTATCGATGCTCTAATCGGTCTGCTGATGTGGGGCATAGCGCTGACACTGGTGTGGCAAGCCCTGGCGAAGCATTGAAAATGGCAGGTGGTGAAGAGTGAAGCGGGCGCCCAGGTGGATAATGCTTGTCAGTTAAGAGGTTCGGGAGAGAGAGCCTCCCTCGCCAACTCGCCGTAAACCCCCTCTTCGGGCTCGATGGCCAGCAGTTGGCTAGAGAGGCAACCCCGCCTTCGCTAACTGACTTGCATTACATCCATGTGGATGCCTTTTCTTCTATGGCTAGATCAGGCGTTGAGTGCCTGATTGAGATCGGCCAGCAGATCCTCTATGGCTTCGATGCCCACGGAGAGGCGGATCATCTCGGGTTTGACTCCTGCCTTGGCCTGCTCCTCGACCGTCAGTTGGCGGTGAGTGGTGGAGGCCGGATGGCAGGCCAGCGACTTGGCGTCGCCAATATTCACCAGCCGCTTGAAGATTTGCAGCGCATCATAGAAGCGCACTCCGGCCTCATAACCCTCTTTCAAGCCGAAAGAGAGGATGGCGGAGGGTTTGCCGCCCATATATTTTTGTGCCAGGGCATGATGGGGGTGATCCGGCAGTCCGGCATAGCTGACCCAGGCTACCTTGGGGTGATCCTGGAGATAGTGGGCCACCGCCAAGGCATTTTCCACATGACGCTCCATGCGCAGAGCCAGGGTCTCCAGCCCTTGCAGCAGCAAGAAGGCGTTAAAGGGGGAGAGGGCCGAGCCGGTATTGCGCAGGGGCACCGTGCGGGCACGACCGATGAAGGCTGCCGGGCCGAAGGTGTCTGTGTATACCACACCGTGGTAGGAGGGTTCAGGGCGGTTGAATACCGGGAAACGCTCTTTATGCTCGGCCCAGGGGAACTTGCCGGAGTCAACGATCACGCCGCCCAGTGAGTTGCCATGACCGCCCACATACTTGGTGATGGAGTGGACGACGATATCGGCGCCAAACTCTATGGGTTTGCACAGAATGGGAGTGGCAACCGTATTGTCTATGATGAGCGGCACGCCATGGGCGTGGGCAACATCGGCAAAGGCGGCAATATCGACTATGTTACCGGCCGGGTTGCCGATGCTCTCGGCGTAGACCGCCTTGGTCTTCTCATCGATCAGGGCGGCAATCGATTCGGGTGAATCATCCTTGGCAAAGCGTACCTCGACGCCGAAGCTTGGCAGCATGTGGGCGAAGAGGGTATAGGTGCCGCCATAGAGCTGGGGAGTTGAAACTATATTGTCTCCCGCCTGGGCCAGGGTTTGAATCGCATAGTTGATGGCGGCGCTACCAGCCGAGACCACCAGACCCGCTATCCCGCCTTCTAGCGCGGCCAGGCGCTTTTCCAGTATGTCATTGGTCGGGTTCATGATGCGGGTATAGATGTTGCCTGGAACCGCCAGATCGAACAGATCTGCGCCATGCTGGGCATTGTCAAACTCATACGCCACTGTCTGATAGATTGGGACGGCTACGGCTTTGGTGGTGGGGTCATTTTGAAAGCCATGGTGCAGGGCTAGCGTGGCGTCTTTCATGGTTACTTCCTTGTTAAATATAAACATCTGGCGGATAAGCGTCGAATCTAGCCCTCGGCCGCAAGCTTGTAAAGGCGGCAGGAAATGACTTTTCTGGATTAGTTACGCCAACTGTGTCCTATGCCTTTTCCGCTCCTCATGTCGCCGTGAGGAGCGGGGGTTTTTTATCGCGTTTTTTGTAGTTGCAAGAAGCGACCTGTCAGTGGCGGGACGCTGATCTGGTAGTTACCTTCTTGGTCTGGTGTCACTGTCTCACCTGTCATCAGGTCGACCAGTTTGCCGGCCTGATCAACCAGACTGCCTGCAAGCTGGATAGCCGCGGGTGTTTCGCGTGTGTTGAGGGCGTAGAGGATCTGGTCGCTACCCGCATCTTTACGGTCGACATAGAGCTGACTATCCGCATAGAGGTGAGTGCGGCTACCGCTGTAGAGGGCCGGATGAGCGGCGCGCATCTGCATCAGCTTGGCAAGGTAGTGGCGCAACGCCTGTTGCTGAGGGGAGAGCTTGGTCGCAGGTAGCCCGATTTCTGGTGGGACGCCATCGACCTGACCGCTGCTGCGGGCCACATGGTCGTCACAGACACCCTTATCGATACAGCCGCTGCTTTGTTTGTCAGCAAAGCCCGACAACTCCTGGCCAATCTCCTCTCCATAATAAAGAGTGATGGGGCCACTGAAGGCGGCCAGAAAGCTGAAGGCTGCTTGATGACGCAGCCAGTAGTCGGCTTGCGTGGGGTTGGCAATGCCACCCCGCTCCAGGAGGTCGCCAAAGCGGACCAGGTCATGATTACCCAGCATCAGGTTGGGCATGGCATGTGCGGGGTAAGCTCGCCAGGTATTGAACCCCTCATCCAGTGTGCTGGCCGGTAAGCTGCCACGGTTGCTGGTGGCATACTCCTCCTCGACGGCCAGGGTTTGAACCAGCCGGTAGCGGAGGGGAAAGTCGAAGGCCGAGTCGAGGGCGGGTTGCTCCTCGGTGCCGTAGGCGGTACGGGCTATGGTGCGCTCGTTGTCCCAAATTTCGGCCACCATATAGGCAAGAGGGTGGACGCTCTCCCCCTGCTTGTTGCTGTAGGTGACCTGCTGTGACGTGCTTCGGATCTGGCTGCGAAGCTGGTTCCACTCGGCCAGCGGTACTTGATAGGCCTGATCCAGGCGCCAACCATCTATTTTCAACTCCTTGATCCAGTAACTGGCTACTTCACTGAAAAAGGCCAGGGTGGCGGGATCCTGGTAATCGGCACAGGCCCAGTGTGGGCCGCTATAGGTGGCGCCATTGCTACCATAGCAGGGGCCACTCTTCGGCAGACGGCCGCTGGGAGAGGGGCGCAGATTCTCTTTGTAGTGACCAAAGACGCCATCGAGGAAGACGTAGAGGCCTCGTTTGTGGGCCTCTTCGACCAAGGTTTTGGCCTGTTCCAGGGTGCCAAAGCGCGGGTCAATGGCGAAGTAGTTGCTGGTAAAGTAACCCGTGGCATCCAGACGGCTGGCAAAGTGATCCTGGCCGGCTATGGGGCTGGACTCAAAGATGGGGGTCAACCAGATGGCATTGACCCCCAGGCTCTGGATGTAATCTAGCGAGTTGATGATCCCCTGCAGATCGCCCTTGTGGTGGCTGCTGCCATAGCCGGTATTGAAGTTGGCCTTGCCATCGCCATCGATGAAGGATTCCACCATGATCTGGTAGGTGCGAAGGTTGCACTCAGGTTTGGCCTCACCGCGATAACAGGCCAGATAGTGATTTTTCGGCTTGGCGGCCTGGTCAATGGTCACTGAATGGACGGAAAGGTGAGAGGCTGAGGTGC
>JBOFBS010000236.1:0-10675 GCA_051645725.1 Aeromonadaceae bacterium | reverse complement strand
GCATACTCTTTGGTCAGGTTGCGAAAACGCTCCTGATCACTGGTAACATCGGGCTCGCCCATCAGGGCCTGAACCTCTTCGTAACGCTCCTGCAAGCCCTCAAGCTTTCTGATCACAGACTCTTTCATTCTCTTTCCATTGGTAGTCGGGCCATTGCCCGGCAAAAGACTAGCGAGGATCCAACCCCAAGCCCTGGCTCAAGATGGCCAGCGCTTCCCGATCGCCCGCTTCGCCAGCCTGGCGCAGCGCTTCGGTCGGGGCGTGAATTAATTTATTGGTCAGCCTGTGGGCCAGCTCGGCCAACACCTGCTCAGGCTCCTCCCCCTGCTGCAGCTGCAGACGCGCACGGGACAACTCGCTCTGCTGTAATGCTTGAGCCTGAGCCCGAAAGGCCCGGATCTGCTCCTGGGAGGGCAAGGAGTGATACCAGGCCATGAAAGCGGCTTTCTCTTCATCGATCAGGTGTTCAGCCTGCCGTGCCGCCTGCAGACGGGTCGACTGATTCTCGGCTACTATACCCTGTAGATCATCTACCGTATAAAGATAGGCGTCCGGCAAGGAGCCCACTTCTGCCTCCACATCACGCGGCACGGCAAGATCAATCAGCAGCATGGGTTTATGGCGTCGCGCCTTGAGCGCCCTCTCCAGCATCCCCTTGCCCAGAATCGGCAAGGGACTGGCCGTTGAGCTCACCACCATATCCACACTCGGCAAGACGTGGGGTATCTCATCGAGCGTGATGACATCGGCCCCCCAAGGGCCAGCCAGCGTCTGGGCCCGAGCCAGGGTACGGTTAGCCACCGTCATGGCGCCTATCTGTTGGGCGCGCAGATGCCGCCCTGCCAGCTCTATGGTCTCGCCCGCACCGATGAGCAAGACACGCAGCCCGGCCAGGTCGGCAAAGATCTGCTTGGCCAGGGAGATGGCGGCATAAGCCACAGACACAGCATTGGCACCTATCTCGGTCTCGGTGCGTACCCGCTTGGCCACAGCAAAGCCTCGTTGAAAGAGGCGTCCCAACAAGGCATTGGCATAGCCCTGCTGTTGTGCCCGGGCAAAGGCCTCTTTGAGCTGCCCCAGGATCTGCGGCTCCCCTAGTACCAGGGAGTCCAGGCCACTGGCCACCCGCATCAGGTGCCGCACCGCTTCTCCCTCCTGGTGCTGGTAGAGAGCAGGGCCCAGCTCCTCCTGCGTCACATGTTGCATCATCCCCCACCACTGGCGCAAAACCTCCTGGTGACCCGCCTCGACCACACAGTAGAGTTCGGTTCGATTACAGGTGGAGAGAATGCACCCCTCATGCACACCAGGCAGGGCCAACAGCCCCGCTAGCGCCTCATCGATGCGCTCGGGACCAAAGGCCAGGCGCTCACGCAGTGAGAGCAGAGCCGTCTTGTGGTTGATGCCTAGAACCAAAAGCTGCATAGAAGGTGACAACGGGAGTAGAGAAGGGAGGCTATTTTACGGCAAAAGGGGCAGGCTTTGAAAGCAATCGGGCAAGGCCTATACTAGCGGCCGTCGACTCACTGGAGGAGTTATGTCTTTCTTGCGCTCTGGATCCCCTCTCTTTCCCCTCTACCTGGCCCTGTTGCTAGGCTTGGTGGGCTGTGCTCAATCGCTTCCCCCCACCCAATACAATGAACTGGTCTGGCGTGGCCAGCGCGAAAAGCTTGAAGAGCTGACACACTGGAGCCTCACCGGCAAGCTGGCCATTCTGACCGAGCAGCAGAAGGGGTCGGCTCGACTTAACTGGCAGCAGCGGGGAGATGACTATCACCTGATCCTCACCTCGCTCATCGGCACCACCATGATGGAGATCCAGCGCCAGAAGGGTCTGGTCACCATCACAGATGACAAAGGGGTGCGCCGCCAGGACAGCGACCCGCAAGCCCTGGTCTACCGCCTGACAGGCTGGAGTATCCCGATAGAGCAACTGCCCACCTGGATCAAAGGCTTGCCGGGTGATGCCAGCTATCAACTGGGCGCCGATGGCCGGGTCACGGATCTGAATAGAGGTGAGTGGCAACTGCACTACCAGGATTACGCCCTCACCCGTCTCTGGCTGTTGCCAACTGGCCTTGAACTCAAGGGCCCTCAAACCCGTATCAAACTGGTCATCAACGAATGGCAGATCACCCAATGACACCGACTCGCTGGCCGGCCCCGGCCAAACTGAACCTCTTCTTGCACATCAATGGCCGGCGTCCCGATGGCTATCATGAGCTGCAAACCCTGTTTATCCTGCTGGATCAGTGTGATGAACTCGTTATCACACCAGATGAGAGCAATCAGATCCGCATTGAACCCGAGATCCCAGGGGTAGCGCTGGAACAGAATCTCATCTACCGCGCCGCCATGCTACTCAAGGCCCGCAGTGAGCGCCCACTGGGTGCCCACATCCGCCTGGACAAACGTCTACCCATGGGTGGAGGCTTAGGGGGGGGCTCCTCCGATGCCGCCACTACCTTGGTCGCCCTCAACCAGCTCTGGCAAGTGGGTCTTGATGAAGAGGAGCTGGCAACAATGGGTCGCAGCCTGGGGGCGGATGTGCCGGTTTTTGTCCGTGGTCGAGCCGCCTTCGCCGAAGGGGTCGGGGAAAAGCTGACCCCGGTCGAAGTAGAGGAAAAGTGGTATCTGGTCGCCGTGCCGCCAGTCCATGTTTCTACCGCCCTGATTTTTCAGGATCCTGAGCTACACCGCTCCACACCGAAGCAGAGTTGGAGTGAACTGAGAGCTGGATCATGGAAAAACGATTGCGAATTGCTGGTGAAAAAGGCGTACCCCGAGGTTGCCAATGCATTAAGCTGGTTGTTAGAATATGCGCCGTCCAGAATGACGGGCACCGGCGCCTGCGTCTTCGCGGAGTTTGCGGAGGAGTCGTCGGCTCGAAAAGTCTTGGCAAACATGCCAATTTGGTTGCAGGGGTTTGTAGCGAGAGGTTTAAACCTATCACCCCTGCAAGCAGTTTTGCAACAGGTTTGTGATCGGAGCTCTGACCGCTGTTAACATCCCCTCACCTTCAGCCCAGGTGACGAGGATGGCTCCGTCCGCCTCCCCCCAACAGGACGCAACCCAGAGGTTTATACCGTGCCTGACATGAAGCTGTTTACCGGTAACGCCACACCGGAACTGGCCCAGAAAATTGCAGATCGTCTCTTCATCAAGCTCGGCAACGCCGCTGTAGGCCGTTTCAGTGATGGTGAGATTAGCGTACAGATCAACGAAAATGTACGGGGTGGTGACATCTTCATCATCCAATCCACCTGCGCACCCACTAATGACAATCTGATGGAATTGATCGTCATGGTCGATGCTCTGCGCCGCGCTTCAGCCGGTCGTATCACTGCCGTTATCCCCTACTTTGGCTATGCCCGCCAGGATCGCCGTGTGCGTTCCTCCCGTGTGCCCATCACCGCTAAGGTGGTTGCCGACTTCCTCTCCAGCGTTGGGGTAGACCGAGTTCTGACCGTGGATCTCCACGCCGAACAGATCCAGGGCTTCTTCGATGTGCCGGTAGACAACGTCTTTGGTAGCCCAGTGCTGCTGGAAGACATGCTGGCCAAGAAGCTGGAAGATCCGGTTGTGGTTTCACCGGATATCGGTGGTGTGGTACGTGCTCGCGCCATCGCCAAGCTGCTGGACGATACCGATATCGCCATCATCGACAAGCGCCGTCCACGCGCCAACGTCTCTCAGGTTATGCACCTGATCGGTGATGTGAAGGATCGTGACTGCATCATAGTCGATGACATGATCGATACCGGTGGTACGCTGTGCAAGGCGGCCGAAGCCCTGAAGGAGCGTGGTGCCAAGCGCGTGTTCGCCTACGCCACTCACGCCGTGTTCTCCGGCACTGCCGCCAAGAACATCAGCGAATCCGTGATCGATGAGGTGATCATCACCGACTCTATCCCGCTCTCTGACGAGATGAAGGCTATCGGCAAGGTCAAGATGTTGACCCTGGCCCCCATGCTGGCTGAAGCCATTCGCCGCATCAGCAATGAAGAGTCTATCTCTGCCATGTTTGAGCATTGATCTGACCCCTTTCGTTGCCCAATCAGCCCCGCCATGCGGGGCTGGTTCGTTTTCGCCCCTCTGCAACTCCGCCCTTTTCTCATCGACAGCCCAGTGAAGCTGAGCTCACCCTTCTTCTCTTCCCACCGCCTTCACACCGCCTCACTCCTGATAAGACATTCGACCTAACTCGCCGCTTTCTCACACTCGTGCGCAAAATGTAATAAATTTTCGTTTTTTTCGGTGTAAAGGTCTCTTTTGAACCTGTCATATCTGGCTATTGTCGTAATTAAGACACAAAACTGCGTTGCCTGTGTCACATTTTTACCCTAGCATCTCACTGCGGTCGGGGATGACCGCTTACTACTTAAGGAATAACACTCATGCATAATTATGACCTGCTCTGCCTCGCGGCCCTGAGCAACCTCTTCTTCAACCGCAAGTCCAAGTCCACTCACCACGAGCGCGACTAATCCACCCATTCACCGACAGAATATCGAAAGTTTGCCCGATCAGGGCCCACAGCAAACTGGCAAGATAAAGTGAAAGAAGACGACCCGAGAGGGTCTTTTTTTATATCCATCACAACGGCCTGCCAACCAACAGGCAAAAAAATGGCCCCTAAAGGAGCCATATTCATCTCGCCGGACAGTTAGTGCCGAATACCGGTTCCACGCCGGATCAAGTTCCACGCCGTGCCATAGAGCAGCACAATACAGAGCACTATGAGACCATACGCCAGCCACAGAGGGACATCACTCACCCCCAGAAAGCCATAGCGGAAGGCATTCACCATATAGAGGATGGGGTTCCCCTGAGAGAGCGTCTGCCAGATGGGGGGCAGCAGGTCGATGGAGTAGAACACCCCGCCCAGATAGGTCAGGGGCGTCAGCACAAAGGTGGGGATGATGCTGATGTCATCGAAGCTGCGGGAGAAGATCGCATTGATAAGTCCACCCAGCGAGAAGAGGGTCGCCGTCAATATCAGGGTCAGTACCACGCTCAAGGGGTCATGCACCTGCAGGGGCACGAAGAAGAGGGAGACAGCTGTCACTATGGCTCCCACACAGAGCCCACGCGCCACGCCCCCGGCGACAAAGCCTAAAATGATCACATAGTTAGGCACGGGCGCGATCAACATCTCCTCCAGGTTGCGCTGAAACTTGGCGCTATAGAAGGAGGAGGCCACATTCGCGTAGGAGTTGGTGATCACCGACATCATGATGAGGCCGGGCACGATAAACTCCATATAGCTGACCCCGTGCATCTGGCCAATCCGGCTACCGATCAGGTTGCCGAAGATGACGAAATAGAGGGTCATGGTGATGGCGGGCGGCACCAGGGTTTGTACCCAGATGCGGGTAAAACGGGTCACCTCCTTGATGAGGATGCTCTTGAAGGCAATCCAGTAGACCACGGGGTTCATTGCCGTCCCTCCTCGACCAGTTTCACAAACAACTCCTCCAGGCGATTGGCCTTGTTACGCATGCTGAGCACCTTGATCTGTTGAGCAGAGAGCTGAGCAAAAAGCGGATTAAGCCCCTGACTCTTTTCGACCTCCACCTCTATGCTGGTCTCGTTGACCTTGCTCCACTTGAAGCCATCCAACCTGATGGCGGAGGCACAGCAATCCAGATCCAGGATAAAGGTCTCCTCATGGAGCTTGGCCAGCAGATCGCGCATGGTGGTATTCTCTATGATGCGCCCCCTGTCTATGATGCCGATGTTGCGACAGAGCATCTCAGCCTCTTCCAGATAGTGGGTGGTGAGTATGATGGTCACCCCCTGCTCATTGAGCTGCTGCAGAAACAGCCACATGGAGCGACGGATCTCGATATCGACCCCTGCCGTGGGCTCGTCCAGGATCAGCAGCTTGGGCTCATGCATCAGGGCTCGCGCTATCATCAGACGACGCTTCATGCCGCCAGAGAGCGTCCGGGCCTGCTTGTCCCGCTTCTCCCACAAATCCAGCTGCTTCAGATATTTCTCGGCACGCTCGAAGGCCAAAGCGCGAGGCACACCGTAGAAGCCCGCCTGATTGACGACTATCTGCAGCACCTTCTCAAACTGGCTGAAGTTGAACTCCTGGGGAACCAGACCTATCTGCGACTTGGCCAGCTCCAGTTCATGGTCGATGTCGTGACCAAATACCTGAACCAGCCCCGAGCTCTTATTCACCAAAGAGCTGATGATGCCTATGGTGGTCGACTTGCCAGCACCATTCGGGCCCAGCAGGGCATAGAAATCACCCTGCTCGACACATAAATCTATGCCTTTGAGAGCCTCTACGCCCCCTTTATAGGTTTTACACAAGCCTTTAATCGTTAGCGCCTGCATTCCAACTCTCCCGTCAATTGCCATGAGCCTGGACTACCCAGATTAAAGAGGGGCAGATCGCAACAGGGTGGCTCTCGCCACCCTGTCTCATGCCACTGCCGATTTACTCCTCCAGCAACACGACCTTGCCGACATAGCGCAAGTTGCGATAAAGCTGGGCACAATCGATACCACACCCGACCACAAACTCGTCAGGAATGGCAAAGCCGACCCACTCAACGGGAACCTGCACCTCACGGCGTGAAGGCTTGTCCAGCAGAGTACAGATAGCCACGGACTTGGGCTCACGCAGGGCAATGATCTCTCTCACCTTGCTCAGGGTATGGCCTGTATCTATGATGTCCTCGACTATCAGCACATCCTTACCCTTGATCTCATCATCCAGGTCCTTGAGGATTTTCACCTCACGGGAGCTGCTCATGCTGCTGCCATAGCTGGAGGCTGTCATGAAGTCCAGCGACACAGGCAGATCGATGTGACGGCACAGATCCGCCAAAAAAACACAAGAGCCCCGAAGCAGCCCCACCAAGACCAAGTGCTCTGTCCCTTGATAATGTTCTGTGATGGCACGACCGAGCTCGGCAATCCGTGCCTGGATCTCGTTTTCTGGAATCATGACATCAACTCTGTGGTTCATCACGCTGTACTGCCCCTTTTTGCCTAGGAAAATAGGTTGAAATGTGGATAAGATAGCCGAGGATTTTATCACTAATCTCTCAGATTGGCTTGATCAACTCCGGGATAAAACAACTCACCGCCAGACAATAAGGCGGCCTAGACAATAACTAAGATGAGACAAACTGTAGCCATGTCATATGCAACGGAACAGCGTCGCCGGACGCGACTCAGTCCAGACGAACGTAATCGTCAACTGATGGCCCATGCCATCGCCGTAGTCGCCCGCCGAGGAATAGGCCGAGCCAGCCACGCTGAAATTGCGGAACGAGCCGGTGTCTCGGTGGCCACAGTGTTTAATTATTTCAATACTCGCGAAGATCTGGTTGATGCCGTACTAAGTGAGGTGGAGAATTTTCTCTTCAAACTGGCCCGTCAGGCTCACGACAACAGCAGCCCAGCCCTGGTGTGCTTGAAGAAGCATATCGATCTTTATGTCGATGCCGCCTATGAACAGAGTGATTACCACCTGATTGCCCTGGAGTGGGGAGCCTCTATTCGGGATGAGGTCTGGCCACGCTTCGCCCAGTGCTGCGAAGGTATGCTCAATCTCACGGTTCGCACTCTGGAACGTGGCGAAGCCCAGGGTGAATTCAAATCCAAACTGGAACACAGAGAGCTGGCCATGTTGCTAAACAGCATCTACTACCCTGCCAGCCAGATGATTTACCAGACTCCGCAACCGCCACGAGAGGAAGTAAAAGCCTTTATGCTGCGCAGCTGCCAAGTCGCCCTGGGTGTACTCTAGGAACCTAGCCTACCTTGCCCCCAATAAATCGACCCGCCTAGGCGGGTCGATTTATTGGGGTTGCGCAGCTCAGACCCGATCAATTAGCGACGCAGACGAACACGCCCAGCCATAGCCACCAGCCCCAGCAACAGCAGGGCATAAGTCTCAGGCTCTGGAACCGGGCTGGTCATGGTGATACTGCCCACTCTTGGCCAGGAACCACCAACCCAACTACCATCTGCCGCAATATTGCCCCCCAAGGGAGCAAACTCAAGTGAGTGAACATTGGCCACGCTCTTGCTAAAGGTCTGAAACTCGTTGGTGAGGCTCAGGTTAAACGTAGCTGAGTCAATCTTGTTGCCTGCAGCATCTTTGAACACAACGTTCAGCAGCGTGTTCTCATCACCCATGACAGATAAATCGTCCCATGCCAAACCGCTCAGGGAGATAGCCGTAAAATCGTAGCTTCCCTTGTCATAGCTGATCACATGACCGAGTTCATAGTTCTCCATGAAGGGAGTCCCCGTCTGGGGATCCACTCTCCATGAAGTCCGATAGGGATCACTGTCTTGCTCGAAGGTAAAGCCATTCAAGCTCCCCCCGGTAAAATCAGACGAGGCCGAAAAGCTGACCGTTGAGGTCGTGGCCATAGCCTGCGACATGCCCCCAACCGCCAGAAGCAGTGCCATCCCCACGCCTGCTACTATCTGTTTTGTCCCTAACATGATTCATTCCCTTGTATTGCAATGTATGTGAACTGAAATTCTATTGTTCCGATAGCAGACCCCACCCAGCCCAAGAGCCATGAAAATCCGCCAGGTTTCGCTTCTGGTCGCAAATCATTCAGATTCGTATGAGTTTATCTTGCCACCCCACCCCCAACAATCGCCCGAATGGACTACTCCTGGCTCAATTTATCTCCCCAAGCCATGCTGAGAGGTTCACCCCCAGGCTAATTGAACACCACTCGAAGTGATTCAGGATGAGCGATAAAACGACTGCCAGAGTCTGACTCACCCGCATGCACCATACTCAGGTAGTCAGGTGAGCTTTCAACAAAGAGCTGACGCTGCGCATCCACCAACTGCCAGCGCCCCTCCAGATAGAGCTCAGCCCAATCATGGTAATCCGCTGCCTTGACAACCCCATTCTGTGAATAGACATAACCCGAGACGGCACGAGCCGGTATCCCAGCTGCACGGGCCAGCGCCATCACCAGATGCATATATTCAGTACAATCACCAGAGCGCTGAGCCAGTGCCACTTTGGCACCATGGGCGATCGGCGAATTGTGGGTGTAGTGCAGGTTATCTATAGCCCAGTTGTAGATATTTCTGGCGCTTTGCTTGGGTTTGCCCGCAACGGAGAGCTGCTGTGCCAAGGCCTGGATCTGTGGATCATCGCTCTGCACCAACGCCGCTGGACGCAGGTAGGCCTGGCGACTCGCCTCACTTAGCAGGAGTGGCTCAGAAGGAAGACCGCTATGCAGTTCAACCTTGATCTCAATCTGCTTATGAGCCAGCGGCGCCAGATCCTTAAAGGTAAAGATCAGGCGACTATTGCCCTCGGCATCTCGCACCTGGCTATAGGGATAGTTGGCATGAATGGCATCGACCCGTTGACCCAAACCGGAAGGCAAAGGCAGTGAGACACTCAAGGTTGCATCACGAACAGCATGCACCTCCGGATTACTCAGCTCATAGCGAAAGAGATAAGTGCGCGCCTCTCCCGCAACGGCTGCTGCCTTAGGAGCAGGTGTCGCAGAGGAGACGGGGGGTGTTTTCTGCTCACAGGCCAACAGCAATGCACAAGCGCACAATAAAGGCAGAGGGTGCAGACCAGGGACTCTCACTTGAGTGGCCTGCAATATTGGGGTTGCTCCTGCTCGGCAACCGAGGCCAGAGTCAACTCATGATCCGCCAGATAACGTCTGGCCGCAGCACTCCCCCCCCGAACCGAGAGGATGGAACGTTGTGGAACGGCTTGTTGTAGTAGCGCCAGCGTGCTCTTATCGCCCTCGGTATCCTGAATAAGCAGCAAGCGCCCAAGCGGGTAGTTTTCATGGAAGCGTTCAATCTGCGTCGTGATGGAGTTCATACGCTCGCGGGTCAGGGATGAGGCCAGACGAAGCAGTTGGCCACCGCGTCCCTTCATACTAGGAGCCACCCCCTGTTGTGAGGCATCCAGCAGTAGCCAGGCCCCCCAATCCCGCTCGGCAAAAAAGACCGCCACATCAAGCTCACTCTGCTCCTGCGGCACCACACCATCCACACCACCATATGCCTGCTGCCAGAGATGCAAACTGCCATCCAGGATCAGCGTATCCGCCGCCAACTCCTTCTTCAGACGGGTAGCCATCTGCTCCAAGGCCATGAAATGGAGCCCATCCCCCACCAGCAAGATCTTTTGCTCTTTTAAGAAGGATTTGGTCGGCAGGGTGTGCAGAGGCAAGTTGATGGAGCCGGGAATACGCCCCAGGTCATAGCTTGCCGCCGGGCGCACATCAATGATGAGTCGCCCCTCCAATTGCTGTTTATTGTGCAGATAGAGCAGCCTGTCTCGCCCCCAGACGGGCAAGAGACCTGCGCTGGCCAATTCGGTATCCGAGCCAGGCTCACAGAGATTACCAAGATCAGCGTTACCCTGTGCCGCCAAGGCACAGGGCATCATGCAACAGAGCCAGACGAGCAGCTTCCTCACTTGACCCGCTCCACTCGTATGGCATCGGCCGCCACATAGCCGTTGGCCTTATTGCTGAGGGTGACCCCCGCCATGCCGTTCTCCAGCGTGAAAGTCCCCAAACTAACCCAGCCGGAGTTGGCCTTGCTTGGATCAACCAGAACCGTCGTAGACTTGGCCATACCACTCTCCACTAGATAAGGCACTCGGTTACCACTGTTGGCTGACACGGGCACACTT
>JBOFBS010000235.1:0-1760 GCA_051645725.1 Aeromonadaceae bacterium | reverse complement strand
GCAGACGCAGCAGGCTCTCGTCCGTGATCAGCTCACGGCTAAAGAGTGCCCCCGACTCAAAGGCATTCTGGCGCAACATGCGCTGACAGAAGCCGTGAATGGTAAAGATGGCCGCCTCATCCATCTGCCGCTCGGCATCCAGCAGCAATCTGGCCGCCAGCTCACTATCCTCCACCTCGGCCAGCAGTTGCGCCAGCAAAGGGTCGTCCTTACCACTGCCAGCCAGAAAAGCCAGCCGTGCCTCATGGATACGGGCGCGGATCCGCCCCCTAAGCTCCTCGGTGGCCGCCTCGGTAAAGGTCACCACCAAGATCTCCGGCACCCGCAGCGGACGGGGATGGGCTGAATGTTGACCACTCTCCAGCTGCGGGCCATGACCCAGCAACAGGCGCAGATAGAGGGCCGCCAGGGTAAAGGTCTTGCCGGTACCGGCCGAGGCCTCGATCAACCGCTCGCCATGGAGTGGAAAGCGCATGGGATCCAGTAACTGGGTATCCGCCAAGTTGCTATCTGCCAAGTTGCTATCTGCCAAGTTGGTATCCGGTAACTTGCTATCAAGAAGTGGGCTAGTCATGGCACTCCTCCCCGGCCAGTGGTTGCAGCGCCTGATAAAGGGCGGATAGATGGTGTGCAGCCAGCTTGGTCATGGCCGCAAAGGTAACTTCATCCAGCTCGGGGAAGCAGCGGGCTATATAGGGATCGTCCCCCTCGGCCCGGGCATTGAAGCCCCCCTCGAAACACTGGTAGGCGCGGGTCTGCGCCTTCTGCTCATCACCCCCGGCCATGGCCTCGAACCACTCGCTGGCGGTATTGGCAAAAAAGGGCAAGGGTCGCGCCATCCCCTGCTGCCAGCTTGCCACCAGCTCTGCCAGCAGTTGGCTAGCCTCATCAGCTGGCAGGGTGACAAACTGCCAGCTGTGTTCCAGATCAAAGAGCAGGGTGCGTGCGTCGGTACTGACACAGCACAGGGCCAGATGCTGGATCCAGCCGGAGAGCAGATCCTTGCCCCTGAGCTTGCCGGGCTTGTAGATCACCAGACGCCCGCCTCGCAGGGGCAACCACCCCTGCAACACTCCTTGGGGCAAGGGAATGGCCACCTCCTGGGTGGCGATCTCCTGCTGCCACCAGGGCAGGATCTGTTGGGCCAGCCCCGACATCTCCTCGTCACTTTGCTCCAGCAATAGCTCGCCGAAGGCGCCATGGGGCAGGAGCCCGCAGAGGCGCAACCGCTCATGGCTGCTGGCGGTGGTTTCCCCTGCCAGATGCTGCTCCAGCAGTTGCTGTTTGATGGCATAACGCTCCAGGCCATCCAGGCTGAAGGGCTCGCTCTCCTCCAGCCCCGCCTCCAGCGGCTCGAACCACACCTTGAGGCGACGATTGAGGAAATAGGCCGCCGGGTTGCGGAAGAATCGGAGCAGCTCGGCCAGCTCCAGCTGCTCACCCCACTCCTCGGGCAGCGGCAGAGGCTGGCTCTGGAAATTGGCCGCGCCGGGACGGGGCGAGAGCGCCGGTAACCACTCCTGCCCATAGGTAAAGAGCAGCGATCCCGGCTCGGGGTAGAAGTAGCTGGGGCTATAGGGGGTCAGCGGGTGGTTGACCACCAGATAGGCCAGCAGGTTTTTAGCCGAGGTATCACCATCGAGTGACTCATCCCCTGCCAGACAAAAACCCTGAGTACAGTAATCCAGCAGCTCGGCCAGCAGCACGGAGGGCACCTTTTCACTGCCATCCTGCACGCTGAAGCCCTGATAACTGATATA
>JBOFBS010000234.1:0-2455 GCA_051645725.1 Aeromonadaceae bacterium | reverse complement strand
GCCAAGGCAAACCCGTATTTACTAGGTTTCCTGTAGGATTAAGCATCCCTTGCCTGCTGTTCCGGCAGTTGTCCAGCCAGCCACAAACCAAACAAACGATGGTTTATGTATTGAGTTCGTCCGACCATCCGGGCGCAACGATCCAGGCCGGGCTTGTCCTCTTTTCTCCAGAACATCACCTTGATCTGCTGGTAGGTGAATTTCGGGAACTGTTGGGACAGTTCACGCATTGGCAACCAGTTGTTAAGGTCTGAACTGAGAGCTACTAATTCATGGTTTCCCAGAATTGCTTTTCCTCTTTTCTTGTGGTCTCGGACTGCGGTTTCGGTTTTGCTCGGGTCGAACACACTCTCGCAGAATGATCAGACCGGGGCATCAAGGTGAGGGGGACATGAATTGCCCAACATTTGACCAGTCATTCCTTGGTGCCCTCGCGCTCCTTGGGGTTGAACAAGGTGCCATCCTTATCCAGCTCCCATCCTTGCGAGAGCAAGTGCTCATAAAAACAAAGATGTGACTCGCTTATATTCGCGAACCATTCAAGCTCTGGGGTGTATGGGTGTAGTGTTTCGCCCATGATGATTACCCCGCGTTCCTCCTTGGTCTGAGTCCTGATCGCCTCACTGAAACGGGACTTCTTCAGCTTCGCCTTGGCTCGCTTTACTGGTGTTTTTGTGTCGGACGTGATGCGCACACCGGCATCGAGCGCCGCCACCTTGTTTGATGTCCCATCTTGAAGTGACTTGATGATCTTCACGTCCATCTTGGAAAGCCCACTTACTGGTCTTGCCATTTGTTGTTCTCCAGGTATGCGAAAATAGCGGCTCGCCACAGGATGGCGGCCTCTTGTTGAAATCCTGCTCGATAAGCAATGACGGCGGCCCTTGCTGCTTGCTGGGCTGCTGATTTGGCGGGTATGATCTGAGTGTTCATGATCGATGCTTCCTCATCGGTTGTGTCCCATAGCCCTCGAACTGTTCCACCAGTTGCGGGGGCTTCTTCTTTTCAGTCCTGGTAATCAGTCAGGGCTGTAAACCTTCGCCAGTCGGCGGCATTCCATGTGGGCCTAAGCTCTCTGGCTTGCTTCATGGTGATAGCCTCTGCTCCGGTACTCTCGCACCACTGCTCACGCTCACGCTTCGACTTGTGCGCCGATAGGGCCCCATTTTTCGGGTCATGGCTCAGATATGTCATAACGCAATGGCTCCGAACACGCGATCGGTTAACGATTGCTTGTGACCATTACACAAATGGCTGTAACGCTGGGTCATGGTGATCGACTTGTGCCCCAATACCTGGGCAATCTCCAGCAAGCTAGCCCCACTCTTGGCTAATAGGCTCGCACATGTGTGCCGCAGGTCATGGAAATGGAAGTCGGTGATTCCGGCCTCGGCACGGCAGGCTTGCCAGAACGAGTCAAAATGCTCAAAGGGGGCGTTTAACTTGCTAGGGTGGGGGAATAGATAGGAATTGCCCACTTGCCGGAACTTCATCATCTCTTGGACAAGGGCCGGGGGAAGGGTCAGCACTCGCTGGGTGCCGTTTTTGGTGTGGTGCAGGTGTGCGGTTCTGGCCTTGAGATCAACATCTGACCATTGCAGGCCGATAAGTTCACTACGGCGGGCGCCGGTGAAGATAGCCATTGAGATAAGCAGGTGCAGCCGTTCCCATTTGCTGGCCTTAGCTGCTGCCAGTAGCCGTGGCAACTCTGCATCGCTCAGGAAGCGGGTTCGGGCATTGTCTTCTGTCTGCTGGCGAACTTCACGGGCGGGGTTGTGCTTAGTGTCGTGCTTGTCGTTAAACCAAACAAAGACGCTAGACAACGCGCTCCGGTAACGGTTCTGGGTGCTGGGTTGCTTCCCTTCGGCTTGCAGATCGTTAAGGGCGGCCTTTACTTGTTGGCGGGTAACTCTGCCCACTGGCTTGGAGCCAAGGCGGTCAGCCCACCACGTAAGGCGCTGGATAATGCTTGAGTCTCGGCCATTGTACTGGTCGAGGTAATCGCGGATTGCTTGGGATAGGGTTGTGGTCGTTAGTGTGACGTTCGTCAGCGCATCGGCCAGATCATCGGATACGGTAATCTGAGCCAAAAAGGCTTCTGCGTCTTTTTTACGAGGGAATGTTTGGCCTACACGGCGACCGTTTCGCATGAATTGCACGCGATAGCTGGTGCCACGTTTGCCTGATATTTTTTGAACGTTTGCCATTGGTTAAAACCTCTTGCACGCATTTGCACGTTATTGAGAGTTTCAACCGCAGTTTTTCCGAGAAAGGACAGCGCCTAAACGCCGTATCTTGTTGACCAGACAAGAGTTTTAATGGTGCCCGGGGTCGGACTCGAACCGACACGTATTGCTACGGCGGATTTTGAATCCGCTGCGTCTACCGATTTCGCCACCCGGGCAGCTGCGAGGGATTATACGAATGGCGCTTGGCCATGCAAGGTGTTTTTCTT
>JBOFBS010000233.1:0-3365 GCA_051645725.1 Aeromonadaceae bacterium | reverse complement strand
AATATGTTAACTGACATGGATTAAGGGGCCAGGGCCCCTTCTCCCTGTTCAGTTAACTCATGGTGCCGCAGTGGCACTGCTCGTCACCTCCTGTAAAACCGCCTCCTCGGCCGCCTGCAGGGCCGAGCTGCTCGGTAGCGTCGGAGTCAGCGCCACACTACCAGTTGTCCCAACACCACCACTCACCACGGCAGCCGCCCCAGAGGTTGCCGCAGGCAAGAGATCCGCCGCAGCCGGGGTGCAGGCAACAGATGAGGCTGAGACCCCCTGCTGCTGAGGCTTGTACCAGGTCAGCAACCCTTGCTGTAAACGCTCAGCCGCAGCAAGAGGTGTCATCTGGCCTAATACCACGCCCTGAGAGACCTCACTAAGTTCTTGGGTCAAAGAGGGCTCACCACGGGACAAGAACTGCGCAGCCACCCGAATAGTGGAGTCACAGCTATCGCGCCACCCCATCATGGTACTGGCGACCGGATTCTTCAGCTCAAAGAAGTGATTGGAGAGTGAGAAGAAACCGGGTACCGAGTTGGTAAACAGCTCCGCAAACTCAGCCGAGGCCATCCACTCTACCAACTTCTGTGCGGCCGCTTTATTCTTGCTGGCGGCATTGATGCCAATGCCCATATCGGTATGGTCGGTGAAATAGCAGGAGTCCCCCTGCTTGGCCACAGGCGGCGGGAAGGCTCCAAAATTCACCTTGCCGGTAAATTGGCTGATGGTCCAAGAGCCGGCCACTATCATAGCCGCCTTCCCTGTAGCAAAAGCCTCTACGGCCTTAGCCTCCGTCATCTCGGCAGGTGCCGCGCCAAGATAAGGCTGCCAGCGAGCCAACTCATCAAACACGGCCACATATTGGGGATCGGTAAAACGGGCCTTGCCCTCGACCAGCGCCATGCGCCCATCTTCACCATGCCAGTAGTTCGGACCGATATTCTGAAATCCCAGCTCAGAGACCACCCAGTAATCATGTGCGGCCAGCGCCAGAGGAAGATAGCGCCCATCACTCTTGACCTTTTCAAGCACCGCAAAAAACTCATCACGCGTTTTGGGCGGTGTTAAACCTAGTTCCTTAAAGATATCGGCATTGAAGTAAAAACCCTGTATCACTGAGGCGACCGGTAGACAAAAAACCTGAGCTCCCGTATCGGTTTGCCAGGCCGCCTTGGCAAACCGAGGAAAGTTCTCCATACCCGGTAGCTCGGTCAACTCCATCAGATACCCTTTGTGGAAGAGTTGCAGCGACTGGTCATAGGGCAGGCAGGTGATCAAGTCTCCGGCTTTACCATCTGCTAATCGTTGCAGCAAATCCTGAGCATAAGTCGCCGAGCTGACCGGATTAAGGCGCACGGATACATCAGGGTGAGCGGCCTGAAAGCGCGGAAGGATCTTCTCTTTCCATAACGAAGCATCTTCCGTTCGCCATGTCTCTATCACCAATTCAGTCGCTGTAGCAGAGAGACTCAAACCCAGAGCCAAGATGGCACATCCAAATTTCCACATATCTCTCTCCTAAACCTTAAAACGCGCTATGAGAGCCTGCTGCTTGGCAGCTAGGCCAGCGATAACATCGCTGCTATTTGCAGATTCACGCGATGCATACTCAGTTTCATGTGCGACATCGGCAATGCCCGCAATATGCTGAGCAACCCCCTGACTCACCGAAATCTGCTCACCAGCCGCATGAGCAACCTGATCCGTGATCTCCTTGATTGCCTCCATCCGCTGGGCAATATTTTGCAGTGCTCGCTCTGTATCTCGCGTCTGCTGAACACTTAATCTGGTCTGCTCATGGCTGCGCCCCATGACACTCACCACCTCATTACTACAAGCCTGGAGATTGTGGATCATCGACTGTATCTCTTCGGTCGATTGCTGGGTCCTGGTAGCCAAGGCACGAACCTCATCGGCTACCACCGCAAAGCCACGCCCGGCATCACCCGCACGAGCTGCCTCGATGGCCGCATTGAGCGCCAGTAAATTAGTCTGCTCGGCAATGCCCCGTATCACATCCAGTATGCTGCCAATATTGCCGCTGAAACCGTCCAGTTTATGAGTGATGGAAACGGCCTGCTCGATCTCCGCAGCGAGGTGCTCTATCCCCCTGCGGTTATGAATAACCAGATCTCGACTCGTCTGTGCCTCAGCATTGGCCGAATCAACTTCATCACGAGCATGCTCTGTCGAGCGAGCAACCTCGGTCGCACTCACCTCAAGTTCAGAGATTGCCGCTGCCACCTGATCAGTCTGGCTCTTCTGCTCCTGAACCCGAGCCATAGCCCGATCACTGATGGTTGCCGTTCTTCCTGTCTCACTAACCAGATGTTCAGAGCCTGCACGGATCTCAACCAGCAAGGTATCCGTGTTATGGGCCAATTGATCGACAGAACGAGCCAAGTCACCAAATTCATTCTTCGCCAGATAATTCACACGGCGCGTCATGTCGCCCTGAGCCATAAGGGCCAGCTCGCTATTAATTTTTGCAAGGGGCAACTGAATACTGCGAGCCGTACTCCAGGCAATCAGGAGTGCCGCAGCCACAGAGAACCCAGCCATAGTGACAATCCAGATGATTGCACTCTGCACCGCACTGTCCGCACTGAGCCTAGCCGCCTGCATATTGCTATTGCTAAGAGCGATGAGGTTACCCAAAGAGGCGCCAATCTCAGCAGTCAACTCGCCCTGCTCTGTTTGGACCTTGGCTAACTCCGTATTAATTGACTGGTTACGAGCGAGAGCCTTAATCAATCCTTCTGGGCCGAATACCAACTGCTGAATGCGATCCACATTATGATTAAAGCGGGCCTTCACATCGTCTGGCACGGCTATCATGGCCAGGCGTTTGTTGGCTATCTCGATATCCTTGGCCAATCTCCGCTCCTGCTCAACTAAATCCGTATTCTCGTCAGTTCGCTGAATAAGCTTGATGTCTCTGGCTATGCCGCTTGTGATCAACTCAGCCTTATTTTGTAAAGAGCGCTGCCCAGCAGTGAAATGCAGCAACAACTCGGCTGCAGAGCTGTAGGTATCTTCGAGGTGCAGAAAGTCACTACGCATCTGACGCAACGAAGCAGCCAGCACCACCCCTTCCGCATGCAAAGCCATCATCTGTTCAGATACAGCGAAGAACTTCCCCGCACCCGTTTGTATCAACGCCAACTCCCGTTTACCTATGTCATCCATAGTCAAGGCCGCAACAACCTGCAGTCGCTGGGAGTAGAGCGCTTTATTTTGATCATAGGCCTGGCGATACCGAGATAACGATTGCGGCTCCCAACTACCCAGATGAGCCGTACTATCCCTATTTGCAGCCAATAGCGTCTCGCGGAGCTGACTGGTAGCCAATGTCAGTGGCATAGCCTCTTCCG
>JBOFBS010000232.1:0-3878 GCA_051645725.1 Aeromonadaceae bacterium | reverse complement strand
TGGCTGAGCGGTGAGGCATATTGGTTAGCCCTTTCCCAGCGGCTGATCGACTATGGCCATGCGGCTCACGTGATGATTTTTCACCGCGCCCCCCCTAGCCAGAGCTGGCATCATCTGCTGACCCTAGACAGGGGGAGCCATCTCCCCCCGCTGACAACCGAGCAGTGTAGCCCGCTGCTACAACAGTTATCGCCCACACTGGCCCATAAGTTAAGTCAGGAAGAGGTAGAAAGCCTGGGGGCCTGGTGTGCTGACTCAACACCGGGCACCCATTACTGGTATCCGGTGTGCAATGGTCAGCAAGAGGTGATCGGGGCCATGCTGCTTGAGCTTTACCAAGATGAACTCAAGCACCTGGAGCAGGTACTGGCGCTAACCCACTACCGAACCCAGGCCGAACTCGTGGCCCTGGGTTGGCGTGACGCCGAGGTGGAAGAGGAGGCTCCTCACCCCCTCGAAGCCAGTGCTTATCACTCTGCTCAACCGGAAGAGCCTGATGTGTGGCTCATGCCGTTCTCCCCTGAGCCGGAGGAACACTCCCCCTCCCCCCATCTGCCTGAGCCTACCGAGCAGCAGTTGCCCGCTGAGCTCTCGGCCGAGACCTCTGTGCCCAGGCCCGGGGATCAGAATTCAAATTTATAGAAGAGATCCAGGGCTTCCCCCAAACCACTCATAGCCTGCAGATAAAGCCGAGGTATCAGTTCATAACGCAGCCGGATCTCACTGATGGAGTTGTAGATGCCGACACCATATTGCAGTTGTAACCCCGGCCGCAGATAACCGCTGACACTGACCTGGGTATCATCCCCGCTCCCGGTGGAGTCCAGCGTCACATCGCTCAGACCCAGCCCCTCTCCCAGGCCTGAGACCAGGCCACTGGCTTGGCTCAAACCCGCCCCCAGCAGTATCCCCGTCATCGCCTCATCACCCGAGGTCGCGCCACTGGCGCTGGTGCTTTTACCGCGTAACAGATAGGAGAGCTTCTCAGTTTCCGAGAGTTGTGGCTCCGAGAAGATGGTGACCTTGGGCTGGGACGCCGGCCCGGTTACCTTCACCCCGACCGTGACATCCTTATTCTCCATGGTCTCGGGATCGCGCTGGGCCACCACATTCAGGTAGGGCTCACTGACATTGCCAGAGAAGATGAGCTTACCTTCACTGATCAGCAGATTCTGGCCATACGCCTTGAAACGGCCGTTATCCAGACGGATCTCCCCTTCGGTACGCAACGGCACCTCGGGTGTCTGGGTCATGGCGATCCCCCCCACCAGCTTGGTCTTTAACCCCAACGCATCAAGCTGAACATCGCCTCCCAGGCTCACCACCAGATCCAGCCACACGGGGAGTGGAGCCTTGGTCTCTGGCGCCTTGCGCCTGGGCATGACAATTTCCACATCATCGGAGAGGGACACCACACTGTCAGGCAGATTCTTTACCTTGATCCGCGCCCAGGGGATCATCACGCGCCCCTGCACCTGCAGGCCCCCCCCTATTGAGGCTGTCATATCGGCACTGACCCGGGCTCGCCCATACCCAGCCAACCCCACCTCCAGCGTATCGGCGTGAATGGTCAGACGTCCTTGCGGATCGCTATGGCTCCAATCGACAAAGCCCCCCAGATCGAGCTTGCCTTTCCCCACCATCAGGCTGCCATCTATATCAGCACGCGCCCCCTGGATGCGCATTATGCTCTCAATCTGCCGCAAATTGGCGATCTCGGCAGAGGTATCCACCTCCCCTTCGGAGAGCCGCACCTCACCATAGAAGAGGGGGGCGGCCAGGGTTCCGGCCAAGCGCCCGTTGGCATCCACGCGCCCCTTGGTGCGACGCAGGGCATCAAACAGAGGTGCTATGCCGTAGAGACGCAGATTGGTGATATTAACCTCACCCCCCAACTCGCGTTTGGCCATGGGATCGTGAATGAGCAGGTTGAGGTGTGCCGCCCCCAGTTTGGGCGAAACAAAATCCAGTTGCAGCTTGCCCTCTTTGCCATCCAACTGACTCTTCAGGGTCAAGGTCTCGTAATCCGAGGTCAGCTCATCGGTAATAAAACGGCCCGGGCCTGCATTTAATAGCAAATTGATGTGAGGAATACCCTGAGCCCAGCCAGCCTGGCCGGAGACACTGAGTTCACTCAACCAGCTGAAACGCTCTGGCAGGAAGGGGGCCAGACGCTCGGTGGCAAAGTGGGATAGCTCGACCCCCAGTTCACCGCGTTGGGCGGATAACTCCCCCTCACTCAGGCAAAGCACCGACTTGTCTGAACGCCAGCACTGTTTGCCCAGCTGAACCGTCTGCCAAGGCATACGCGATACTATCGACAGGGGAGCCTCCAACAGCCATTGACCGACAGGAGTGGTGAGCTCACCCTGACGCAATTCACCCTGCCAGCGCCCCCGCTGCAGCGAACCGGTCAGCTCAAGTTTGCTGGCAATCGGCTCACCTGCGAACTGCAGCACCATATGATGGGCAACCTCGTTACCCTTGACGCTCAATACCAGATCCTTGACCCGCGTACTCCCCTGCCGCAGACGTCCAAGCGTCAGATTCAGCTCACCCGACACTTGCTTGCCAAACAGCAGCGAACCCTGTGCCGCCAACTGCCGCAAACGAACACTCGGCAGCCCTATCTCTTCGGCATTCACTTGCCAACTCAGCTCCGGGCTGGCGGCCGCACCGCGCACCGAAAAGTCAGCACTCAGGGCACCGGAAAGTTCTGGATAGAGAATTCCCAGGGCTGGGGCGTCAACTCGCCCCTTCACTTGCCAACGTTGACTGACTCCACCATCCAGCGCCAGATGGTTCGCACCACTGGCCAGACGTATCTGTTCAAACTGCCAAGCCATCTTATCGTTACCACTGAGCTTGCCTCGCAACGTCAGGGGATAACCATTCAACTGGCCATCGGCCTCCAATTTGGGTAGCTCCAACACCCACCCCTGGGGTTTCAGGGTAAAACGGCTGCTGATATCGGCCTTGATCCGGCCACTCATCTGGGGCACCCACTCCTTGATGTTGGCGCTCTGCCCCAGCAGCTGACCTTGCCAATTCAAGCCGTTTTCCCAATCAAGGCGTCCTTGGGCCTGCAGTGTGCTGTGGCCTGTCACAACCTTAAGCGGCTTGAGTTCGATACCCGAGAGTGAGCCTTGCAGATTGAGATCGACAGTGGAGCGAGGCAGCGTCAAGACCCTGGCCTGCGAGGTGAGTTTGAGTCGATAGTCACTCAGTTTCCCTGCAGCCTCGACTTTCCCCTGCTCCAACTCATACTCCCCCTTACCGGCAAGAGGCCATTGCAGATGACGCCAGGCCAACTGGGCATTGAAGGGCAGATCGGTGGCCAGCGTATTGAGCCGAGCCTGCAGCTTGACCCCCTCTTTCCCTTGCAGCACCAAGCCTGTGTTGAGATCGGTCAGATCGCCCTTGGCCTGCGCCGTGACTTCTCGCCCCTTGAGCTGGTTGTTCAGCCAGGCCACTCGACTTTTGGCCTGCAGTTGCACATCCATGGGGTAATAGTCATGAAACGCCAGCTTGCCCTGCAGTCGCGCCTCCCCCCAACTGTGCTGAATATCCAGCGAGGTGACCGTCAGCTCTTCACCGACAAAACGCCCCTGCAGCGCCACATCGAACTGTGTGGTATCAAACCCAGGTTGATGATAACGCGCACGCTGCACGGCAAATTGCTCAACCCGCAGATCAAAGGGCAAGTAGACAGAGGGCAGCTTGGCGATATGGGCGGCAATATATTTGGGATCAAACATATCGGGCTGCCCCTTGGGCTGAGACTTGCCTTTGGCAACGGGAGCGGCCTGAGCCTTCTGTGCCCCCTGCTTACCCTTATCCGCAGCCGCTTTGTTGCCTGCCCCCTTAGAAGGCTGCTG
>JBOFBS010000231.1:0-4289 GCA_051645725.1 Aeromonadaceae bacterium | reverse complement strand
AAAAAGGTGGCCTGTCCGGCACAACTTTGGTTGGTCGGAAGACTGGGCGCAATGTTTGGCGCACGATCATGCCACCTGGTAGGTGCATGTCAATCTCTGCGTCCAAAAGTGCCCCAGTTATCTTGAATTGATCCTGCAGAGCGTTCAGCGCAGGAGGCAAAAGGTGAACTGTTCTTGTTCGGTTTGTCTTCGGTAGCTTGAATTGCATCTTTTGCTGAGTAAGGTTTCGGCGCACGTGCAGGATCTTTTTCTCAAAATCGATGTCACCCCAGCTTAATGCCCTCAGCTCACCGGGACGGAGCCCGGTGTAGGCGAGGACCAGCAATATGTTCTTAAATTGCCGATTCGTTGTGACCTCGATTAGCTTTTGGAACTCCCAATGCTCGAAAGGATCTGCGCTCTTTTCGGTGTTCAGCCTGGCAGCGGACACCCGCACGTCGAATGCCCGTTCAACAAGCTCATTTCGCGCAGCCCACTTCAGCAGGTTTCCGATATGGCCAAGATAGGTTCTTACTGTTCTTGGCCGGCAATCGATGAGCAGTTGGTTGCGCAGTCTTTCAATATGCATTGGCAGCAAGTCAGCTACTGGCATATCGCGACCGAGAAACTCGGTCATCCTTTTGAACGCGCTGCTATATGAGCGCTTTGTCGATATGCCTATGGTTGGCCCTGCGCTCTCAACAAAGGCAACTGCAGCCTCAGCCAGTGTCATTTTGGTGGTTGTACGCCCCCCCAGGCGGGCTAACGCCTTGGAGTTGGGGAAGTGTTTTGCATAGTCAAAGTTACCAAGGGCGATTTCATGTTTGATCGCAGCGAGTTTGTTCGCTGCGAATTTGACGTTTACCTTCGTGATGGGGACATCCAATGTCTCTCTGCACCGGCGCCCCTTGTAGCTGAAGCAGAGCCGAATCTTGTTGCCATGCAACTCGACCCCGGTCAGCCCCGCTATCAGCGAGGCGTGGTTTTCTACTGTGCTGACTCTACCCACTTGTCGTACTCCTCGATGCTGTAGCGAACCTGACCATCAGGACCATATTTCCAAATTATTCCTTCGGGCCATTCCCCCTTAAGGCGGCGTCCCTCTGCTGCCTTTTCAGTCATACCTGTCAGTGCTTCAAAAAGACGTGGCCTTACCCATCTTGCGCACGGATAGATGTAATTTCTTTGCATGTGGTCCTCGCGATTAAAAGAGACTCAAGCCGGTGACGCCCGAGTTTGTTGTAGTAGAAGGTCTGCACTTGCTTGCGTGAGTGAACCGCTTGGTCAAGGCGGTACTCTCCAAGTTCAGGGACCTTCAGATTGTGTTGGTTGGCCAGCCTGCCGATGGCTTGGGCGCTCACCCCCAGCTCTTTGCCAAGCGCAGTAGCGCTCCAGAGTTGGCCGCTAATCGAGGGTGCTTCGATAGGCAGATCGAAGTGAGCCAGGATACGGCCGATCTCGGCGAGCTTTGCTGAGCGGGAAAGAGTAGGGGAGATAACGGTGTTTACCAGGTCGTCCAGCAGCCGGCTGTCTTGGTCGATCAGTTGTAGTTGATGCATGGCGTGGCCCTCCTGCCTGGAGGATGGGGCGCCGGTTGGGGTGATGGAAGAGCCGCTATTGGGCCGACTTCTCCTCGTCACGGTTCATGGTTATTTCACATCCCTCATGCTGATCTGGATCCCGACATAGGGGCACTGGGTTCGGTATACATACCGGCTGTTCTCCTTCTCGATGCTTTTAGAGCGAAAGGCTGGACGAGGATCAACGCGATTGACCGATGAGCCCGCTGGCTGGCGGGCCTTCAGTTGGTCTATCTGGTGGAGTGCTCGCTCAAGAGCCAGCAGTTTGTTGGGGTCTGTATGCATTGCCTGGCTCCTCATTGTCGTGGCTTGAGAGGCGTTGGTTTTACCTGCAGCTCGTGGAGCTTCTTGGCCGCAGCTTCGGCCTGCTGCAGATCGCAGATGGTTCCACCGGGCAGAACGAACTTACCGGGGAGCCTGGGGTGAGGCATGACTACGCCCAGCCCCATGACTACTGCACCGCAGTAGGGGCTTTCGAATGTTTTCATGTATAACCTCTGACTTATCCACCGTTTCTGTGAGGCCAGCAGTGGATGGTTTGGGGGTATCAGGCTGTAGCCCTTACCGGCTCTACTGAAGAGCCAGGCTGAACCCGACTTTCGATATCGGGGTTAGGCAGCTCGTTTCTTATTGAGTCCTAGGCGGACGAGGTTTTTGTGGTAAATCTCATTGGCTTGGGATTTCTGCTCTTCAGTGAGCTTTTCCCCAAGCTGGGAGATTTCGTCCAAGGCCGCCCGCAGTTCTTTAGCCGATTCGGAGATATCGAGTTTGAACAGGGCTTCCGCCAGTTGATCGGCGATCTCCGGGTCAACTACTGCTGTTTCCGGAAGAGGGTCCACGAGTTCTTCAGTAGGTACTATCTGTTCCACTTCTCCTTCGATAACGCTGCCGGCTTTTGCTTGCTCCTGCTGCTTGGCGCGCATGGCTGCTGCTCTTTCAGCAAGCTTATCGGTCGCCGACTTATTGCCATCGTCAGGGCCTCGAGGGGTGAAGTCCGGGTTGATTTCACGCTCCTCCAGCTCGTCTACCGAGTAGACGCCCATGATGACGTCCGGGGTATGGAGGCGAGCCCAACGTTTCACTCCCAGATAAGCCAACTGCTGCTTCGGGTCATCTGCCCAGAGCGTTGAGTTGCGGGTTCTTGCCTGCTGCAGGAATAACTTGAGCGTGCGGACTTCACCGCTGGTGAGGGTTGCACTGATTATCACGCCACAACCTTTCTCGTCGGCAAAGGTCCAGTCTGGTGAGCGGTACGTTACGCCTTTTTTCGCTGGGTCTTTGCTCGGGACCTCTTTGAACTTACCGAGAACCTGCTCCCACGGTCCAAAAAACTCATAGTCAAAGCGTCCCTTGATCACCCCTGAGTTGACGACAACGGCGTTGACGAGCTGCGCTTCATATCCCAGGGTACCTCCCACAAGGTGGGTCTTTTGGGCAACAGGGAAGGGGTTCATGCCCCACTGCAGCGCTTGCAGGCAGATGGCAAAGCAGTCTGCATGGTTGCCCTGCAGGTGTTGGGGAATGGTCGCTTTGCCGCTTGCCATCAGTGCCGCCAGCTTGTCGACACTAGCCATGAAGTCGGCATTCATCATGAGGTTCAGTATGTTGGCCTGGCCCCGTTCGTTGGCCAGCACCGGGGCGGTGGTCTGAGTCGATACAGTGGTTTGCATATCGAGGTTCCTTAAAAGAGGTTTGCGGGAAGCTCTTCAGCCTGTTCCTGGGCTTCAACCAGAGTGGGGACGAAGGGCTCTTCAAGCTCGATGCGTTGGCGCTCTGCCGCGGCTTGATACGGCGGTACCGCGATTTCCCCCATACCATCGTGGCCCGGGTAGTAGTCGCGCTCTCGCCAGGTGATGATGTTGCGAAGGGCCATGTCCCGCAGTTCGAGGCCGCGGCGCCGGTCTTCTTGGCCGTAGTAGTAGACGCCGACCATGATGGGCTTGTAGACGTCCTGGCCAAGTGGGCCATCTTTCTCAACCGCGATGAAGACGAGGGTCGCCGGATGACCGGTGACAGCTTCATACCCATCGGTGTAGTGGCCATCCTGTATGTGGTAGTTATGGGCTGAAGCGTCGCGAGCAAATCCTGCGGCGCTGGCGCTGCGGACGAATTTCAGGTCAACCAGCACATGGTCTGGCCGCTTCCAGTCGGCCCGGCACTTCAGCAGTTCACCGGTCTGTGGGTGTCGCCAGTAGATGCTGGTCTCCGCCTCACCTTCATCGAGCAATACCGCGGCTTCAGGGTGATTCAGCACCGCTTCACGGTATCGCAGGGCATGGATGTACTCGTTGTGAGTGACGATCGTCCGTTCACCGGCCGCTTCGCGGAACTGCTCCTTCATCTCATCCAGAAATTTGGCTGCCGGGTTAAAACTGCGGATCCGCTCTGCCATTTCTGCCTTGGTACCGCTCAAGGGGAGAGGGTCTGGCAGGGTGCTAATATGCTTGGCCCGCTCCAGCTCTTTAGGGCCAATCTGGGCGTAGCTTTCCAGCACAGCCTGGTAACTACCTTTGGTCTTGAGTGGCTTAGGCAAGCTGTCGTTATAGGCCCTGACACATGCTCTCAGGGCCGTCGCGGTGCGCTTGTCATCTTCCCCGAGAGTTTGGAACTCATCGGACAGTTGGCAGTAAGCCACTTCTGCATCCGCAAGGCTCGTTCCCAGCTCAACAGGGGGGCTTAGCTGCCGGTTGTATGCCTCGATAGCATCGACCAGCTCTTGTTGGTCCGGGC
>JBOFBS010000230.1:0-25590 GCA_051645725.1 Aeromonadaceae bacterium | reverse complement strand
CTGATAACCCAGCTGGCGCAACGTGTTGAAAAAGCGGGGGGGGTGGCCAATTCCAGCCAACGCATCCACCCTGGCCCCCTGTGGCAAGGAGCCACTCTGGGGCAACAGGGAGCGCAACGCTTGCGGCTGCAACGTCATGGGATACTCCCCAGGCGCAGCCTGCCCACCATTGCAGATAACGGCATCCACCTGCGCCAAACGCCAGAGTCCCTCACGCAGCGGCCCCATGGGCAACAGATGTCCATTACCAAATCGACGTTCACCATCGACGACCACCAGCTCCAGATCCCGAGCCAAGGCATAGTGCTGCAAGCCATCATCACAGATGATCACATCCACCTGCCCCGTGGCTAACAGCGCCTTGACCGCCTCGGCTCGCTTGGGCGCCACCGCTACAGGCACACCACAACGATCGGCAATTAACCTGGGCTCATCACCACATTCGGCTGCCGTGGTCTGCGCACTTAGTAACAGGGGATAGACCTGAGCCTTGCCGCCATACCCTCGGCTGACCACACCTGGCCGCCAACCGGCCGCTTGCAACTGCTCAACCAGCCAGATGACGACCGGAGTCTTACCATTCCCCCCTACCGAGAGGTTACCGACTATGACCACAGGCACGGGAGGACGATAGGCCTGCGCCCAGCCTAAACGATAAAACTGGCGTCGCAACAGGCTGACAAGGCCAAATAGCAGACTCAACGGGCTTAACAACCAGAGTGCGCGACAGGGGCGATACCAGAGCGCCTCGAGCCTCACGCCTCGACTCCCAATTGGGTGTTACGCAGTTGGGCATAGGCACCATTTTTGGCCATCAAGGAAGCATGATCGCCTCGCTCTATGATGCGCCCCTCATCCACCACCAATATCTCGTCTGCCTGCTCAATGGTGGAGAGGCGATGGGCTATGACCAGGGTTGTGCGATTCTTGCACAGGGCATCCAGTGCCCCCTGAATGTGGCGTTCAGATTCACTATCCAGCGCCGAGGTGGCCTCATCAAGCAACAGGATAGGCGTGTCACGCAGCAGGGCCCGGGCTATGGCCAGACGCTGTCGCTGTCCCCCCGAAAGGGTAGCGCCATTCTCACCTATGATGGTCTGATACCCTTGGGGCATCTGCCGAATAAAACCATCGGCATTGGCAATCCGTGCCGCTTCCTCAATCTGTGCCTGACTAAACTCATGCTCTGCCGCATAGGCTATGTTGTTTGCCACCGTGTCATTAAAGAGGTGAACGTGCTGAGAGACCAGGGCGAACTGCCGGCGCAGATCCCGTAACCGATAATCACGGATATCATGCCCATCCAAGAGTATGGCCCCCTCATCCACATCGTAAAAACGAGTCAGCAAACTGGCGATGGTGCTCTTACCTGAACCCGAACGACCGACCAGGGCCACCGTCTTGCCAGGTTCAATCAGCAGATTGATGTTGCGCAAGGCTGGCTGCTCTTTGGTCGGATAGGTGAAGGTCACATTGCGCAGCTCGATCTGCCCCTTGGCCCGCTCAAGCACAGCGGCCCCGTTATCCTGCTCCAGGGGCTGATCCATCAGCTCGAACAGACTCTGACTGGCGGCAATCCCCTTTTGGAACTGGTTGTTGATCTGGGTCAGACTCTTGAGCGGCTTGAGCAACATCATCATGGAGGTGAGGATCAGGGAAAACGCACCAGGTGTCAGGCTACTCAACACCCCCGGCATGGAGGCCACAATCAGCAGGATAGTCAGGGCGCTGGAGGCGATGATCTGTACCATTGACGAGCCGAGCGCATCCACCACCACCATCTTCATATTTTGATGCCGGACATGGTTGCTGACCTGGTCAAAGCGTTCTCGCTCCACCTCCTGGCCACCAAACATCAGCACCTCTTTATGTCCGCGCAACATCTGCTCGGTCGAGGTCGTGATATTACCCATGGCATGCTGTATCTGCCGGCTGATGCGACGGAAACGACGGCTGATGATGGAGAGCAGCAGACCCACAATGGGGCCAACCACAAAGAAGATCAGCGACAGTTGCCAGGAGTGGTAAAACATCATCCCCAGCAACCCCACCACAGTGATCCCTTCGCGGATCAGGGCAACCAGAGTCGAGCTGGCGGCAGAGGAGACCTGACTGGCGTCATACGTAACCTTGGAAAGCAGCGAGCCCGTATTGTTCCGGTCGAAGAAAGCCATCGGCATTCCCATCATATGGGTGAAGACATCGCGCTGTAACTTCATCACCACATGACTGCCAACCCAGCTCATAAAATAGTCGGAGAGGAAGGCACTGACCCCGCGTAGCAGGACCAGGCCTGTCACGACAAAAGCCATCCAGAACAAGACGCTCGGATTTTTGCCACTCAAGCCATCGTCGATCAGCGGACGAATGGAGTAGACCAGTGAGGTATCCACCACACCATAACCCGCCATGCCAACCATGGCCAAGGCCAATCCCGCTTTCCGATCCCTGATATAGGAGAGAAGCCGTTTGAGGGTGGCCATGCTGGAGGGGTGCGGTGCAGCCGAGTCAATCTGTTGCATAAGAATCCAATCTCATCAGGACAAGCGGCTTATTCTAGCGGCTCAGCCTGCCCCAACCAAGCATCCAGATCGCGGTACCAGGGCTCGCTCATGCGATAAGCACTAATTTCACTGCCTTCAGACCAGTTGACTATCCTAATCATCCCCAACTCCGCCGTGTTCCATTGCCGAGCTGTCGAAAAACGCGCCACCACCTCAGGGTGGGGAAATCCCCAACGGTTACCATAGCCACTACTGTGGATCACCTCCTTTGCGCCTACGGCGGCGATAAATGGCGCAGAAGAGGAGTGACGACTGCCATGATGAGCGGAGACGAGCCAATCCGCCTTGAGATCGGCAGAGGCGTGCTGCAGCAACCATGCCTCTTGGGCTGCGGGCAAATCCCCAGTCAACAACAGGGTACGCCGCCCATCGCTGACGCTCAGCACACAGGAGTCCCGGTTCTCCTCGCCAGCATGGGGCTCCAGCGGCCAGAGCACTTGCAACTGCAGCGCCTGCCACTGCCACGACTGGCCTCGTTGGCAAGGCTTAGTCACCAAAGAGAGGGGCGCAGAGGAGAGCAGATGGCGCACAGGAAGAGCCTGGTAAATAGCCTGCCAGTTACCGGCATGATCCCTATCCTTATGAGAGATCATCAGGTATTCAAGCCGCTTGATCCCCTCGCGCCGCAAGAGGGGCAAGATCACGGAGTCAGCAAGACTCCGCCCCCCAGGGATCGCATTGCCCGTATCAAACAGCAAGGCACTCTCTTGCTGTCGCACCAGGACACTCAATCCCTGTCCCACATCTATGATGAGCACCTCCCAAATCGCAGAGGGCTGCCCACTCCCCAACAAAGCCCCCCATCCCAGAGTACAGAGCAAAGGACGATGCCCAGGTAGCCAGAGTGCCAACCATGCCAGCCATCCCAGCCCCAGCAGATAAAGAGTCGTTTCATCCAGCCATAACCAGCCATTTAGCCGGGTAAAGAGCCACTGCATGCCGGTGAGGGTCCACTCCAGCAACTGGTTACAGCACCTAAAACCCAGCATGGCAAGAGTAGGCGCCACAGGTAACAGCAGACCACTGAACAAACCCAAGGGAATGAGCAAGAGACAAAATAGCGGCATGGCCAGCAGATTTGTGGGAATAGCCAGCAGGCTCACGCCCCCGAACCAGAGCAGTTGCAGAGGCAATAACCCCATGACCATGAGTAACTGTATCTGTAGCAAGGAGGGCTTGCGCCATAACAAAGCGGCAAACCAGAGCAGCGCTATCGCCCCAAAGGAGAGCCAGAAGCTGCTGCTAAAGAGGGACCAGGGCTGATAAGCCACCAGTATGCCCCAGCAGAGCCACCATACCCGCCAGGCCGACCAGCGACACTTAAGAGCCCGCAACAACAACCAAACACATAGCATGATGAGCGCTCGCTGCGCCGGTAGTGCAAAACCACTCAACAGGGTATAGAAGGTGGCCAGAGCCAGACTAACGAGCAAGGGCAATCCGGTACGCCAAGCCGACAAACCTGGCAGCAGTAAAAGCAGGCGCCCAAGCCAGAAGCCAAACCAGGCGGCCATGCCAATATGCATGCCCGAGACTGCAATCAGATGAATGATGCCGCCATCTCGCAGCAGTTGCCACTGCTCGGCCGCGACACCCTCCTGCTCTCCGTAGACCATGGCAAGAAGCAAGGGGCCCTGTGCCAGGTGCTGTAACCGCGAGGCAGCCTCACTTACCCAACGCTCTCGCCAGTATGTAGCCGCGGGCGCATGCAACCAGAGCAGTGAGGCTATCGAGCCTGTCGCCGAAATCCCCTCCCCCAGCAGCCAGCGCTCCAGTACAAATCCTCCCGGATTAGCCAAGCCATGAACAGGCTTGAGCCTGACCCGGCCACTCAACGAAGAGCCGAGCAACGGCACCTTTTGCTTTCCATACCAACTGAGTCGGACCTTAGGCTTGGGTATCAAGGGCTGCTTATCCAGATGAGTCAGCTGCACGACCAGATGAGTCATACCAGGCCTGGTACTCACTGCTGTCACTTGCCCAATTATGGTATGCTCTGCGCCGGGTTGGCCGAGCTCTGTTCGCCCAAGCTCGCAGAGCCAGGCTAGCTGCCAATGGAAGAACAACAGGCACCAGCCTAATCCCAAACAGGCCCCGCCCCAACCCCAACGCTGCCGCCATAAGGCAAGCAGCGCCAGCAATAACAATAGCAAGCCGAGCCAGTAGGAAGGCAACAGCGGTAACATCAGGGACGACACAGCGCCCAAGGCAAAACAGAGTAAAAATCGGTCCATGACACCATGCCTGCGCTTATTTAACCGATGTTTGGAGTAACAGATGCCCAAAAAACTGCTTCAGCGCTGGATGCCGGATCCAAGCCAACTGCAACAACACAAGCACTTGCGCCTGCTCGCCCCCTGGCTCGGTAATCAGCGACTTTGGCAGCTCAATCGCCGCTCCGCTGCCGGGGCCTTTGCCATAGGGCTCTTCATGGCCTGGATTCCACTTCCGGGGCAGATGTTATTGGCGGCTGCCGCAGCCATACTTTGGGGAGCCAATCTGCCGATTGCCGTGGCCCTGGTTTGGCTAACCAACCCCTTGACCATGCCCCCCCTCTTCTACTTGGCCTATCAGTGTGGTGCTCGTCTGCTGGGTATGCCACCTGTCGAGTTTCAAGCGGATTTAAGCTGGCAGTGGTTAAGCTCTGTGATGACAACTGTGGGTTGGCCATTTTTGCTTGGCTCGGCCGTGCTGGCCGTTATCAGCGGCCTGTTGGGCTACATGGGAATTGAAGGGCTATGGCGCATATCCATCCAACGCAAGCTCAAACTACGTCGGCAGCGCCTTAATCAGGTGTAAGAAGCCAGCAACCTGATAATGATTGCGACAGTGGTCGCCAATTTTGCTAGTTCGATCCCGCCTAGTCGGTTAGAGTGTGCATCACATATTGTCGGCTAGGATCTGGTCCGCCCGACCCGTGACCGTCATATCCCGGTCCATAACAAGAGTGACACCCTGGGCCTTTTCGAGGTGAGCAAGCGAACACATGGATATCCTGATTGCACTTTTTACTGATTATGGTTATTTCGCCGTTTTTTTTATTCTGCTGATCTGTGGTTTTGGTGTTCCTATTCCTGAAGACATTACCCTCGTTGCTGGCGGTATCATCTCAGGACTCGGCTTTGCCGATGTTCATACCATGTTTTTGGTCTGTATGGCCGGCGTCTTGCTCGGTGATGCCACCATGTTCATGCTGGGACGTATCTTCGGCGAGCGGATCCTCAATTTTCGACCCATACGCCGCATATTACCGCCACACCGTTTTGCCCATGTGCAGGAGAAGTTTGCCAAATATGGTAACTGGGTACTCTTCGTTGCCCGTTTCCTGCCTGGCTTGCGCTCCCCCATCTTTGTCACGGCTGGCATGAGCCGCCAGATCAGCTTCATTCGTTTTATCCTGATGGATGGTTTCGCTGCGCTGATATCCGTGCCTGTTTGGGTCTACCTTGGCTACCTGGGTGCCTACAATCGCGAATGGCTGATGACCTGGATAGGCCGGGGGCAAACCGGCATACTGCTCTTCGCCGCCGCACTCCTGCTCTTTGTCATTGTGGGCTACCTGCGCCATCGCCGTATAAAGCGCCCCGCTCCCCGCCCCGAAGAATAAAAGCACAAACAAAAGAATAAAAGAAAAGGCGCTTAGGCGCCTTTTCTCATACTTGTTCCCATCTCCTTCACACAATCAGGATCAGCGTCCCAACTCCCGTGCCGGTTGCAAGCCACTGGCACGCCAGGCTGGGTAGAGGGTAGCCAGCAGACTCATCAGGATGGCGGTTCCCGTGACAATGGCCACATCCAGCAGATGAAGCTCTGAGGGCAGAAAATCAATGAAGTAGATCTCCGGGTTCAAGAAGCGGTGACCCACCACTTGCTCGATAAACCGGATGGCCGGCGTGAGGTAGTTGGAAAGCCCCGCGCCAAGCACTCCCCCAATAAGGGCCCCGGCCAACCCATTCATCACCCCCTGCACCATGAAGGTCAGGCGGATCTGCCAGGGGCCCGCCCCCATGGTTTTCAGGATGGCAATGTCACCCCGCTTCTCGTTCACCGCCATGACCAGGGTCGAGACTATGTTGAAGCAGGCAACGGCCACCACCATCAACATCACCACATACATGACGGTTCGCACCAGCTGGATGTCCTGATAGAGATAGCCCTGGGAGTTCTTCCAGCTGCGCACATACATGCGATAGGGCAGCTTGTCAGCCGCGGCAAAGGCCTGGATCTGTGCCTGCATCAGGTTAGTCACCTTGAAGCTGAAACCCTGAACCTGATCCCCTATCCCCAGCGCCTGTTGGGCATCGGCCAGGTGAATGAAGCCCAACATGCCATCGAGCTGACCACCTATCTCCATGAAACCCACCACCTTGAAGCGCCGCTGTAAGGGGCTCTTCATGGCACTGGAAGCCGAGGCGGCATCCGCCACATCGGGCAACAGGAGGGTGATGCTATCGCCCAAGGTGACACCCAACTTGTCGGCTATGCTCTTGCCAAGGATAACGCCGTTGGCACCAGGCTTGAGCGCCTCCAGACCCGCCCCCGTCATGTAGTTATCGGCCTCCGAAATTTCGGACTCGGCAGCCGGCAATACGGCTCTTAGCTGCACAGCCTTGAGCTTGTCGCCACGCTCAAGCAGGCCGTTCAGGCGGATGAGCGGTGCCACAGCCAACACGCCAGGGGTCTTGGCCATCTCCTGTGCCGCCTGCTGCCAGTCAGGGATCTCCCCCTGCCCCGGTACTATCTCGGTTTCGGCATGAGGCACCACGGCCAAGACCCGGGCCCTGAGCTCCCGCTCAAAGCCATTCATGGCCGATAGCCCCAGGATCAGGGCCATCACCCCCAAGGCTATACCTATAATGGACGCGGCCGAGATGAAGGAGACAAAACCGCTGCTACGGCGGGCCCGGCTATAACGCAAGCCCAGAAAAAGTGCCAGAGGACGATACATCAACCTGCCTCCGCCACCAGGCCATCCACCAGCGAGATGCGACGATGAAGTTTGGCCGCCAACTCCCTATCATGGGTGACGACGATGAAAGCCGTCCCCATCTGCAGATTGAGTTCACACATCAGGCCGTAGATGCTGGCCGCACTCTTATGATCCAGGTTGCCCGTAGGCTCATCGGCCAGCACCAGCTTGGGCTCGTTGACCAAGGCCCGGGCTATGGCCACTCGCTGCCGCTCACCACCGGAAAGCTCGGAGGGTTTATGATCCAGACGATGCCCCAGACCTACACGCTCCAACATGGCGGCAGCCTTGCTGCTCGCCTGCTTGACGGGCATACCGGCAATCAGCAGCGGCATGGCGGCGTTTTCCAGGGCTGAAAACTCCCCCAGCAGATGATGAAACTGATAGACAAAGCCCAGTTCGCGATTCCGAAATTGCGCCTGAACCCGAGCAGGCCAGGCGTGAATATCGTGGCCGGAGAAGTGAACAAGCCCCGTACTGGGGGTATCCAGAGCCCCGAGCAGGTGCAGCAGGGTGCTCTTGCCTGAGCCGGAACTGCCCACCACGGCTAGCATCTCGCCGACATGCAGCGCCAGATCGACACCACGCAACACTGGGGTCTCCAGCTTGCCTTCACAATAGGTTTTAGTCAGCCCCTCACAGGAGAGCAGGAGAGTCTTATTCATAGCGTAATGCCTCGGCAGGTCGGATCTGAGCGGCGCGATAAGCCGGATAAAGGGTGGCCAGAAAGCTGATAAGCAGGGCCCCAAAGGTAATGGTCACTATCTGTAGGGGCTCAACAATGACGGGCAAACCCGCCCCTCCAGCCGCCATGTAGAGATTAAGCCCCAGCAATTGCAGCAGAGGGTTGATGAAATAGGCCAGGGCTAACCCCAGCAAAGAGCCAATGAGTGCACCCAGCAGCCCACTCCAGGCCCCCTGCACCATGAAGATGCGTAAAATCGCACCACCATGCATGCCCATGGTCCGCAAAATGGCCACCTCGCCCTGCTTATCCAGCACCACCATCACCAGAGCCGAAAGAATGTTAAAGGCGGCCACCATGATGATGAGCACCAGCATCAGGCCCATGATGTGCTTCTCCATGGCCACGGCCCGGAACAGCTCGCCACGATCCCGACGCCAATCCACCAGATGCAAGCCATCGACCTGACTGGCCAGAGCATCCAAGGAGAGCGAATCGATGGCAAAGGCATCATCAAGCCAGAGGCGCAGGCCACTTATGGTTCCCGCCGGATAACGCATCAGACGCCGCGCATCCTCCAGATTGACGAACAGCAGTTGCTCATCCACATCGGCGCCCACCTCGAAGGTGCCCGCCACGGTAAAGAGACGCTGGCTGGGTGTACGACCCAGCGGGGTATAACGGCTCCCCTCGCTGGCCAGGATGCGGACCTGATCACCCGGCAACACATCCAGCTTACGCGCCAGGGCGGCCCCCAGTATCACCTTGAACTGACCTGGCTGCAGCGCGGCCAGACGATCGACCCCCATGCTGTTGCGCAGCAGATCCTGAGCCGGAAAGGAGTCCGGATCGACCCCTTGCAGCATGACGGCAGCTATCTGTCCCCGCCCCTGGACCATTGCCTCGTTCTGAACTATGGGCGCCACCGCCGTCACATGAGGCAGGGTGGCCAATTGCGGCACCAGAGGCGACCAGTCGGCAAGCCGTTCGTCGCTACCTGTTACCAGGGCATGAGGGATCACCCCCAAAATGCGGTTCTTCAACTGTCCTTCGAAGCCATTCATGACCGAGCTGACCAGGATGAGCGCCATGACACCGATGGCAATGCCGAAGGTTGAAAAGAGCGAGATAAACGAGGCAAAGCGGTTATCACCGCGCGCCCCCGCGTAGCGCAGGCCAATGGCCAGGCTCACAGGTTGAAAGATAGTGGATTTCACGCCAAACCCGAGCGTTGCTATTAAAGAGGGATAGCGGATAATAAATGTAAAGATGTGACGGCAACAAGGACAACTCTCGTTGTGAGTGAACAGTTTTTCAGTGTCACCCATAGTTTCCCCATCAATGTGATGCCTTTGGCGTCCGAGTATCCCCTGCCCAGCCTGGAACAACTCGAGCAGGAGATGCCGGAGCCCTTTCGCATGGCGGCGGCCATCGCTCATGTGGATCTGAGTGCAGCCAGGCATCTGCGCCAGCAGGATGAGGATCTCGGTGGCCTGGTAGAGGTGATCAACCAGCAATCGTTCAAAATCAACATGCTCTTGAGTTATCTGCTCTCGCAGCTGGATGACCCCACTTATCGCCATACCAGCCAGACCATAGGTGCCAGCCAGGTGAGCTTTATCTCCCCTCACCCCCTGCCACTTGGGCAACGAGTGCGCCTCAAGCTCTTCTTGCAAGAGGAGGCGGCCGCCATCTACTGCTATGGTGAGATCAGCCAGGTAGCGCCTCATCCAAGCGGCTTTCATATCCATGCCAACTATGTCGTTATTCGGGAAGCCGACAGAGAAGCCCTGGTGCGCGCCACACTGCACATCCAGTCACGTCAGCTCAAACTCAGGGCTGAGCAAAGAGCCAACCAACCAAAGTAATCGTCTATGACCCCATTTTTTTCCCTTGCGCCACTCATCAAAGCCAGCAGTAGTCAAACGCTAGGTCAGCTAGAGGGCAGTGCCCTCTCCCTGGCCGTAGCCGAACTGGTGACGGCGCATACTCATCCGGTTGTCCTCTTGGTGGCCGACTCCCAAAGTGCCCTGCGCCTGGAGCAGGAGGTTCAATTCCTGCTGCATGAAACAGGTCACAAGGTACTGCTCTTCCCCGACTGGGAGACCCTGCCCTACGACAGCTTCTCGCCCCACCAGGACATCATCTCCCAGCGTCTGGAGACCCTCTACCATCTGCCGCGGATGAAACAGGGGTTGCTGATCCTGCCCATCGCCACCTTGATGTTGCGCACGCCCCCCCAGAGTTTCATCGACCGCTTCAGCCTGCTGGTTAAACCCGGAGACAAACTGGATCTGCATGGCTTGCGCCAGCGTCTGGACCTGGCAGGCTATAACCTGGTGGAGCAGGTGTTGGAACATGGCGAGTATGCCGCTCGCGGCTCGCTGCTGGATCTCTTCCCCATGGGCTCACGAGTCCCCTATCGCATCGACTTCTTCGATGATGAGATCGAGACCATTCGGGTCTTCGATCCTGAGAGTCAACGCTCCAGCGAACCTGTCCCCGAGGTGCGCCTGCTACCAGCCCATGAGTTTCCGACCGACAAAGAGGCCATAGAGCTGTTCCGCCAGCGTTATCGTGAGCGTTTCGAGATCAGCCGCGCTCCCGAGTGCATCTACCAGCAGGTGAGCAAGGGGCTCTGGCCTGCCGGCATCGAATATTATCTGCCCCTGTTTTTCGAGCAGAGCAGCTCGCTGCTGGATTACCTCCCCCCCCAGAGCCTGCTGCTGACTCATGGCAATATCCATGAGGCGGGTCAACTCTTCTGGCAGGATGTGGAGCGGCGCTATGAAGATCGGCGCTACGATATTCAACGTCCGCTCCTGCCACCGGCGGAGCTCTATCAACCCATTGAGACCCTGTTTGCCGGGCTCAAAGCTTACGCTCAGTTCACCCTGCTGAATCTGCCTGCCGAGGCCAAGGCGGGGCGCCACAACCTGAATGTCCAACGCCTTCCTGAGCTGACCATAGACTCCAGCCAAACGGCCCCCCTGGCGCTGCTGGAGCAGTTCAATCAGCACTTCAGCGGCCGCATACTCTTTTGTGTCGAATCCGAAGGACGCCGGGAATCCCTGCGAGAGTTATTGGCCCAGGTTAACCTGCACCCCGAAGAGTTTGCCTCTCTTTACGCCTTTATGGCGGCTAAACCGCGGTTCGGTATCCTGGTCGCGCCTCTGGAAAAGGGATTCGTACTGCCGGATCAGCAGTTGGCCCTCATCTGCGAAGGTGAACTGCTGGGGCAAAGGGTCATTCAACGCCGTCGCCGGGATAGACAAAAAGGCTCCGGCAGCAACGATGCCATCATCCGCAACCTGGCCGAGCTGACCGTAGGTCAACCCGTGGTCCATCTGGAGCACGGCGTTGGTCGCTATCTGGGGCTGCAAACCATAGATGCCGGCGGCATCACCACCGAATACCTGACCCTGGAGTACGCAGGCAACGACAAGCTCTATGTGCCAGTTACCTCCTTGCATCTCATCAGCCGCTACAGCGGCAGCGAAAACCCGCCCCTGCACAAGTTAGGAAGCGAAAGCTGGAGCAAAGCCCGTCGCAAGGCCGCCGAGAAGGTGCGAGATGTCGCCGCCGAGCTGCTCAACGTCTATGCCAAGCGCGCAGCGCGCCCTGGGCTGGCCTTCCGCCATGACAAGCAAGCCTACGCCAACTTTGCCGCAGGCTTCCCCTTCGAAGAGACCCCCGATCAGCTCAACGCCATCAATTCGGTGCTGGGTGACATGTGCCAGGCCAAAGCCATGGATCGCCTGGTGTGTGGGGATGTGGGTTTTGGCAAGACGGAGGTGGCCATGCGCGCCGCCTTTGTCGCCGTACACGGCGGCAAACAGGTGGCGGTATTGGTTCCCACCACCCTGCTGGCACAGCAGCACTATGAGAACTTCCGCGACCGCTTTGCCAACTGGCCTGTCAACATAGAGGTGATGAGCCGCTTCAAGAGCGCCAAGGAGCAAAAAACGGCCCTGGAGCAGCTGGCCGAGGGCAAAATTGACATCATAATCGGCACCCACAAGCTGCTGGGCGATGAGATCCAGTTTCAGGATCTGGGGCTGCTCATCGTCGATGAGGAGCACAGATTCGGGGTGCGCCAGAAGGAGAAGATCAAGGCGCTGCGAGCCGATGTGGATATCCTCACCCTGACCGCGACCCCCATTCCCCGCACACTCAACATGGCCATGTCGGGTATGCGCGATCTCTCCATCATAGCCACACCACCGGCCAAACGCCTGGCCATCAAGACCTTTGTGCGCGAGTATGACAAGGCGGTGATCCGCGAGGCCATACTGCGGGAGCTCAAGCGGGGTGGCCAGGTTTACTACCTGCACAACAACGTCGAAACCATAGAGAAGTGTGCCGAAGAGCTCGGCCAGCTGGTGCCCGAAGCGCGTCCTTGCATCGCACATGGCCAGATGCGTGAGCGGGAGCTGGAGAAGGTGATGAGCGACTTCTATCACCAACGCTATAACCTGCTCATCTGCACCACCATAATCGAGACGGGTATCGACGTCCCAAGCGCCAACACCATCATAATGGATAGAGCCGACAACCTGGGGCTGGCGCAACTGCACCAGCTGCGCGGCCGCGTTGGACGCTCGCACCATCAGGCCTATGCCTATCTGCTCACCCCCCACCCCAAGCAGATGACCAAGGATGCGATCAAGCGACTGGAGGCCATCGAATCTCTGGAGGATCTGGGGGCCGGCTTTGTGCTGGCGACCCACGATCTGGAGATCCGTGGTGCAGGCGAATTGCTAGGCGATGAGCAGAGTGGTCAGATAGAATCGGTCGGCTTCACCCTCTACATGGAGATGCTGGAGCAGGCAGTCAAGGCATTACGTGAAGGTCGCGAACCCTCACTGGATCAACTACTGGCCGATCACACCGATATCGAGTTGCGTCTACCTACGCTCTTGCCAGATGACTACATACCCGATGTCAACATGCGCCTCTCCATCTACAAACGGATTGCCAGTACCGCCAATGCCGATGAGCTGGAGGATCTGCGCATCGAGCTGGTCGATCGCTTTGGTCTTCTGCCCAAGCCGGCACAAAATCTGCTGCATGTCGCCGGTTTACGACAACAAGCCACCCCCTTGGGGATCAAGCGCATTGAGGTCAATGAACGAGCTGGCTATATTGACTTCGCCGAGCAGACCCGAATCAATCCAACCTATCTGGTTGGGCTGCTGCAGAGTCAACCTCGTATCTATCGCATGGACGGTCCCACCCGCCTGCGCTTTCAGATCCCAAGTTGCGATAGCGATGCCCGCCTGCAGTGGGTTGGAAGCTTGCTTGCGGAATTGAGTGCCCATCAACTTTAAGGAGCCTATGTGAAACCTATTATCGGCCTGCTCTTGGCCCTGATCTGGACTCTGCCCGCCCAGGCAGCAGACCCTGTGTATGAGGTGGAGATGATCATCTTCGCCCACACCTTTGACCCGGCTAGTCGTGGTGGAGAAGATGCGAGTCTGTCGACTCACAGACCGGCTCTCGACAGCGGTTTTAGCCTGGATATGCTGGGTGGTCTGCCACTGGATAACCTGCAGTTAAGCAATACGGTGGCACGCCTCAAGGCAGACCCGGGCTACCAGGTGTTGCTGCACCAAGCCTGGCGCCAGCCTGTTGGCACCTCGGCCACCGCGCCTTGGCTGCGTGTCACGGCCGGCAGCATTCAGAACGATGGCGAGAGTTTGCCGGAGCTGGATGGCCTGGTTCGCCTCTACCGCGCCCCCTATCTCTTCATGGAAACCGACCTACTGTTGCGCCGCCTGGTTAGCAACAAAAATGGGGTGAGCAAAATCACAAGCACAGAGAGCCAGTATGCAGGCGGCAGCCTGAACGCCGAGCCCTCCGCTATGCCGCCCTCGGCCACGCCTGTGCTCAAAGAGATACCATTTTTGGGTAGCAACCGGATCATGGAGGGACAACTGGTCTACTTCGATGGCCCGGTCCTGAGTGTGCTGGTTCAGGCCCGCCCCCTAAAAGGCTGATTTTAGTCGGGCTGTCGGCCACAACTGACGGCCCGCTATCTCCTTCCCAGCAAAATCTGTTATGGTCAGCCAACCCTGACCACTCCTCCTTTTCTATGCACGGCTCATTTACCCACCTGGATCTCAATGGAGAGCACCATCTCCCCTGGGCATTACATCTCTGCCTGTTGGCTTTGATGCGCAGTTATATCCTGCTGCTGCTCGCGTTGGCCAGCCAGCAGCAGAGTGCTACGCTGCTGGCACTCTTCTATCCCGATCCCCATCAACTCTACTGGGGATTGGCTCTGGGCGCTCCCGCAGCACTCTGCTGGCTGGCCAGCGCCTATCGCCAACGCGCAGAACACCCTCTCTACCATAGGATTTGGCGCTTTGGCCGTCCTTTGTGCCTGCTTTCGGCTCTGGGCGAACTGTGGTTGCAACTGAACATACTGGCGCAGCATGCCTGGCAATTTAGTTGGCCCCAAGCATGCAGCCTGGGGTTGGGGATCTGGTGTGTGAGCTATCTCCTGCTGGCGTCAGGGCTCAAACGGGCATTCATCACTCCCTACCCGACTGATGTCAGCCCTGAGTGAAGCGCAAAAAAAAACCGCCGAGAACCGGCGGTTTTTTTCGCAGCAATCATAACTCAGTGCAGCTTGAGGCGAGGACGCAGGATACGGTTGATCTGACCCACCAGCATCATGAGACCCGTCTTGATATAACCGTGCAAAGCGACCTGGTGCATGCGGTACAAGGAGACATAGACAAAGCGGGCGATACGCCCTTCGATCATCATGGAGCCTCGCATCAGGTTGCCCATCAGGCTGCCAACCGTGCTAAAACGGCTCATGGAAACCAGGGAGCCATAATCCATATAGCTGTAGGGCTTCAGCTCCTTACCCTTCATCATGGCCATGATGTTGGCCAGGGCGCAATCCGCCATCTGATGGGCAGATTGGGCACGGGGTGGAACCTGCTTGCCATCGGGCAGTGTGCAGGCTGCGCAATCACCGATCACGAAGATATGCTCATCGTGAGTAGTCTGCAGCGTAGGCTTCACCACCAGCTGATTGATGCGGTTGGTTTCCAGGCCGCCGATCTCTTTCATAAAGTCAGGAGCCTTGATACCGGCTGCCCAGACCATCAAATCGGCTTCGATCAACTCGCCATCCTTGGTCTTCAGCCCTTCAGGCGTGGCCTCGCTGACAAAGGTCGCAGTGCGGACATCCACACCCAACTGGCTCAATTCGTGATGAGCCGCAGAGGAGATGCGCTCAGGCAGTGCCGGCAAAATACGCGGACCGGCCTCGACCACCGTCACCTTCAGGCTCTCGCGAGAAAGGTTCTTGTAACCATAAGCCGCCAACTCCTCCACCGCATTATACAGCTCGGCAGAGAGTTCAACCCCGGTTGCCCCGGCACCAACAATGGCGATCTTCACCTTGTCAGAGAGCTGGCAATCGGCGTCACCAGGCTTGCAGTCGGACGCAAATTGCAAGAAACGGTTCATCAGCAGGCCATGGAAACGGAAAGCCTGATCTGGGCTATCGAGGAAGATACAGTTGTCACGCACACCTGGCGTGTTGAAGTCATTGGAGACAGAGCCAATCGCCATCACCAGATAGTCATAGGCGACCTCTCGCTCACCCAGTACCACCTCGCCCTTCTCACCATAGATGGGAGCCAGTACGATGCGTTTCTCTTCGCGCTTGATACCCGTCAGCGTCCCCAGCTGAAATTCAAAACCATGATTACGGGCATGAGACTGATAGCTCAACGCATCGATACCCGCATCCAGCGAGCCGGCTGCCACTTCGTGCAGCAGAGGCTTCCACAGGTGAGTTCGGTTACGATCTACCAACGTGATCTGGGCCTTGCCAGATCGACCCAGCTTGCGACCCAATTTGGTGGCCAACTCCAGGCCACCGGCACCACCGCCGACAACAACAATCTTGGTCATCAATACCTTCCATCATAAAAACGAAGGGAGCTTCATCACAGCTCCCTGAACACTCAAGCAGAATGCAAAATCAGGTCAAGCAAGCTTGAAAGCCTTGATCGTCTGCAAATGGGCCGAGATATTCTTGAACTTGTGCGTCTCGCGCTCATCCCAAACGATGTTGTAATAATCTTTCAGCTCATGGGCTGTTTGCCCATTATCCACCACTTCATCGTTAACAGAAAGGATACAAAAACAATTTCCTGCATTTTTTTTACGAAATTCAGTTACACATTTGGTGGCGATATCCGAGTACTCTTCCGGGCGCTCTATCTTACCCACCATGTTGATCTCGGGATGCAGATTGGGATTGAACATGACCTGCTTGATGCCGCACAGAAAACCAATCCGCTCACTCCAGTACCCACCCAGCCCGACGCCGCAGATGAGCGGCTTGGGATCCGAGCTCATAGCTAACTGCTTGTGCACCTCTTTGAGCAGGTGGCTCATATCATGTCGCGGATGCACAGTGCTGTAGTGAACAAAGCGTACATCGTCGTCGATAAACTGCAGCTGCAACACCTTTTCATGGTTACCCGGACTGGTGGCATCAAAACCGTGTAAGTAGATGATCATTCTGTTCCCTCACTCGCTATTATCCCGGCACCCTAACAGTTCACTGTGACATCTATGTTGATCACATCAATGCACCACTATCTGCGCCATCCCCTCATAACTAGCATGGGAAACAGTCATGAGCAAACTCCAGCAGTGATTAATCCAGCAGTTCGCGACTCTTGCCGCGGATCTGCAGCCTTCAGGACTTGGTCAGCCCTTCAAGCTCGGATGCCAACTCGCTGAGCTTGCCGCGTAGATAGCTGCGTTGCGACTGGGTCAAGGAGGCCGACAGTTTGCTGAACCACTGAATCGAGAGGCGGCGTGATTCGTCCACATAAGGGGCAAAGCGGCCATTGCCCAAATCACGCCCCTTGACCAATACCTGCACCATTTCAGGCTCAAAGGCCGGGGTACCACGAGCGTTAAGTGTCCTGTCCAAGGATGCGAGCCACACATCCTGATAATCGAGCCAGTTGGGATAGTAACGCTGCTGCCAATCAGCCCACGTCTGGATCAGTGGCTGTTGCCCCGGGTCCACCTCCCCCAACCACTCACGCATGTTCTTCTCAAGCTTGCGCACAAAATCCTGGTGCACCTCAGCCGCACCATCCCGGCGCCACTCTTCTCGCAATTTCTGCTGTTTTTCACGTCGTTCGGCCATGAAGCTCGCCACTTGCTCGTCACTCAAGGAGGCGGCGAAGTGATTCGCTGGCTGACGCAACCCTTCGGCCAGATCCCGCAACAACCCCTCGAACACCTGCATGTGGTGCTCGACCTCGGCCTCACTCATGGGGCGACGCAGATCAAAGCTCAAGGCGCGTAATGCCAAAACATAGCGCGGCAAAGCGGCCTGACGGTGCCACTGCAATAAAGTCTGGACCTCCTGATCTAACAACCGAGATTGCTGGCGACTCAAGGAAAAGTAGTCATCCATTTTCCAGGCAATGGCCCAATCCAGCCAGTTATAAAGCAGGCGTACCGCACATCCACTCAAAAGCAGCGGGATCAACAAGCACAACCACGACCAGCGCCAACATTTCATGATTGTCCCCCATCATAACGACTCAACCGATTCAATTGTTCCAAAAACAAGGTTCGATATTCTGGCTGATTACTGGCTTCCCAATGGACATTGGCCCACAGCGCCACAGTCAAATCGACAATTGGCAACATGGCCTCGACTCTCGCCTCGGAACACTCCCCACCTGCAGCCTGATAATGTTGCAGCAAGGTTGTCGTGTGTGCTTTGTCCAAGGAAAAGTTACGCACTATACCCGCCAGCTCAAAACCAGGATCGCCTACCGCGGCATATTCCCAATCCACAACCCAGGGGCGCTCACCGAGCAGATTGCCTGGGTGAAGATCGTTATGACAAAAAACCTGACGCACGGGAGGCAATGCCCTTAACTGCTGTTCTGCCTTAGAAAAGAGGCGCGTCAAACGAGGGTCTCGGTGACAAATCCTCGCCAAATAGAAACGAAGATGTGCAACCAGATCCAAGTTAAACGGGGGTACCTTCATGCCGTGAATTGCGGCGACTAAATTCCCCAGCCTGGCCAGGCCGGAAGGAGATTGCCACTGAGTCAGTGAATGAGGCCCGCCAGCAACCCAATCGCACAGTAGCACTCCCTGCTCGGCATCGGCAAAGCGTATGGCTGGTGAAAAACCCCGCTCAACAGCCAGACGCAGCAACTGTAACTCCTTATGACGATCAATCCCCAATCGTAGGCTGTATGGCGAGCCTACTCTCAGAAAACAGATATCATCCGGTAACGTCAGACAATAGGCCTGGTTAGTCAGCCCCTCACTCAGTGGTATGAGTACACCAGCCTGGTATGGTGCCGGAAGCCCCTTTACCATCCGAGCGTCTTTTTCGTTCTTTGTTTACGGATTTCCTGCTGATCCGCCCACACCAGCTCACCACTTTGCAGATCCATCAGGTTCATGGTTAGCTGGTAAAAGACATCCTTAACCTTGCCATTGTCTTTCACTATGCTGGCCAAATTGCCATAGAGCATGTACTGGGCCCCAGTCTGCTTACCCAACCTGACCATGGCCGCCGGATCGACCATGCCGCTCTGTTGCTGGTACTCAAGCTGCTCCTTGACGGCCTGCACCTTGGTCATATCCACGAAGCGATACTTGCCAGAACGCAGCAGCTGGGTGCGCATGGTATCCGTCAAGGCCTCGGTATCTATGTGCTCTGAGCTTTTATTGCGGATCGAATCCACAAACAGGACAGGTCGCCCCTTAGCTCCCATCTCACTGGTGGCAGGGCTCTCGATAAGCGATTGCACCATCTTGCTCGAGAGCGTCTGAAGGTCGGTTGAACCATAATCAACCGTGACGGTTTCCGTCTCTTTAGCATCCCCATAGCTCACTTCAGTTGAACAACCAGAAATGAGTGCGGCACTTATCGCCACCACTAACAGGGAATCACGCATCATCTTCATGGGTCACTAATCCTTTACTACATCACGAACGGAAAAACGAAAGGAGGTCGCGGAGGGCAACAGAGCCACTGCCTGGATCACTTTCTGCTCCCCCCCATGTAATACCAGAGGTTGCCAGTGGCCACTATCTGGCTCAACAGGCATACCAGCCATATCAAACCAATCCACCCTATACTGCAGGGTCTGGTCATAGGCAATGTTACTCTTCAATCTCACGGCCAGCTGCAGGCGCTCCTCTCTTCGCACCTGCTGTTGCAAACTAAGGGTCAAGCGATGGGCCATGCCGTTGTTGTCCACCTGCAGGCTAGAGCCCCCGCTCTCCCCACCTTGTAACGCGATACCGCTGGTTGGCGCACAGCCACTCATCATGGCTAACACAAAGAAAAGACAGCAGATCCTCATCATAGGTTCCCACCTTAGAACTATTTTGCCGACAAATTGTTACTCACTGCAGCGTTTTTACCACAGCCGTCGTATTCGCCCCCAACTGCACCACCCACACCAGGGTAATCTTGCCTGCCGTAACAGGGATATTCAGTTGCACAGGATTCCCCGCTCCAAGAGCCAAGGCATGTGACCCTGCCGCAACCTCAGTCCGCCATATGCCAACGCTCTCCGGCAACGAGGACCATGCCCGAGTATCGGCATGCTCGGAGAGGGTATTGTAGATCCCCACCAGTATATTCCCCAGATCGCCGCCTCCTTTGGCGGCCTCGCGTCGCATTCGCTCTTTAGCAGCCAAGCGCAACAATTGCCGAGTCAACAATGCAGGCAACCGCTCCTGAAGCGAGTGCGCAGCCAAGGTGTGTAGCGACATCAAGGGTTGAGTCTGTTGCCGTTCACCATCCAACACGACACCAAGTGGCAAAAAGTTAGCCGATTGGCCTGGATAGTAGGGTAATGCGATTGTAAAGGTTCGAAAATCCCCGCCCGAGGTAGCTATGGGTAACGGTAAAAAGAACTCTGAGATGGGGGTCAGTAAACCCTGCTCCTGAAAGATCACTATCTGTCCGGTCTGGGCCTTTCCCCCCTTGGACAGATCAACCGCAGGCATGGCAAATTGCTTGGCATAGGCCGCATGTTGATCCACTAAGCCCATACGCGCCGTGATCCTCAGCAGATCTTTTTGCAGCACCTGACTATCCGGCGTGAGCTCAAAGGCACGCCGGTAATCCACGTAGGCATCGTTTAAATTGCCGGTCGCCTCGTAAAGCAGTGCCGACAGATAAAAGGTGTAACCACTTTGAACCTTGCCTTTGAAGGCACCCTCCGGTCCCGTCATCTCAGGCAGGCCTCGCTCGGCCAGCGACAGCGCCTCTCCCAGGCCCTGGGCCTGCGCCTCCTCCCTTGCCTGCTGCAACTCCTTATCCCGTCTTGCCAGTGCTTGCTCCTGCACCTGATTGGCCTTGCGGATCTCGACCAGGGCATCCTCACTCTTATCCTGGAATAGGTAGTTCAATGCCTGGTAGTGATGCAGTAGCGCCTGTTCATAATCGGGAGGCTGATAGCCTATGGCCTGATCATTGGTCAGCAAAGACCCCGCCTGCTGCAACCCTCGACTCAGGCGATACTCAGCCTGCTCATCCAGCCAAGCCTGCTGTTTGGCTGCCAGATCCAGGGCCTGCTGACTGGCTACCCACTTTTGACCCAAGAAGGCAATTCGCCCCTGCTCCAGCCGATCCAGCAGATAGTTATTATCGGTCGGAGTGGAGTCAGGTATCTTGGCCAGAGCCTCTTGCCAGTGGCCCAATTGCAGTTGAGTGCGGACCGGCTGCATGCGCTCGCTGTAAGTCACAAACAGGTCGCTCATCGCCATGCCGACGCAACCTGAAAGCGAGCCACTCAACACCATCACCACAGCAAAACGCCAGTGCGCAAAAGCTGACACCTTCATTACTCGGCGAGCAAGCCGCCTAATGGACGGCCTCCCAGCAGATGCATATGCAGATGATAGACCTCCTGACCACCATGTCGGTTACAGTTAATCACCAAACGATAGCCATCCTCAGCTATCCCCTCCTCCTGAGCCAGCTTGCGAGCTACGGTGAAAAGCCGCCCCATCGCCAGTTCATCGGCATCAGCCACATCGTTAACTGTCGGAATCAAACGATTGGGCACGATTAATATATGGGTAGGCGCCTTGGGCGAAATATCCCGAAATGCAGTTACCAACTCATCCTGGTACAGCAGCTTGGCAGGGATCTCCTGACGTATGATTTTGCTGAAAATGGTCTCTTCTGACATGTGCAAGTCCTTTAATTGTCTATATTTATTACGCACTGGCTGATTTTTGTCGCCAAATAGCTATAGTTGGCTGCAACTGTGATTCAGCGCAGGCTTTATCAGGCCAAGATTAATAATTACTTAATTATTGAAGCAATCTTACCGATGATACATCAGATAACAGACGTTATGCTTTCCTTGGAGCTGCAGTCAACATGGCGGGACTAACAATGAAAATCAATTTATCCGATCTCTCCATCCTTCACCGGGTCTATCTTGGCTTTGCCGTTCTCATAGGAGTATTGATTGGCGGCTCCTATTTTAACTATGCCAACCAAAACGAACTGAACAACGCCCTGACCTCTGTGACCGAACAAGCGTCCCCCATAGTTCTCTTGGCTAATAAGCTCGAAGTGAGCCTGCTTTCGACCAACAAACGCCTTACCGATGTACTCTCTGAAAAAGATCCAGAGGCACTGAATGCCCTGAGCCTGGAGCTGGAAACGTCCCGCACCCTGTTCAAGCAAGCGATTGATGAATTTAAGAAGCAGGCCAAGCAGCAAACCCTGCTTACGGCCTACGTTGCTCCTCTGGAAAAATCCTCAAATAGCTATCTAGAAGATACCGATGGCCTGGCCACCAAGAAGGCTCAAGTCCTTGCCTTGCTAGCCCAAACAAACAAGGCCAAGAGTGAATTTCAGACCTTCCTGCCACTTTACAAGAGTGCGTTGGATGACATGCAGGCTAAAACGGATGACAGCTATGTCGAGGGACTTTTTCGTGCCTTACTGATCAAGCAATCCCCCATCGAAGTCAGCACACTGGACGCCCTTAACCAAAGCAAACCCAGCGCAATCAGCGCCGCACTGACCCGCAACCGCAATCAGGTAGCTGATTTGAACAAGGCGATAGCCGACCTCAAGATGGAAGAGCCGAATCTGGAAAACAACGCCGGTCTCTACATCAAAAGTTTCTTACTCAACACCACGGGCGAGAAAGGGTTGCTCTCCCGTTACCTGCAGTTGGTCACCCAGCAAGGAGAGTTGGAGAATAAAGCCAGGAATGCTAACCAGCAGGTCAGTGAAGTTCAGGAACAGTTAGCGAAAGTACAGCAGGCCGCGCAGACCCTGATGGAGCAGAACATTGAAAATGCGAATAAAACGCTGGCAACCGGGCGGATGCAACTGCTGGGCAGCGTGGTCATGGCCATTATCTTTGCCATCAGCATAGCCCTGCAGCTTGCCAAGAGTATTCGCACACCACTGCGCCAACTGATGAGTGTGCTTAATGCCGTGACTCAGGGGGACATGACGAGCCGAGTGCATTACCAAAGCAACAATGAGTTTGGTCAGCTCGGCTCACAAGTGAATATTCTGGTTGAACAGATGGGCGATGTGCTGAAAAAACTCGCACTGGCTGCCAGCCAGCTCAACCATGCAGCACACGATAATCGCACTACAGCCGAGCGCTCACGCAAGGAGCTGGAGCTGCAGCGTCAAGAAACCGCTAGCGTAGCCGCCGCCATGACCGAAATGGAGGCCTCGGTGCGCGAAGTGGCTCAAGCTGCGACTCAAACGCTGGATCAGGTATTGGCCGTTGAAAAGGCCTCTGAAGCCGGACGCAGCATAATGGCAACCAATATCTCCACCACCCACCAACTGGCCAATAAGCTCAGCGAGACAGGCAAGGTGATAGGTGAAGTCAATAATATGAGTGGCAACATTGGTAACATCCTCGATGTGATCCGCAGCATAGCCGAACAGACCAACCTGCTGGCACTCAATGCGGCAATTGAAGCCGCTCGTGCAGGCGATCATGGCCGAGGCTTTGCAGTTGTCGCCGATGAAGTTCGCACCCTGGCTCGCCGTACTGCTGACTCGACAGCCGAAATTCGCAACATGATCGAAGGGCTGCAACAAGCCGTACAACGTGCCGTTCGCGTCATGCATGAGTGCAGTGGAGAGATGGAGTCCAGCGTACAGCAAAGCTCCAATGCCAATGGGGCAATGGAAGAGATCCAGGCCATAGTGACGGCCATCAGTGACATGTCTAGTCAGATTGCCGCCGCCGCCGAGGAGCAAGAGGCGACTAGCGCCGAAATCGCCGCCAATATCAACCGCATCTCCGAGATCTCAGACTCCAATTATGAAGGGATCCAGGAAGTGGCTAACACCAGTCATCGGCTGGATGAACTGGCACTGCAACAACAACAGCTGGTCAATCGCTTCCAACTGTGATTTGACTACTCTCATAGCAGAAGGGGAGCCTGTGGCTCCCCTTGTTTTTAGTTTTTCACCCCATACCGCTGAGTTCCGATTAACGCTCGGCAATCGCTCCCTTACCTACCCCCTCATAAGCAACAACCCGCAGAGATCGGCCTGGTAACTCATCCTTGAGGCTGCGGGCTATGTAGTCGGCCAGGAGCTCTACCGTGGTATCGGTATCGATAAGCTCACACTCGGCTTTAGGCATGGCCAGATCGAACCGCCCCTGAGGTGCCTGGTATGTAAAACCGTAGTGCTCTTCCCCCAAATGCTCCTTCGCCAGCGAACTCAATTTCAATAGGGATATATCGACTCGATCCTCTTGGGAGCCTAGGTAGATGTCGGCCCAACGATCGGCCCACCTCTGCTCCCACTCATGATCCCGCTCTCCGTCGATCCACAGCTCAATCATGGAACGATGACCGTGGGCAATCCGCTGACAATTACCATCATGCTTCTTCAGGCCGTGGCTGTAGTGATAAAAAGGCGTTGGGATAGACTCAGGGCGCAAGGTGATAGAGAGCCCGGCAATATTTTGCGGTAAGCGGTCACGAATGATGCCATGCAAATACTCGGTAACACTTTCCCGGGTCACCGCCTCTGCCGGGATAAAACAGAAGGCCTCCGAGGGAGCATGCAGGTGAATGCTTCTATCTACGCGCAAGAAATCGACATAGTGATACCCAGAGACACTCTCGGTCACCCGACTCTGGGCGCTCAACAGGGGGATCAGCAACCTATGATCTACTTCGCTATCTATGATGGCCTTGATGCTCTTCTTCACCCGAGCAAAATCAAGCAACATGCTCATCTCATTGAGCTCACCAGAGAGCTCGATGTCAACCAACCAGCTCTCACCCACCATACCCCGTTGGAAACAAAGATAAGAGGCATCAATCACGGTCAGGTCGCGTACAAACAATTTCATTCTTTTACTGGCCCTCGGCTAGATGGGGGGAGTTGGGTATTATAGGCGGCAACTGTCATGAAGGAACCGTCACCAGATGAACAACTTGCTCATTAAACATGCCACTTTGGTCAATGAAGATACCATCTTTACCGCCGATCTTCTGATCCGTAATGGTCGTATCGAGACAATAGCCAAAGAGCTGACCGCAAATGGCAACACCCGAGTCCTTGATGCCGACGGGCGTTACCTGATCCCGGGCATGATTGATGATCAGGTTCACTTCCGGGAGCCAGGCTTGACCCACAAGGGTACCCTGGCCACTGAGTCTCGCGCCGCCGTAGCAGGTGGCACCACGAGTTTCATGGAGATGCCCAACACCACTCCTCAGACCACGACTCGCGAGGCACTGGAAGCCAAGTTTCAATTAGCCAGTGAGCGCAGCCTGGCAAACTACAGTTTCTACTTTGGCGCAACCAACGATAACCTTGAGGAGATCAAGCGACTGGATGCGAACCAAACCTGTGGTATCAAGGTGTTTATGGGCGCATCCACGGGCAACATGCTGGTCGATAACAGCGACACACTGGCCGCTATCTTCCGCGAGAGCCCCATGCTCATCGCCACTCACTGTGAAAACACCCCTATGATCCAGGTGCTGGAGCAAGCGGCTCGGGCCCGCTTTGGTGACGATGTGCCTGCACGGGAACATGCATTGATCCGAAGCGCCGAAGCCTGTTATGCCAGCTCGGCCCTGGCCGTCGATCTGGCGCGCAAGCATGGCGCCAAGCTGCATGTGCTGCACATCACCACAGCCAAAGAGCTTGAACTCTTCACCGCCAGCCAGAATTTAAGCGAACTCAAACACAAACAGATCACGGCCGAAGCCTGTGTCCACCATCTTTACTTTGCGCAAGAGGATTACGACCGCCTAGGCCACCAGATCAAGTGTAATCCATCGGTAAAAATGGCCTCAGATCGTGAAGCCCT
>JBOFBS010000229.1:0-2354 GCA_051645725.1 Aeromonadaceae bacterium | reverse complement strand
TCGGCCGTGGCGGCGAGGAGCTGGAGACGCTGGTCGGCACAGGCATCGGCTTTCAGGTGGTGCCCGGCATCACCGCGGCCAGCGGCTGCGCCGCCTACGCCGGTATTCCGCTCACCCACCGCGACCACGCCCAGAGCGTCCGATTCGTCACCGCCCACGGCAAGGGGGGCGCCCGAGATCTCGACTGGCCGCTGCTGGCCAAGGACAAGCAGACGCTGGTGTTCTATATGGGGCTCTCCTCCTGCGCCACCATCCGCGAGCAACTGCTGGCTCACGGCAAGGCGAGCAACACCCCGGTGGCGCTGATCGAGCGCGGCACCCAGCCCTGCCAGCGGGTCATTCGTGGCACCCTCGATGAGCTGCCCACGCTGGCGGTGGGGGTCGAGAGTCCGGCCCTCATCATGGTGGGCTCCGTGGTGACCCTGGCCGACCGGCTCGCCTGGTTTGGCTCGGCACCACAGCCTCAGCGAGCCCTCGCCTGAACCCTGCCAACGCCTCTCTTAAGAGGCGTTTTCTCTGCCCCGCAACCTGACCCGACAATGCGCCCAATAGTGTTAAAATCAGGCTGAATTCCTGACAGCCCGCTGCACTGGACAACCTCTATCATCAAGCCCCCATGTAAAGAGCAAACATCCACGGGTAATGATGATGACAATCACCTCCATCAGCCAATCGCAGCATACCAGCGGCACCTCAATATCAGCCCCCATCAGCCCAACGAACGTCCCCAGGCACGATGGTCCATTAGCCAAACGTGACCTGCAATCCATAACCGAACGCCCCGGGCTGCTGGCCCGCTTCTCCGCCGCCGTGCAGCACAACCTGCCTGGTCGCTCTCTGCTGGATCGCCAGCTGACCAGCGACGGCAAACCCAACCCGACCAGCGCCTTCCGCTTCAGCATGATCAAAGATCGCCTGATACACCTCGGCGTTCGCCTATTCCTCGGCACAGTCCGTGACTCGGTACCCCAGCATGGCGGCAGCGTCACCTTCAAGTTCGCTCAGACCAAGGGGGCCTTCCTCGGTGAGATCATGAAACACGGGGACACTTCGGGCGGCGTGTGCGAGTCAATCTCCGCCCACTGGATCAGTAGCCACGCCAAGGGTGATAGCCTGTTCAACCAGCTCTATACCGGCGGCCAGAAAGGTCAGTTTCAAATTGACACACTGGTCTCCATCAAGCAGTTGCAGATGGACGGCATGCAAGAACACGTCGATCAGGCTCAGGTCACCAGCAACTGGCTCACCGACCACAACCTCGTACCGCGAATGAGCAAATCCGGTTATCCAATGCCCCCTGTTTCTGGCCAGACAGGTTCACAAGGCCCGGAGCAGCTGGTTGCAGCGATTCTGGATACCCGAGGTGAAAGTGCCGAGTACAAGAAGATCAGTTTCTCGGGCAAGATGGCCGGCCACACAGTGGCAGCCCATGTGGATGAACAACAGGGAGTTACCTTCTTCGATCCCAACTTTGGCGAGTTCCATTTCCCTGACAAGGAACAGTTCAAAAACTGGTTTACCAACGCCTTCTGGCCAGGCTCCAAATACAATCTTGAGATCGGACTTGGGCAGGAGTTCGAGGTTTACAACTTCAAGGGGGCTGACGCATGAGCCATTCCACCTATCGGGAACTGGTAGAGGGGCTGTTCAACCGGCTGGGGATAACTCCTCTTCCCTCCGAAGAGGGGGTTTATACCCTGCTGGTCGACGAGCGCCTGCGGGTGATGATCGGCTGCTATCAGGAACAATGGCTGCAACTCTACTGTGAACTGGGCCCCCTCCAGCCCCCCAGCGACAACCTGTTCGGTGCCCAGTGGCCAGCCCATGTACAGGGTACGCTGGATGGGCAGACGATCCTCTGGTCCCAATATCCTCTGGCACTGCTGGATCAGACGAGTCTTGAAGCTTGGCTAGAACGATTTATCGACGATGCCGAGGCCCGGCTTGCCCCGCCAGATTGCCACGGCTCGTTGCGAGCAAGCCCCCACCTGCTGAGAATTTGAACCATCTCAGCCCGGGGTCGCCCCCCGTCACCCGATCCCGGCCGAGCAACCGTCTCACCGGGATCGGGCGATGGCCATGGCTGGCAATCTGTGAGAATTGAAACGGGCTGAAGGGATCAACCCACTCGTCATAACTTAAAGTTTGGTCATTCAGGGAAAACCCATAAATTAAATTTATACATAGCCATTTCCCCCCCAAACCGTCCTCCCCCTGCCATTGCGCCTGCGCCAAGCCCTCGCCCGATCTCTGCCGGATAAATCTCTGCACCACTGCGCGCCGTCATAACCTGTTGTTTTAAGTCTGGTATCCTATGGCTATTCGGCCCTATGGCCACCAGCTCAGGAACCTCT
>JBOFBS010000228.1:0-11319 GCA_051645725.1 Aeromonadaceae bacterium | reverse complement strand
ACTGACCCTAGCCTACTTTGATAGACTCGGAGTTCCCCGGCTCTCGTAACCTCAACTTTTCGAACCGCCCGGTGCGGACCCGCATGCCGGGTGGTGTGGCAGGGGCGCAGTCAACGATGACTGCCCCCTATGCCGATTGAGATATGCCCGGATGGTGGGGCCGATGCAGGCATGGCCTGGTAAGGGGGGGGATGTAGCTCGAGCCACTCATCAATATCAAGTATTACCAAGTCATGCTCATTTGAGCAGAAGCAACCATTATCCAACCAGAGCAAGTTGCCTGACGCCCAAGGTGCTTCGCCAGGTAAAGGGGTGTGCCCTAAGCAGATAAGATCTATGCCGGCAATATGGTCATCTTTGGGGGGAGAGCCGCGCTGATCCGTAGACGTTTTGGCTTGGCGCAGATGGTGCAAGCGTTCCCGGCGCCAGAGCAGTTTTTCCAGTAGTTCAGGATCAGGAGTGGGCGCGCGCAGGGTATTGATCAGCTGTTGCCAGTGACTAAATACGGGGTCGGCATGCACTAGTCCCACTCTGTGCTGGGCACGGGTGGTGATCTCCATGGCATAAGGGAGGGCTGATACTTTTTGCTGGCAAAGGGTTATGACTTCAGCTTGTGTCGTGGCATCCAGATTTTCATACCAGGAGCCACCATTCATAAACCAGAGTTTTCTGGCCTGTGGACTCTGCCCTAACAGGGCTGTCAGCATCAGTTGTTCGTGATTGCCCCGGATAGTGTGGAACCAGGGGTGATGGAGCAGACGCAAGCAGGAGAGGCTATCTGGCCCTCTGTCGGTGAGATCGCCCAAGGCGAGCACGACATCTCCCTGCTCAGGTGTGAATGCCAAGGCCTGCAGCGTTTGCTGCATAGTGTCATAGCAGCCATGTAGGTCGCCCATGATGAAGGTCCGGCCTTTTACCTGCAAGTAACTTAGCACATGCATCTCCAGCCAAGGGGGTCTCTTTAAGTGTAATTGAGAGTTAAACCTTTGCCGGGTTGCTTGGCCGTAAAGTGGCTATTTTTGCATCACCAAAAAGGAGGGACCCAAAGCGGCATGATACTGCTTTGGGTCGGTTTCATCGGGTATGGAACTAGGCTTCGGTGGGGGGGATTTTGCGCTTGCGCAGCGGAGCGAAGCCTTCGCGATCCATATCTGACAAGGGTTGCTGCTTATGGGGGCGATCCTTGTTGTTGGCTGGGCGGGCCTTATGCCCGCTCTTTTTACCGGTTGCTTGCGGTTCCTTGGTGATCAGCAAGGGATGAACGGCCTTGTTGGTTGTTCGTTTTCTACCCATTACCCCTTTGAACTTACCGGTCAAGCCTTCAACTTCACTGAAGGGGATCTCCAGTCGGAGCAGATTTTTCACTGCCTGATAGCTGGCCCAATCCTTGGCACTGATCAATGAGATGGCCACCCCTTTGGCACCCGCCCGACCGGTACGGCCAATGCGGTGAATAAACTCTTCGGCTGCCTTGGGCATGTCAAAGTTAATAACTAGCGAGACATTGACCAGATCCAGCCCACGTGAGGCGATGTCCGTGGTGAACAGGAGTTTGAAATGGCCACGGCTGAAACCATCCATTATCTGGTTGCGTGCATTTTGCTTCAGATCACCCGACAGGGCCGCCGCATTCATGCCCTTTTCAGTGAAAAGTTGCGCCAGACGTTCGGTGTCGGCCCGAGTGGCGGTGAAGATGATGGCTTGCTGGTAACTTTCATTGCTCAAGAGGTGCTCCAGCAGGGCCTGCTTGTGATCCAGGTGATCACAGAGAAGAAAACGCTGCTCGATATCTTCGTGAGGCGTTAGCTCTTGGCCCACTGTGATGCGACGAGGGTCATTGAGCAGGACAGTGGCGAGCTCCTCGAATTCGGTATGGGCCAGGGTGGCGGAGAACATCAGGGTTTGGCGCAATCTATGATTGGCCTGCTCGTGGATCTGCTTGAGTTCATTGGCAAAGCCGAGATCCAGCATGCGATCTGCTTCATCCAGGATCAAAAGCTCCAAACCATCCAGGAACAGAGTACGCTCCTGCAAATGGTTGGCGATGCGGCCTGGGGTTCCGATCAGGATCTGGGGATGTCGTTGTAACAGCTTGGTCTGATCGTTGAAATTTTCACCACCCAGGATCAGCGCCCCTTTCAAATTGCTACCGGCCAGCAGCAGGCGCAGCTGGCCATATACCTGTTTGGCCAGCTCGCGTGTTGGTGCCAGGATGAGGGCGCGAGGGCCCCGCTTGCCCAGAACCTTGCTGGTTAACAGGCGGTGCACCATTGGGAGCAGGAAGGCGAGCGTCTTACCTGAGCCAGTCTTGGAGGAGGCCGCCAGATCGTGGCAAGCCAGGATCTGCGGAATGGCTTGTTGCTGGATTTCGGTTACTTGGGCAAAGCCAAGGTGTTCAACAGCCTGCAACAGACGCTTATTCAGTGACAGCTCGTCAAAACGCAAGATAACGCTCCAAAAATAGGGCCTTAGGCCAGATATACACTACGAAAAAGGGGATGGTTAGCCGGATGTATGGAGATGCAGCCACCACTCATGGTGCTATTCTACGTCAACCCCTCGTTTGTCGCGACATTTCTTGCTTGGCTCGAATGCCTAAGCCGATTATGGTGGCTGTTAGCGTTGACAGAGGCTTGGCAAAACTTCTAGATTGTCGGGTCTGTTCATACTGTTGCCAGGGAGCAGGGCCTCGAGCAGGTGGCAATAGAGGTTTTTTGTCGGGGAGAGCAGTGCCCGGGTCATTCCGTTTTACTATCGTCCGTTGCAACGATCATGCGGTTCCACTGTGTCCCCCCAAGCGCAAACATCTGTCGCCTTAAGTCTGGCTTTACACAGCATTCAATATATATGGGAAGATAAAAATGCACTATCAAACCGATGACGTTCGAATCAAAGAGATCAAGGAGTTGTTGCCTCCGGTTGCGATACTGGAGAAGTATCCGGCAACCGAAACGGCATCGGCCACAGTATTTCAAGCGCGAGATGCCATCCACCGTATTTTGACTGAGGCGGATGATCGTCTGCTGGTCGTCATCGGCCCCTGTTCCATTCATGATCCCAAGGCTGGCATCGAATATGGTCAAAAGTTGCTGGCGCTGCGCGAAGAGCTCAAAGATCGCCTGGAAATCGTTATGCGAGTCTACTTCGAGAAGCCGCGTACCACAGTGGGCTGGAAGGGGCTGATCAACGATCCCTTCATGGATGGTAGTTTCCGCATCAACGATGGTTTGCGCATCGGTCGCAAACTGTTGCTGGATTTGAATGAATTGGGCATGCCGACGGCCAGTGAGTTCCTCGACATGATCTCCCCTCAATATGTGGCAGACCTGATGAGCTGGGGGGCGATTGGTGCTCGTACTACCGAGTCTCAAGTACACCGTGAATTGGCATCCGGCCTCTCTTGCCCAGTCGGTTTCAAAAACGGTACCGATGGCACGACCAAGGTAGCCATTGATGCTATCAATGCGGCCAGCGCTCCTCACTGTTTCCTCTCTGTGACCAAGTTTGGTCACTCTGCTATCGTGCAAACAGGTGGCAACCCGGATTGCCATATCATACTGCGTGGTGGCAAAGAGCCTAACTACAGTGCAGCTCATGTGGCGGCCGTGGCGCAAGATCTGCAAAAGGCGGGTTTACCGGCCAAGGTGATGGTTGACTTCAGCCACGCCAATAGCTCCAAGCAATATAAGAAGCAGATGGAAGTGTGTGCCGATGTCTGTGGTCAGATAGCTCAAGGCAGCAAGAGTGTCTTTGGTGTCATGGTTGAGAGCCACCTGGTAGAGGGGCGCCAGGATCTGGTTGAAGGCAGAGCTTGTGAATTGAGCTATGGACAGAGTATTACCGATGCCTGTATCGGTTGGGGTGATACTGAACAGCTGTTGCGTCAACTTGCCGATGCGGTTACTGCTCGTCGCGGTTAATCTTGCTGCGCACAGAAGCAGGTATAAGAATAGAGGGCCGCATCTGCGGCCCTTTGTGTTTAATGGCGGCCCCTATCGGGTGCAATGGCTATGCTCGCAAGCCAAGCCAACGTGAGCTCGGGTGCATATGAGCGCAGATAAAATAGGCACAGCAGCGTGATAGAGGCCGGATAAGCAGGAGAGTGGTGATGAAACAAGCCCAGCGGCACCAGGAGATCATTGAGCTACTCAGTCAGTGTGGTTTTGCCTCAACAGAAGAGCTGGTGGCTCATTTTGACGTCAGCCCTCAGACGATACGCCGAGATCTGAATGAGTTAGCTGAACAAAATAAGATCCAGCGTCATCATGGTGGCGCCTCGCTGCCGAGTTCCGGGCTGACGCAAAGCTACAATGGGGGGCGAGAGTCACACTGGGAGGAGAAGCAGCGTATTGCCAGGGTGGTGGCGAGCCGGATCCCGGATGGAGCTTCGCTCTTTATCGGCATAGGTGCCGCCCCAGAGGCCGTGGCCCGGGCTCTGCTGGATCATCGCGATCTGCGCATTGTCACCAATAATCTCAATGTGGCATCCCTGCTCACTGCCCGCGATGACTTTATGGTGAGTATCGCCGGAGGGGAGATACGTAATCGCGATGGAGCCATTTTGGGGGCGGTCAGCCATGAGCACGTGAAGCAGTTTCGCATGGACTTCGCCATCCTGGGGGTATCCGGTGTGGATGAGTTGGGAGGCTTGTTAACGGCTGATCTGCAAGAGCGACACATCAGCCGCAGCATGTTAGAGCTTGCCAGCCGAGGTTATGTGATTGTCGAGCATTGGCAATTCATTCGTTCCGGTATGGTACACCTTGCCCAGCTAGCCGAGATCGATACCCTCTTTACTGACCACCCTTTACCCGCACCTGTGGCCGAGCTATTGCTGAGGCAGGGCGTGGAGTGTGTCATTTGTTGAAACTTTGATGAAAGTTTTCATCAAAAGTCTGAGAGGCGATGGTGTCGTCATTGTGGGGGAGGGGCAGAAAAATGCAGGCCTTATTTAAAAAATCGCTTACCTTTAGCTGAACAATCTGTTTATTTTACTATGTATCGGCGGCTATGATGGTTGCAGCGTGATGTAGTCCATTCTGCAGCGTACTGGTACAGGAATGTCTCCCAGTCATGGCGACTGCTTAGCCTGTGGTTAGTGTTAAAATATTGTAATTTTACAACAATTACCACTCTATTACGGGCTGTATCACTCCCCCAAAAAGTCAATAAAAGGAAGTCAGAATGAGCCGTTACTCTTTGGATAAAGCCAAGATCAAGATCCTGCTGCTTGAGGGGGTTCACCCCAGTGCCGTGGATGTATTCAAGGCCGCAGGTTACAGCGAGGTGGAGTATCATAAGGGGGCTTTGGATGATGAGGCTCTGCTGGCAAAACTACAGGATGTACATTTCCTGGGCATTCGCTCCCGTACCCAGCTGACTGATGCCGTGTTGGCTGCAGCCCCCAAGTTGGTGGCTGTAGGCTGTTTTTGCATAGGCACTAATCAGGTGGATCTGGCTGCGGCAGAGGCGTTGGGTATTCCAGTGTTCAATGCACCCTATTCCAATACCCGTAGTGTGGCCGAGTTGGTGACAGGCGAGTATTTGTTGTTATTGCGCGGTATAGCGCAGAAGAATGCCAAGGCCCATAGAGGTGAGTGGGATAAGAGCGCCAATAACTCGGTAGAGGCGCGTGGCAAGAAACTTGGCATCATAGGCTATGGCCATATCGGCACCCAAGTGGGGATCCTGGCCGAGAGCCTGGGGATGCAGGTCTACTACTACGATATCGAGAACAAACTCTCCTTGGGTAATGCAAAACAGGTGGGGTCGCTGGATGAGTTACTCGCGCTGGCCGATGTGGTGACCCTGCATGTCCCCGAGACCGATGCGACTCGCGACATGATTGGGGCCGAGCAGTTTGCCAAGATGAAGCCTAACGTGATCTTCCTGAATGCCTCACGTGGTACCGTGGTGGTGATCGATGATCTGGTCGCGGCACTGGAGAGCGGTCATGTAGCCGGTGCAGCATTGGATGTCTTCCCCGTTGAGCCTGCCACCAACAAGGATCCCTTCACGTCGCCATTGCAGCGTTTTGACAATGTGATCCTGACTCCGCATATCGGTGCCTCAACACAGGAAGCGCAGGAAAATATCGGTATCGAAGTGGCGAACAAACTGGTTCGTTACTCTGATAATGGCTCTACCCTGACAGCCGTCAATTTCCCAGAGGTCTCTTTGCCAGTACAGGGGCAGGTGAGTCGCTTGCTGCACATTCATCGCAACCAGCCAGGTGTTCTCAACCAGATCAACCAGGCCTTCGCCAAAGAGAATATCAATATTGCCGCTCAATACCTGCAAACAACGGCAAACATTGGCTATGTGGTTATTGATGTGGAAACGGAGCGCAGTGAAGAGGCACTGGCTATGCTAAAGGGCATAGAGGGTACGCTCAGAGCACGCATCCTGCATTGATATAGTGGTTGCAGATAAAAGAAAGCAGATAAAGAAAAAGGAGGCGCAAGCCTCCTTTTTTATCGCGTGTTGCGACAGACAGTTAGAACAGCTTGTCGCTCAGCTCGAACATCTCTTCATCGAATGGACGCTTCATGTTTTCGATGCAGTCTATGATGTCGTGGTGTACCAGCTTGTTCTCTTGCAGGCCGATGCAACGACCACCCACGCCGCTCAACAGCAGCTCGACAGCATAGGCGCCCATGCGGCTGGCCAGAATGCGGTCACGCGCCGTTGGGCTACCGCCGCGTTGGATGTGACCCAGAATAGTGGCGCGGGTTTCGAGGCCGGTATGAGCTTCGATTTCCTTAGCCAGGGCATTCACATCGGTGACGTGCTCACAGATGGTGACCATGGCGTGGCGCTTGCCCTTGGCGATACCATCGTCAATTTGGGCCAGAAGTTCGGCTTTGTTGAAGCCTTTCTCTGGAACCACAACAAACTCGGCGCCACCGGCAACGGCTGCGGACATGGCCAGGTCACCACAGTGACGGCCCATCACTTCGACCACAGAGATACGCTTGTGGGAAGTGGAGGTATCACGCAGGCGGTCAATGGCTTCCATGACCACGTTCAATGCAGTGTCGAAGCCGATGGTGAATTCAGTACCGGCAATATCGTTATCGATGGTGCCAGGCAGACCCACGCAGGGATAACCCATCTCGGTCAGTTTCTTGGCGCCCATGTAGGAGCCATCACCACCGACCACCACCAAGGCATCGATACCGTGCTTCTTCAGGTTTTCGATAGCTTCGCGACGAACGGACTCTTCCTTGAACGCAGGGAAGCGAGCGGAGCCCAGGAAAGTACCACCACGGTTAATGACGTCAGAGACGCTGTGGCGCTCCAGCTTGGTGATACGATCTTGATGCAGGCCCAGGTAACCATCACGAATACCATAAACCTCCAGGCCGGCAGACAGACCGGCACGAACCACAGCGCGGATGGCTGCGTTCATACCAGGTGAGTCACCGCCACTGGTCAGAACACCAATTTTCTTGATCATAGTGTGCCTCTATAAGTCGAAGTTTCTTGTACAAATTGGTGGGGCAGGCAGGCCCCCGTGTCGCGCCAGGGATCCCATGGGCTGCCGAATCGCAGGAGTATGGCAGTGGCGTTACTTTCACACAAGGCCCTCATTATCAGAGGGAAAGCTCGCCATGGGGTTGCGGAGCGATCACGTTGAGGGCGCCGTAATGGCGCCCTCATAACGGATTACTGCTTGGCGCCAGCAATGATTTGGGCGAAGTCTTCAGGCTTCAGAGAAGCACCGCCAACCAGGCCACCATCGATGTCAGCTTGACCGAACAGGTCAGCAGCAGTGGCGCCAGTTACGGAACCACCGTACAGGATCTGTACCTTGGCAGCCACGTCAGCGTTGAAACCAGCCAGGTAGGCACGGATGTGAGCATGGACAGCTTGAGCGATTTCAGGGGTAGCAGTCTTGCCGGTACCGATGGCCCATACTGGTTCGTAGGCGATAACAGCCTTGGCGAAAGAGTCGATGCCACAGCGGTCGATTACAGCCTTCAGCTGAGTTTCTACCACTTGGTTGGTTTCGTTGGCTTCGAACTGAGCCAGAGTTTCGCCGATGCACAGAACCGGGATCAGATCACCCTTTTGGATGGCTTCATACTTGGCGGCAACAACGTCATCAGTTTCTGCATGCAGAGTACGACGTTCGCTGTGACCAACCAGAGCATACTTACAACCAAACTCCTTGAGCATGGCCGGAGAGTTTTCACCGGTGAATGCGCCAGAAGTATGTACGTCAGCATTTTGTGCGCCGTACTGAATGCGGGAGCCTTCAGCCAGTTTCTCAACCAAACCCAGGAAGATAACCGGTGGGCAGACGGCTACTTCAACGCCTTCAGCCTTGGCAGCTGGTTCAACCAGTGCTTTAACCAGGGCTTCAACAGAGGCTTTGGTGCCGTTCAACTTCCAGTTACCCATTACCAATGGTTGTCTCATTTATTCATCCTCCAGATGTGTTTGCTGCGCGTCATTATAAGAGCTGATGGCCGCCCCGAACAGTCGGGGCTTGATCATGCTTGGTAATATTTTAAGGAATTTACTGATCCATATCAGTTTTTGTTCTAGACAATGTTCAATCTTTGGACTGCCCACGAAGTTTGTGCCAAATCTGACCTATCCATTCATGCAGGGCAATTTCAGAATACATGAGATAACGCCCCTCCGGCAGGTAGCCATAAGAGGGGATGGGGCGCTGGGGTTCTCGTCCCAGATAATCGCTGGGAGCGGGGATCACAGTCAGCCCTGCCTGGCGAATGAGTCCCATGGCGCGGGGCATATGACTGGCTGAAGTGACCAGGGCCGCCTTATGTTGCCCAATGATCCGACCGTAGTGGGCGATCTCATCCTGGGTATCAAAGGCATCTTCGATAAGGATCATGTCACTACGTGCTATGCCGTAGTATTCGGCAATCCGGGCGTACATCTCGGCGCAGGAGAGGGGATCGCTGCTGACATTACCCGAGAGCACCAATTTGGCCTGGGGGTTGAGGCGTTTGAGGTGAATGGCCTCCAGGATCCGTGCATAGGCTGTGCTGGTCGGTTGGCTGGTCAAGGGAACCGTGGGGTCACTGGCATGGCCGTGGCCGAGCACCAGAATAAAATCGACCTGTTGCGTCGAGGGAAAGGGCGGGTATTGCTGCTCCAGAGGGCGCAGTAGCTCGACTCCCACAGGGCGCAGCGAAAAACAGAGCAGTAAGAGTGTGCCTAAGGTGCAAAGCCCCTTGCCTAATTTTTGGCGTTGGGTGAACCAGAGCAGCAACAGCCCTAGCAAGAGCAGGCTCAAACCGAGGGGCAGGGGCATTAATATCCCGCCAAGCCATTTTTTTAACCAGAACATGAGTAATCTCTAAGCAGCCGCAATCGGTGCCGTTTGCAGGGGTTAGGGGATGTGCCAGAATAGCCCTCCTTTAAGTGAAACGGAACCGTTAGGGTGAGCATGGATCATAGCTTCGATGGCCTGACTGATAAATTTGCCCAGAATATATATGGCACCACCAAGGGGCGGATCCGTGCCGCCGTGGTCTGGCAGGATCTTTTGGGTTGCCTGAGTCGACTGGGTGAGCGGCCGTTGCGCATACTGGATGCTGGCGGCGGTTTTGGTTATTTTGCCCAGCAACTGGCGGCTATGGGGCACAGGGTCGAATTATGTGATCTTTCGGCCGAGATGCTGGAGCTGGGGCGTGAACAGATCGAGGCCAAAGGATTGGGTGATCGTATACGTCTTATCCACTGTCCCATCCAGGAGCTTGATCAGCACATCGAGGGTGAGTTTGATCTCATCTTGTGCCACGCCGTGCTCGAATGGTTGAGTGAACCCAGGCAGACCTTGTTATCCTTACTCGGCTTTTTGGCCCCGGGGGGGATTTTGTCGCTGCTGTTTTATAATCGCCATGCGCTCCTGTTCCAGAGCCTGGTGGTGGGCAATTTCGATTACATAAGGGCTGGCCTCATCAAGAAGCGTAAACAGAAGCTGACCCCCAACAATCCGCAACTACCGGAAGAGGTCTATGACTGGTTACAGCGCGGGGGGCTCAAGCTTATCGGCAAAACGGGCGTTCGGGTGATCCATGATTACATGCGCCACAAGCAGGATCAGCATGAAAAATTTGATGATCTGCTGGAGATGGAGCAGCGTTACTGCCGTCAAGAACCCTATGTGTCATTGGGCCGTTACATCCATGTGATGGCGCAACGACCCTTACCCAAGTCTATCGAGAAAACATGTCATGAGTGAGGCGCTATTCCACTCCCCAGCGGAGCGCACCCTGCCGGAGCTGGTGGGGTGGGTGAAACAAGAGGGGTTGGCGTTGACCCTGGCCAACGACAAGTTGGCCTTTCTTATCGCTATTTCGGCCCTGTCACGAGGCGATACCAGCCAGGAGCTCACCGAGGCGGCATTACACGATGCCTTTGGCTATGTGAGCCAAATCTTCGAGCAGATGGATGAGACCCAGACCCACAGGGCCAACAATGCCATCAATGAATTGGTGCGGCAGAAATTGCTCTCCCGCTTCAATGCCGATCCGGTCGAGGGCGAGAGTCTCTATCGTCTGACTCGCCTGGCGGTGGGCCTAGTCGAATTTTTTGTTGAGCAAAAAGAGGTGAGCAGCATCAAGCTCTCCTTGCTGCTCGAGCAGGTAGCCAGTGAGTTGGCTAAGGCCTATGCGGCAGCCAGCGAGAATGATGAGCTAACTCACTGGAACGAGCAGGTTTACCCTAGGCTCAAGTTCTCGGTGGAGGAGATCCTCTCCCGCATTGACTTGACCCAGCGGGCCATGGATGAACATCAAAATCAGGTAAAAGCCGAGATTGCCGACCTGCTGAATCAGGATTGGACCCAGGCGATCCACAGCTGCGAAAAGTTGCTGCGGGAGACCGGCCAGACCCTGCGCGAGCTGCAGGATACCCTGGATGCGGCAGGTCACGACCTGCAAGATGGTCTGCTCAACATTCAGGAGGCGTGTCAGGGGCGCGAAGAGTTGCTGCACATCGAAGAGCTGACGCATACCTTGCAGGCGCGCTTGGATGCCATCATCAACTGGGGTCAGCAGTGTATCGAGCTCTGGGCTCGCTACGATCGCCATGTGCATAAATTTATCCGCACCGCCATCGACATGGATAAAAACCGCGCCTTCAGTCAGCGTTTGCGCGACTCTATTCGTGACTTCCAGAAACACAACTGGCTCATGGTGGTGGCGCAGGAACATCGTCTGCTCGAGCTGCGTGACGAGACACTGGCGCTGCATGGAGATGAGGTAACCGGTGAGCTGCCCACCGAGCTGGAATACCATGAGATGCTGGATGTGAATAACCAGCTGGTCGAGCGCATCC
>JBOFBS010000227.1:0-5598 GCA_051645725.1 Aeromonadaceae bacterium | reverse complement strand
GGCCAGGGCCGCATCGATCACGGCTCTATCGCCCCGCTCCAGCAAGGCGGCACCATCTTGCTGCAGAGCCTGCCCCACACTCTCGAGAACCCGATCGGCCTCAACCTGCTGCTCGGCAAGCATGCGTGCCTGTATGTCCTGCTCGGCAAACTGCATGGAGTCACGCAGCATGCGCGCAATTTCCTCCTCCTGCAGCCCATATGAAGGCTTCACCTCTATGGAAGCCTGTGCCCCCGAACTCTTCTCCAGAGCAGAAACCGAGAGCAGGCCATCCGCATCCACCTGGAAGGTGACACGAATATGGGCCGCTCCAGCCGCCATGGGAGGGATATCACGCAGGGTAAAACGCGCCAGAGAGCGACAATCCGCCACCAGCTCGCGCTCGCCCTGGACCACATGTATGGCCATGGCCGTTTGGCCCTCTTTGAAGGTAGTAAACTCCTGAGCACGCGCCACGGGTAGAGTGGTATTGCGCGGAATAATCTTTTCGATGAGTCCCCCCATGGTCTCCAGTCCGAGAGAAAGGGGGATCACATCCAGCAGTAACATCTCCGATTCCGGTTTGTTGCCCACCAGCACATCCGCCTGGATCGCCGCTCCCAAGGCCACCACCTTGTCCGGATCCAGGCTAGTCAAAGGCGGTCGGCCAAAAAACTCCCCGACCCGAGTACGCACCAGGGGCACACGGGTCGAGCCACCAACCATCACCACTTCGAGCACCTCAGCGGCTGTGACACCGGCATCCTTCAGGGCTCGACGGCAAGCCTGGAGACTCTTTTTCACCAGCGGTTCAATCAAGGAGTCAAAGAGAGCGCGAGTCACCTCACCCTGCCAACCGGCAAAGCTCACGGCTACGCGGTCGCACTCTGTAAGCTGCTGTTTGGTGGCACAGGCCAGATCCAGCAATTGGCGTTGCAGCTCAGGCGACAACGCAGAGGCCGGCGCAGCCTGAGCGAGTAGCCAGTCGGCCAGCAGGTGATCAAAATCATCGCCCCCCAGGGCGGAGTCCCCCCCCGTGGCCAGCACCTCGAAAACGCCCTTATGCAGACGCAGGATAGAGATATCAAACGTTCCCCCACCCAGGTCATAAACAGCGATCAGCCCCTCCTGTCCCGAATCCAGGCCATAAGCTACGGCTGCCGCCGTTGGCTCATTGAGCAGACGCAATACATGCAGACCCGCCAGGCGAGCAGCATCCTTGGTGGCTTGACGCTGGCCATCATTGAAGTAGGCCGGAACCGTGATGACAACCCCATCGAGCTCGGCGCCCAAACTTTCACTGGCACGCAGAGCCAACGCCTTGAGTACCTCGGCCGACACTTGAACCGGATTGACCGGGCCAACTACCGTTTCGATTTGCACCATGCCACTCTCACTGGCACTGAAGTGGTAAGGCAGGTGGGTCGATACACTCTCGGTGGCCGACTTACCCATCAGACGCTTGATGGACGAGAGGGTATTACGCGGATCCAGCGCGGCCTCGGCCTTGGCTTCATGCCCCACCCGAATGCCATCTGGCAGATACTGCACCACGGAGGGAAGGAGATGACGCCCCTGCAGATCGGGCAAGGTTTCGGCGCTGGCACTGCGCACGACAGCAACCAGGGAATTGGTGGTGCCCAGATCGATGCCCACGGCCCACTTGTGTTGGTGGGGGGCGGCACTCTGGCCAGGTTCAGCTATATGTAATAACGCCATGGAAAATCAAAGGTCCATCAAAGAGTCTTCGAGACGCTCCAGCTCTTCGCGCATCTTGCGAATAAACTTGAGCTTACGGATCTGGCAAGCAGCTTGCTCACACGCTTGTTGCGCAAGCGCCTGAGTCAACAGGGTCAGCAGCCGCTGATATTCACTGTGGATGCGTTGTTCAAATATGGGAATGGCGGCTTCAGGGTCAGCCGACTCACGCAGTTCCTCCAACTCTTCACGCCAAGCCAACTGCTGCATGAGAAATTCGGGATCCTGCAGGGTCTGCTGCTCGCCACGAATATCCAGTCCCAACAGACTAAGCAGATATTCGGCACGAGCCAGAGGATCTTTAAGCGTTTGATAACCGCTGTTGATGTCGGCCGCCTGCTGCAAGGCGACCAGCCGTTCAGCCTCCGGTGCCGCGGCATAGCGATCGGGGTGATACAACTGCTGCAGCCGGCGGTATTGCTCCGCCAGCCGAACCGTGTCCAGTTCAAATTGCACAGGTTGTGCGAACAGCTCGAAATAATTCACAGCATTCAGCCCTCAGAAAACATGGCTAGACAGTGAAGCTCTCGCCGCAGCCACACGCCCCCTTAACATTGGGGTTGTTGAATTTGAAACCTTCGTTAAGCCCTTCCTTAACGAAGTCGAGCTCGGTGCCATCCAGGTAAATGAGACTCTTGCTATCGACTATGATGTTGACACCATGCATCTGGAAGATCTGATCATCCGGCTGGGCCTCATCGACAAACTCCAGCACATAGGCCATCCCCGAGCAACCCGAGGTCTTGATGCCCAATCTCAGCCCCAAGCCTTTACCGCGGCTTTGCAGGAATTTCTTCACCCGCTCAGCAGCGGCATCAGTCATGGAAATTGCCATCTCATTCACCTTAATAGTACTTATTCGAGACCTTTCTTCTTCTTGTAGTCAGAAATCGCCGCCTTGATGGCATCTTCCGCCAGGATCGAGCAATGGATCTTTACCGGAGGCAAAGCCAGCTCTTCGGCGATCTCGGTATTCTTGATGGCTTGAGCCTGCTCCAGCGTCTTGCCCTTCACCCATTCGGTGACCAGAGAGCTCGATGCGATGGCCGAACCACAACCGTAAGTCTTGAATTTGGCATCCTCGATAATGCCAGCATCGCTAATCTTGAGTTGCAACTTCATCACATCACCGCAAGCCGGTGCGCCAACCATACCCGTAGCCACGCTAGGGTCATCCTTATCAAAGGAGCCTACGTTACGTGGGTTTTCATAATGGTCAATGACTTTCTCACTGTATGCCATCTCTCACCTCCAAACTGCATCCGACCGGATTTAGTGATGTACCCATTCAACCTTGCTCAGGTCAACGCCCTCTTTGAACATGTCCCACAGGGGGGAGAGTTCACGTAACCGACTGATCGACTCGTTGATCAGTTTGACCGCATAATCTATCTCCTCCGCCGTGGTAAACCGGCCGATAGAGAAGCGGATCGAGCTGTGTGCCAATTCATCGCTCAAACCCAAGGCGCGCAACACGTAGGAAGGCTCGAGGCTGGCCGATGTACAAGCCGAGCCGGAAGAAACAGCCAGATCCTTGAGCGCCATGATGAGCGACTCCCCTTCTACGTAGGCAAAGCTGACATTCAGATTGCCAGGGACTCGCTGTTTGAGATCACCATTGACATAGACCTCTTCAATATCTTTTATGCCATTCCACAGACGGTCACGTAAGGCCGTGATCCGCTCTTCATCGCTGGCCATCTCCAGACGGGCAATGCGGCAAGCTTCCCCCATCCCCACTATCTGGTGGGTCGGCAAGGTACCTGAACGCATACCGCGCTCATGGCCGCCACCATGCATCTGAGCTTCCAGACGAACCCGAGGCTTACGGCGCACAAACAGGGCACCTATCCCCTTGGGACCATAAATTTTGTGCGCAGACATGGAGAGTAAGTCGATCTTCATCGCTTCCACATCGATGGCTATCTTGCCCAGACTCTGTGCGGCATCCACGTGAAAGAAGATCTTGCGGGCACGGCACAGTTCACCCACAGCAGCCACGTCCTGGATCACGCCGATTTCGTTATTGACGTGCATCAAACTGACCAAAATGGTGTCATCGCGCATAGCCGCTTCAATTTGCTGTAACGACACCAGGCCGTTGGACTGCGGCTCCAGGTAAGTCACCTCGAAGCCCTCCCCTTCCAGATAACGGCAGGGGTCAAGGACGGCCTTGTGCTCTGTCTTGCAGGTGATGATGTGCTTGCCCTGCTTCTGATAAAAGTGCGCTATACCCTTGATGGCCAGGTTATTGGACTCTGTTGCACCCGATGTGAAGACAATCTCTCGCGGATCTGCACCTATGAGTTCAGCGACCTGATTGCGCGCCTCATCCACTACCTCTTCGGCCTGCCAACCAAAGCGGTGAGAACGCGATGCCGGGTTGCCAAAAATGCCATCCAGTGTCAGGCACTGCATCATCTTCTCGGCGACTCGGGGATCCACTGGGGTTGTTGCGGAATAGTCCAGATAGATAGGCAGCTTCATAATTATATATTTCCTCGATATCAAACAGGCCTGTGACTCAACCCAGTTGCAAAGTCACACCTATGGTATCCAACTCCAACTTGTTGTTGCCATTGGCGCCAGTAGCCTGCTTATGCTTGTCCTGTTGCTCGGCGATACGTTTGACATCGGCCTGTTTTACCAATTCGGCCAAGGTGATATCGTCAAGAAAGTTGCTGATGCGGTCGCTAAGGTCCCGCCAAAGGGCGTGCGTCAAACACTGTATGCCCCCCTGGCAACCATGTTGGCCATGGCAACGAGTCGCATCAACCGATTCGTTCACTGCGGCTATGATCTTGCCAATAGAGATAGCCTCGGCGGCCATTCCCAGACGGTAACCGCCACCTGGGCCACGTACGCTCGCCACCAACCCCTGTCGCCGCAACTTGGAAAAGAGTTGCTCAAGATAGGAGAGAGAAATGCCCTGACGCTCCGAAATATCAGCAAGCGGAACCGGCCCTAAGTCAGCATGCAAAGCCACATCCAGCATGGCTGTCACAGCATAACGCCCCTTTGACGTCAGTCGCATAGCAAGTCTCCCATCACATTAAGCTGTGATGATAATCCCATGTCTGACTTTTTTGGTCAAGTATTTAACCATGATATCTGGTCAACTACTTCGTCCAAACTTATTCACCGCCGTGAGAATACCACGCAGTATGTTGAGCTCCTGGCTATCAGGGCGGCTACGGTTATAGAGGCGGCGTAACTTGCTCATCACCTGGCCCGGATGATCGGCGCGCAAGAAGCCAATTTGCAGTAGTGTTCGTTGCAGGTGATCGTAAAAGCGATCCAGCTCCTGCTGCTGAGGGTACTCCTCATCACATGCAGGTGCCTCATCTCCAGCCAGCCAACTCATACGGATTTCATAGCAGATGGTCTGCACCGCCATGGCCAGGTTTAAGGAGCTGTATTCGGGATTGGCCGGAATACAGACATGAAAATGGCACTGCTGCAGCTCTTCGTTGGTGAGGCCAGTACGTTCACGCCCAAAGACAAAGGCCACCTTGTGTTGTCGTGACTCAGCAATCGCCTTGGATCCTGCTTCACGCGGGTCCAGCATGGGCCATTCAAGTGTACGTGAGCGGGCGCTGCTACCAATCACTAACTGACAATCCGCCACCGCATCGGCCAAGGTCGCAACAGTGCGCGCATTGGCCAATATGTCAGTCGCACCAGCGGCCATGGCAACAGCTTGTCCATCTACGGGCTCGACTGGAGAGACCAATACCAGGTCATGAATGCCCATGGTCTTCATGGCCCTGGCAGCAGAGCCTATGTTGCCAGTATGGGAAGTATTCACCAGGACAATTCGAATATTATCTAACATTGTTTCACGATCTCGAACGAGTGGCG
>JBOFBS010000226.1:0-2699 GCA_051645725.1 Aeromonadaceae bacterium | reverse complement strand
AGGGGGCGCATTGTGGGTTTGTTGCGCACAAACAGCACCAGCGCCAGCATGGTCGGATAGAGGCCGAACATATAGCGCGGGTAGGCATTGGTGCTGGTGAGCAGCGGGATTATGGTGCCCAGGAAGAGGAACAGGGCCTCGGCATAGCGGCGCTGGTAGAGCAGGTAGAGGTTCAGCGCCCAGCCCAGCATGATCACCACAGAGAGGTAATACTTGCGTCCTCCCGTATTGAAGCCCGCCCACCAGTAGCTGAAGGGGTTATCGGAGATCCGTCCCCAGGCCAGCTGGATATTCTTGAAGGCCATGCCATCACCCACATGGTGATAGAGGAAGAGCATGTAGCAAAAGAGCCCCAGCGGTATGACCCAGATAGTCAGTATCACCCGCAGGCTGCGATCACCCAGGCGCAACATCTCGCGCCAGCCATACGCCTGCAGGGCAAGGATGGCCACAGAGAAGACCACCAGCACCCCCTGATTACGAATGGTCGCCATCAGCATGCCGGCCACTGCCACCCAGAGCCAGCGATGGCGATAGGCAAACAGGAAGAGCATCAGGGTGAGCGCCATGAAGAGCGACTCGGTATAGGGAGCGATGAAGTAGATGGAAAAAGGCGAGAAGGCCATCAACCAGACGCCATTGCGTGCCGTATCCAGATCCTGCCCCAGCTGGCGCAGGCACAAGAAAAAGAGTGGCAGCACGGCAAAAAAGGCCAGATTGGATATCAGATAGAAGGCGTTGAGGGTACCTATGCCCGACAACTTGCCTATCCAATAACCCAGCATGGGGTAACCCGGCAGGAAGGCCCAGTTCGCCGCATGGCCCGTGGTCAAGCCATGAGGATAGGTGTCATACCCTACATCGGCAATGCTCTGAAACCAGCCGCAGTCAAACTGGCAGAAGAGCCCCGGTATATCGGTCTCGACCGCCGAGGCCACGTTGATGGCATCAAAAAAATCGGTCTCCATGTTGTAGTGCATGGCACCGAAATAGCCGACAGCGTAAAGCACAATACGGCTGACCATGAAGGCCAGCACTATCATACCCCAGTCGTGTCGGCTGATGGCCAACCGCTGGGGAACCACCTGAACGTTTTCTAGATGCATCCGCTCACTCTCTTCCTATCTTTATGCAAACACCCAGATACGGGACAAGATGTAGGTCAATATGGTGACAGCCAGGGTGGCAATCACTATGGGCAGCAGACCGCTCAGACCCAGCCACAACAACCCCAGCAACAGCAGGTTTCTCACTGCCAGGGAGAAGAGGGCCACCATCAGGAACTTGCCAATTGCACCATGCTTTTGAAAGGTGATGTAACGATGGCCGAAGAAGGAGAACCAGAAGGCCACAAAGAAGGCCGAGGTACTGACCAGATTTTCAGCCAGGGTTGGCCACAGCCATAACAGCAGAGCCGAGGTGCCAAGATCGATGAGGGTTGCCCCCCCACCGACCAGGCCAAACCGGAAAAGACGCCAGAATTCGTCACGGGAGATCATGCTTTCTCCTGCGCCGCAGCCGCCTTGTCATCCCGAGCATACTGGCCATAGACCCCTTCGATGACGAAGACCGGACGCTGTTTCACTTCCAGGAACATACGGCCCAGGTACTCACCGAGTACGCCGATGGAGATGAGCTGCATGCCGCCAAGAAAGAGGATGACGCTCATGAGTGAGGCGTAACCTGGCATATCGACACCAAAGAAGATCACCTTGGTGATGATCACCAGTATGTAGAGGAAGCTCAACATGGCCACCCCCGCCCCCACATAGCTCCACACCCGCAGCGGCCAGCTTGAGAAGCTGAAAAAACCGTCCAGGGCAAAGTTCCAGAGTTTCCAGTAGTTAAATTTGGTCTCACCCGCCGCACGAGCCGGACGCTCATAGGGAACCCCGATGGAGTTGAACCCAGCCCAGGCAAAGAGACCCTTCATGAAGCGATTACGCTCTGGCAGCTGTTTGATCACCTCGATAACGCGGCGGTCCATCAGGCGGTAGTCACCGGCATTTTCCGGTATCCGGGTGGTGGTGGAAACCGCATTGAAGAGGCGGTAGAAACCACCGGCAGTCAGGCGCTTCATCGGTGTATCGGCATTGCGATCGGTACGCACACCGTAAACCGTGTCATACCCCTCTTCTTGCCACAGACGCACAAACTCGAGAATGAGAGCGGGCGGATCCTGCAGATCCACATCCATAGGAATGACCGCATCACCACGGGCATGGTGCAGACCCGCCGTCATGGCGGCCTCTTTGCCGAAGTTGCGAGCCAGGTTGACCAGGGTGACGCGCGGATCTTTCTCGATGACCTCTTCGATGACCTGACGGGTGCGATCCCGGCTACCATCGTTGACGAATACTATCTCCAGCTGATCGCGCAGCGTCGGCAACTCCTTGTCTATGGTATCGATGAAGGTCTGGATGCTCTCCTCTTCGTTATAGGCAGGAACAACCAAAGAGAGGGTGAAATTCTTCTTTTCCATGATTAACTCATTCCTCATGAGATAGTTGCATCGACTGGAAGCGCAGTGGATGGTTAGAGCGCAAACTCACTGAGTTGGCTTCTACTGGATCGGCAATAAATAGGCCGCTTGGGATTGGTACGATGAAACGGTGTGGCCCGGTCTGGGCAAAGGTGACGCTGTCGTGCCACTTGTCACCCACACTCAATTCGAGTTTGGTGTTGGCTTGTAATACCCG
>JBOFBS010000225.1:0-16940 GCA_051645725.1 Aeromonadaceae bacterium | reverse complement strand
CAGGTAACCCCCGGGCCACCCCCCCATAAGCCCCAGCAGCTGCAGAGTGCGCTCCGGGGTGCGCCAGGCTCCTCGCATGGCCGCCCGCTTATCCCGCCAATAAAAGCCAAAGGTGAGCAGACTGAGCAGCAAATAGCTCAGAGGCACAGCCCAGGGCCAGAACCCCATCCCCGCACCTGCAACCAGTAACACGACAAACAGGAACAGAGCCCACAGGCCTATTGAGCTAGCTCGCATACTGACCTCGATAACGCTGCCGACTCAAGGCGTGGCAGCTAGCAGCAACCGCTGCCAGAGTGCGCTAACCCACTGCCGCTCGGCCACCAGCACACCGCCTTCGACAATTCGACTCTGACCCGAGAGGGTACAACGATGCGCCATGTCACGGATGGCCAGATAGGCCTGCTTGAGTTGCTTGGCCTCCTCCTGGCTCAACAAGCCACACAAGACGCACTCATCGAAGATGCGCACATTATCGCTCCAGCGCGTCAACTCGGCCGGGTGGGCCTCGGCATGAGCCAGCACCAGGTATTGCGCCATGAACTCGATATCCGTCATACCACCCGCCCCCTGCTTGAGATCAAACTGCTCGGCGGTGCCTCGCAGCAGGTGGGCTCGCATCTTGTCACGCATGGCCACCACCTCCTCGCGCAGGGTCGCCCCCTCGCGATGGCGGCTGAGCACGGCCTGGCGAATACGGTTGAACTCGGCTGTGATAGCAGGCTCCCCGACCACGGCCCGGGCTCGCACCAGCGCCTGATGCTCCCAGGTCCACGCCTCCTGCTGCAGGTAGTGCTCATAGGCATGCAAGGAGGAGACGAGCAAGCCAGAGTCACCGGAGGGACGCAGGCGCATATCCACCTCATAGAGGATGCCCGAAGGGGTGCGCGTACTGAAGAGGTGCAGAATGCGCTGTGCCAAACGCACATAAAACTGGCGCACATCTATGGGTTTATTGCCGTTGGTCACCCCATTGGGGTCGCCACCATGCAGGAAAACCAGATCCAGATCCGAGCCATAACCCAGCTCTATGCCACCGAGCTTGCCATAGGCCACCACACAGAAGGCACGATCGCCCGTCTGCACCGTATGCGGCGGCAGGCCATAACGCTCGGTGAGCTGAACCCAGGCCTGGGTCACCACCTCATCCAGGATCGCCTCGGCCAGCCAGGTCAGATGGTCACTGACCTTCATCAGGGGCAGGGCACCCGCTATATCGGCGGCGCTGATCCGCAGAAGCTGGATCTGTTTGAACTGCCGCAGCGCCTCCATCTGCTGCTCCACATCCTCTTCCGGCACCCGCATCAGGTAGTGACGCAACTCCTGCCGGTACTCCTCCAGCGGCGTCGGGTGGTAGAGCTGCTTGGGATCCAGCAGCTCATCCAGCAGTATGGGGTAACGGGCCAGCTGCTGGGCCACCACCTCGCTGGCGTCACACAGTTGCAACAGCTGGTTGAGGACACCGGGGTTTTCCACCAGCAGTTGCAGATAGGCCGAGCGAGTGATGATCTGCGCCAGCAACGCCTGGACTCGCTCAAAGAGCGACGCCGGGTGCGCGTGGTTACAGACCGCCTGCAACAGCCGAGGCATCAGACGATTGAGCGCCTCGCGCCCCTGGGGCCCTATGGCCCGCTTCTGACACGCCTCGCGGAAACTCTGCCAGTGCCGAGCCAGGAGCTCAGGCTCGGCGGCGCACAGGGGAGTGAAGAGCGGCAGGCTCTCCTCCAGGGTCAGGGAGGTAAGCCAGAGATCGCTCCAGATCTGCGGCACATCATCCTGCTCACCCTGCTCTTCGCCTATCACGGCGACAAACTCCTTGTGTACCTGCTTCATCACCTGCTCCAGCGCCTGATGGAAGCTGGCCCAATCCGGATAACCCAGCACTGTGATGAGGCGCAGCCGGTCCCGCTCGCACTCGGGCAGGGTCTGGGTCTGCTGATCGCCTATCTCCTGCAGCACATTTTCCACCCGCCGCAGGAAGCGATAGTTGCTGGTGAGCGTCTCCGCCACCCCAGGCTCCAGGGCGCCGCTGCGATCCAGCTCGGCCAGAACGGCCGGCAGGTGGCGGATCTGCAAAGCCCGCTCGCGACCGCCGCGAATAAGCTGATAGACCTGAGCGATGAACTCCACCTCACGTATGCCGCCGGCCCCCAGCTTGATGTTATCTTTGAGCCCCTTGCGTCGCACCTCGGCCGCTATCATCCCCTTCATCTTGCGCAGGGCATCTATGGCCCCGAAGTCAATATAGCGACGATAGACGAAGGGCTTGAGCAGCTGTTGCAGCTCGGCCCCCTCTTCGCTCGATGGACCAAGCACCCGAGCCTTGACCATGGCATAACGTTCCCAGTTCCGGCCATGGTGCTGATAGTAATCCTCCATGGCGGCGAAGCTCACTGCCAGGGGGCCAGCATCGCCAAAGGGGCGCAGCCGCATATCGACGCGAAACACCTGGCCATCGGCCGTCGGTTGATGCAGGGCATTGATGAGCTGCTGCCCCAGACGGATGAAGAAGCTCTGGTTATCCAGACTACGGCGCCCGCCCTGGGTTTCACCATTTTCGGCATAGCAGAAGATGAGATCGATATCCGAGGAGAAGTTGAGCTCTCCGCCCCCCAGCTTGCCCATGCCCAGCACCTGCAGGGTCTGGGGCTCTCCGCTGCGGCTGGTGGGCACCCCCTGTTCGCGGCACGCCTTGGCATAGAGCCAGCCCAGAGTCTGGCTGATCAACTCATCGGCCAGTGTGGTGAGGTGAACAAAGCTCTCCTCAACCTCAGCCTCCCCCAGTAGTTCACGCCAGGCGATGACCATCATCTGCTGACGGCGGAAACGACGCAGCGTTGTTTTCAGCTCCTCTTCGCTCTGCACCTGAGCCAACAGACTGGCCAGACGCGGTCCATAGGACTGCTGCCGGCTAGCCTGCTGCAGCCAGCCTGAGGTCACTATCTCGATCAAGAGTTCCGGGGCCAGAACCGCCGAGTCGGCAATGAAGTCAGAGAGACCAAAGATCAGCCTCAGTTCGGCCTCATGGGGTGCCAGCAGGCCCTGCTGAGCCTCTGACAGTCGGGCCCAGAGGCGTTGCCACTGGCGTTCGGCCAGATCCTGAAGAGGGGCGGGAAGTTGCAACATCACATATCCTTACTTACCGCCAGCCTGCCGCACCGGCAGGCTGACATTATCAAACCGGCGCGTCGACACCCGCGCCTGGAAGCCAATAGGGAACCATGGTGAGGGCCTGCTGCCGCGCCTGATCCAGCTCAATGAGCCGGGGTTCCAGCCGGGCCGTCAGCCATTCGCCAAGCTCCAGACGCGCCTTGGTCGACAGCGAGCCCGACACGCTATCCAGCACCTCAAACAGCTCAAGCTCCTCCATGTGGCGCAAGATATTGAGCCAGGGCAGGCGGAACCCCTCCTGAACCTGGGCGTCAAACAGCGTGGCAAAGCTGACACCCGCCAGTAGATTGCGCCGCAACTGCCCCACTAACGCCAGATAGCTGGCGTAATCCAGGCTGGGGGCGACCATCTCCTCGTCATGCAACTCGTGCCAGCTCTGATCCAGCTGCGCCTGGGCATAAGCCAGCAGCGGCTCGCTGACCAAGTCGGCAGACTCCGACTTCGTCTGTTCGACATAGAGCCACTGGCTCAGAGACAACATGAGGCGGCCATAGCGAATTGAACCGAAGAGCTCCTGCAACGAAGTCCAACTGGGCAACGCTTGCTGACGAGCCTGCAACACCCGCAACAGCTCATCATGCCCCTTCAATGCCTTGAAGTAGTGGCCCCGCTCAGCCGTGAGCCGCTCCAGGGCGTGGGCCTCATCCAGCCAAGTCAGCTCGCGCTCCAGCCAGCTGAGATCCTCCTGCCAGTGACGAGGAGCCAGCTTCACCAGCTCGTCACCGAAGAGCAACTGCGCCTGCTGCAGCAAGGCGATGCCATTGCGTAGCTGACTCAAGGCCGCAAGCGAGGGCTGCTCCATGAAGAGCTGCTCATGGTACTGCCAATGGGAGACGCCATAATTGAGCACGGTAAAGAGTGCCTCACGTACACTCTGCTCGACTGTGACAGGGGCAAAGCTCATGCGTTGCACCTCGGGATCTGGAGCCAGTCCGGCTAGTCGATAGCCACGCTGCGCCTTGGAAATGCTCCCCAGTCGCAATCCCCCCAGCGCCAGCAGTTCGCTGGCCAGGGTGAAGAGGCTCTCGGCCTTCCCCTGCAGCAGCTCCAGCTCCAGCTCACACAGGGGCTCCTGACGGTCGGCTACGGCAATGAATCCCTGATCGAATGCCAGCTCAATTTCACTGCCATCTTCCAACCTCAATTGCCAGGCCTGGCGACGAAAGTCGGTGCGAAACTGTGGGCGTATCTCGTTCTGCAACGCCCCCAGGTCCGTCCCCTCGGGCCAGATGGTGGCAGGGAAATCGGCAAGCAGAGGCCAGTCACCGCTCAACTGGGTGGTGTATTCAGGCCTTTGATGCAACCCAGCCACCGCCTTGCCACCACACTTGATAGTCTGCTCACGCTGACCATCCTGACTGCGGATGCGCAAACCGCACTGCCAGCTGCGCAGACGACGATCCGGGGTATCGAAATAGGTATTCGCCAAGCGGCGATCACTCCGGGATAAGAGAGTGTAAGAGGAGAGTTTTTCCGCCAACGCGGCAGATATATCGCGATTGGCCAGGAATTTCAGTTCGACTTCAGTGGTCATCAGAAACATCCGCTAGGGCATTTGAGGATTTAGGCTCGAAAACTAAATGGTAGTTAAACAACTATACTACCTATTGGGGATCATGGTTCTTTCCAGCTATGGCTTGGGCTAGGATGCGCCCCGTAACTTTAAGATGCACATAAATTCATCAAGATAGGTCGCATTGATGCCAGTTAATACCATATTAGGACTATTTGCCAAGTCCCCGATCAAGCCTTTGCAAAAACATATGGCCACAGTGAATAACTGCTGCAGCCATCTTATGCCATTCATCACAGCCGTTCAGGCTGGCGATTGGCAGAGCGCACAAATGCACCAGGCGCAAATCACCCAATTGGAACGATATGCAGACCAACTCAAGCGCGAGATCCGCCTGCGCTTGCCCCGAGGTCTCTTCATGCCTCTGGCGCGCACCGATCTGCTGGAGCTCTTGACGCAACAAGACAAGATTGCCGACCGGGCCAAAGATATCGCCGGGCTGATGCTGGGTCGTAAACTGGCAATGCCTGCGGATCTGGCGCCGGACTTCATGGCCTACCTGCAACGTTGTCTGGATGCCACGGCGCTGGCAACCCAGGCTATCGGCGAGCTGGATGACTTGCTGGAGACCGGATTTCGAGGCCGGGAGCTGGAGTTGGTCGAGCAGATGGTGAAGCAACTGGACGAGATCGAAGATGACACGGATCAGTTGCAAGTTTCACTCCGCCAGCAGCTCTACCTTCGTGAAAGCGAAATGAGCGCCATTGATGCCCTTTTCCTCTACAAGATCCTGGAAACCATAGGTGATCTTGCCGATCAAGCCGACCGCGTTGGTTCCCGTCTGGAACTGATGTTAGCCCGCTAATCCACAACGAGAGAAACTGATGGATATTATTTCCCAATATGGCACCCAATTGGTGCTACTTGCGGCCGCTTTTGGCTTTCTTATGGCCTGGGGCATAGGGGCGAATGATGTCGCCAACGCCATGGGTACCTCGGTGGGCACCAAGTCCCTGACCATACGTCAAGCCATCATCATAGCCATGATTTTCGAGTTTGCCGGCGCCTACCTGGCCGGAGGTGAGGTCACCTCCACCATCAAGGATGGCATCATCTCTACCGCCGCCTTCGCCCAACACCCGGAACAACTGGTGCTGGGGATGATAGCCGCTCTGCTGGCCGCCGGCGTCTGGCTGGTGCTGGCCTCCCATTATGGTTGGCCAGTCTCCACCACCCACTCCATCATAGGTGCCATAGTCGGCTTCTCATTGGTCAGTGTGGGACCTGAGGCCGTCCAGTGGAGCAAGTTTGGTGGCATAGTCGGCTCCTGGGTACTCACGCCGGCCCTCTCTGGCCTCATCGCCTATCTGCTGTTTACCAGCGTTCAGCACCTGATCTTCAACACGCCGAATCCGCTGCAAAGCGCCAAGCGAATGGCCCCTGCCTATATCTTCCTGACAGCACTGGTGATCTGCATTGTCACCCTGCAAAAGGGACTCAAGCATGTTGGCCTCCACATGGACACTCAGGAGAGTTTACTGCTCTCAACTGGCATCTCCCTGCTTTGCGGCACCCTGGGCTGGCTCTTCATTCGCCGCCTGAGTTTCAACCCACAGGCCGATGTGCAGATGCACTACACCAATGTGGAAAAGGTATTTGCCGTACTGATGGTGGTGACCGCCTGCGCCATGGCCTTTGCACACGGCTCCAACGATGTGGCCAATGCCATTGGCCCCCTCTCGGCCGTAGTCTCCACCGTTAGCAATGCCGGTGAGATAGCTGCCAAGAGTCATATCGACTGGTGGGTGCTGCCGCTGGGCGCCGTCGGCATAGTACTGGGTCTGGCCATCATGGGGCACAGAGTCATGGCAACGGTAGGGACAGGTATCACGCACCTCACCCCCAGCCGTGGCTTCGCCGCCCAGCTGGCAACCGCCAGTACCGTGGTGATCGCCTCAGGAACCGGCCTGCCCATCTCCACCACCCAAACCCTGGTGGGCGCCATCATGGGGGTTGGCCTGGCACGCGGTATCGCCGCCATCAACCTGGGTGTGGTTCGCAACATAGTCATCTCCTGGGTCATCACCCTGCCCGCAGGTGGCATATTGGCCATCGCTATCTTCTATCTGCTGCAGTGGTTGTTCACCTAGTGCAGTGAGTGCCCAGCCCAAGCTGGGCACTTTTTTATTGTCCTCCGCGCCACCGCCCCCTATGCTGCAGACTCATCTACTGACAGGACCATTCGTGTGAAATCACTGTACCGCCCCCTGCTGCTGACCCTGGTATTGAGTCAGTGCCCCGCCATGACAGCTCACGCCGCTGAGACTCGCTATGTCTCCGATGAGATCTATACCTTTTTGCGTGCCGGCGCCGGTAAGCAATTCCGCATCCTTGGCAGCATAAAAGCAGGGGAAGCCGTTGAAGTCCTGGCCACGAGCCCGGAAGGAAAATATGTTCAGGTTCGTGACAGTAAAGAGCGCACGGGCTGGATCCTGGCCCAGGAGCTGCAAACCCAGGAGAGTTTTCGCCTGCAGAGCGAACGCTTGCAGCAGGAAGTGGCACAGTTGAAAAGCAAGCTGGAGAACATAGATTCGGACCAGGCTCGGGAGTTGAAGAGCAAGAGCGAGCGCCTGAGTCAGGCTGAATCCCAACTGCAGCAACAGAGCTCACAGCTGGAGAGTCAGGAAAAACGTCTGGAGCTGTTACAGCAGGAAAACCAGACGCTCAAGGCTAGCCTGGGCACTCAGGAGCGGGACCAGCTCTTCCACTGGCTTCGTCAGGGCGGCCTGATCGCCGGCGGCGGGCTGCTGATCGGCTTGTTGATCCCCTACCTGCCGCGTCCACGCCGCCGTCAACAGGATCGTTGGCTAAACTAAGCTCTAGTGATCCAGCAACCGCTATCACCCTGAATGGAGAAGAGGATGAAACTCGCCTACTGCCTGCCCCTGCTATTGACGCTGTTGACCGCCTGTGCCGCCCCTGGGGAGACTCCCAGCCAGCAGCGCAGCGCTATCCAGACCATGCGCAATGAGACCCTGGCCAAGCTCTATAAGCTCAAACCCGAGGTGCGCCAGGAGATCCGTGCGGCAGCGGGCTATGCCGTCTTCTCCAACATCAACAACAACCTGCTCTTTGTCAGCAGCGGTAACGGCTATGGTGTCACCCGTGACAATCGCAGCGGCAAAGATACCTACATGAAGATGGCCAGTGTCGGCCTGGGACTGGGGTTAGGCATCAAGGATTTTCAAGCCGTGATCCTGTTTAAGGAGCGGACTGCCCTGACCCAATTCCTGGAGCAGGGATGGGATGCCAATGTTCAGGCCGATGCCGCCGCCAAGTCTGGCAAGAAGGGAGCGGCGCTCTCCGAAGCCGCACATCCTGACTATCAGAAGATCAAGGTCTACCAGCTGACCAACGCCGGTCTGGCCCTGCAGGCCACGGTGCAGGGCTATAAATATTGGCCAGATGATACGCTCAATGGACGCCAGCCAGCGCCCGTCACCAGCGTGAAATAGCGGGTAAAGAGCTACCAGGTAAAAGGCCACTCCGAAGAGTGGCCTTTTACTTTTACGTTTACGCCTAGCACATGCCTCACTGACGCTAGTGGCTCAAACCATTCCAGTCAGTCAACGCCGGCAGGCTGAAACTCTGGCTACCAATGCGGAAGATGCTGCTGTCAGACTGGATCTGCAGCAGAGTCAGGCCAGGCAAAACCTCTGCCCCCTCATGGTAATCACGACCATTGAGGGTGATGGTGCGATTAGCCGGGGTTGAGGAGTAGACATGGGAGCTGTAGCGCAAGGGCGGCACCTGGCCACTGATGCTGGCAGGCAGGGCTGAGAGCGGCTCGGCCGCAGGCGCAGGCGCCTCGGCCTGGGGCTGGATCTCAGGCATGGAGCTATCCCCCTCCTGTGTCTGCAGCGCCTGCATGAAGCGCTTGGCCAGGGCCGGAGATACCCCCTCCAGGTTGAGTCTATCCAGTTCGGGATTACGCATGGCTTCACTCTTGGCTGATGGTGCCACGGCGACCGCTGGCGGCTGGATCACCACAGGATCCCTTACCTCAGGAGCAGGGAAGGGCTGAGTATTGAACTCATACTGGCGAGTTGCCAACCCATAAGGCAGAGGAGTGATCTCTTTTATCTCGATCCGCTCCTCCCTTGGCTGATTGTTCCACCAATGCCAGCCATAATTGCTGGCCGCTCCGAGCAGGAGGCATAGAGGCAAGCCCAGCCCCCAGGTCAGCAGAATGGTCAACCAGTTGCGCTCACGCTCAACCCCCAGCCCCAGGCTGGCCTCGAAGGCACTACCAGGTTTATCGGCTTGCCGCTTGGCAGAGAGTAATATCGACATCAGCTGGCACTCCCTTCATCTGCCACACTATTTTGCTGGCTCAACCCAGACTCCTCCCCCTCTTGCTCGTCATCGAACCAGGGACGATCCAGACGCGGCATAGGCTCACGGCTACGGGCATTCAAACGGATCAGGGTCTGAGTTCCGGCGACGCCATCAGCCTGCAACCCTTCAGCCTGCTGGAAGCGTTTGAGCTTCTCTGCAAGTGCCGCATCAAACTTGCTCACCTTGCGTGGCCGCTCCTTGAAAGCCTGGCTCAGGGCATTCTCCAACCACTGAAGATCGGCACCGCTACTACGCGGCGTAATGAGGCGCGTCCCACTCTTGGGAAGGCGCCACAACAGGGTGTACTCATCCCCCCAGGCCTGCTCCAACCAGCTACGATCCACGCTCCAGCTCTCCCCATCGATCAGCAGATCCGCACGCTTCTCATCCAGGCGCAGCAGATCGGCATAGAACTCCTGAGCATTCTCATCAAACAGACGAATGAGCACAGGGTGATCGATGGCCGCTATCTCCGCCAGCTTGGCACTCCCCTGCTGGCAGAAGAGCCCCACCCGGCTCGCCGCGGCACAGTTGGCCTCATCCAGCACGGGCTCATAGCCCCAGATACGATAGAGCTGAACCATGGCTTCATCCTGGTAGCTGGCCTGCTGGATCGCCTTGGCAAAACGCTTCATCACCTTGGCGTCGGGCGGCAACTTGACCGGCACCTCGATACGGGTCACCTGCTGTTCGGGGAAGAAGCCCCACTTCTGCCAACCAAACCACCCCGCCAGCAACATCAGAAGGCCGCAAAGGGCAAACGCTAGCGCCCCCCACTTGCCGTTGTCGCGATCCCGAATGCCCATGGCATCGAAGGCGGCCTGGATCAGCAGCTTCTCACCGATCTTGGGCTTTCCCTCGGCAAAGGCACCAAGTAGCGCCCGTTCGCAGATCAGGTTGATGATGCGTGGAATGCCGCCGCTCAGGCGATGCAGCGCTCGAATGGCACCACTGGTAAAGATGGGCTGAACGCACCCCGCCACCTGAAGACGAAAACGCACATAGGCATCCACATCCTCGCGCGAGAGCGGCAGCAGGTGATAGCGAGCCGTGATACGTTGAGCCAGTTGCCGCAGCAGAGGCTGACGCAGCAGCTGCTGCAACTCGGGTTGCCCAATCAGCACCACCTGCAACAACTTGGTATCGTCTGTCTCCAGGTTGGTCAGCAACCGCAACTGCTCCAATACCTCAGGCGAGAGGTGCTGGGCCTCATCGATCAGCAGCAGCGTCTTGCGCCCGGCCGCCCTGTTGGCAAGCAGGTGTTGGTGCAGCAGATCAAACAGCTCCTTGATGCCCGCCTCCTGGCCATAACTGAGCTTGAACTCATCACAGATAGAGGCCAGTAGCTCGCGCTCGGTGAGCGTAGGGTTGATCACCAGAGCCAGATCGCTGTCGGCGGGCAACTGCTGACGCAGGCAGCGGGAGACTGTGGTCTTACCCGTTCCCACCTCACCGGTGAGCAGCACGAAGCCGCCGCCATCATGCAGGCCATAGTTGAGATGAGCGAGCGCCTCGGTATGGCGCTCACTCATATAGAGATACTTGGGATTAGGCGAGATGGAGAAGGGACTCTCCGTCAGGCCAAAAAATGCTTTGTACATACTGCCTCTCCCTGCAGAGATGAGCCTACCGCGACGCTTTCGCCGCCACAGGGCGAATGAGAGCCACTAGGGTTGCGGCCAATCTCCTGACTAGGCGGCAGGTTAAAGCCAGCACAGAGGGATGTCAAAGCAGATATACTTTGGCGACAATAGGGGTGAGCCCTAAAGAGCAAACTTCGGCAGTTGCTACATTTTTACCCCCTCTCCCGGCTTGACGACACACAGGCACTTTTTCATGCCCAGACATCAGTCGTTAATCATGAGGCGAGATGAGTGGGATCATAGCGAGGTGAGAGTGCAAATCTATCTGGTAGGTGGCGCGGTGCGCGACAAATTACTCGGACTTCCGGTGAAGGAGCGGGACTATGTGGTGGTGGGGGCCCACGCCGAAGAGTTGCTCGCCCAGGGCTTCGTGGCCGTGGGGCGAGACTTTCCCGTTTTTCTACACCCGAGCAGCAAGGAGGAGTACGCCCTGGCGCGCATCGAGCGTAAACAGGGCCACGGCTATACCGGGTTCGCCTGCTACGCTGCCCCCGAGGTCACTCTGGAAGAGGATCTGCTGCGCCGGGATCTCACCATCAACGCCATAGCCGAAGATGCCGAGGGGCAGTTGCACGACCCCTATGGTGGCCAGGCCGATCTGGATGCCCGCCTGCTGCGCCACGTCTCACCGGCCTTCAGTGAAGATCCCCTGCGTGTGCTACGTACTGCCCGCTTCGCCGCCCGCTTCCATCATCTGGGGTTTAGTGTCGCCCCGGAGACTCAGCAGCTGATGCGTCAGCTCAGCCTCAGCGGTGAACTGGCACACCTGACCCCGGAGCGGGTGTGGAAGGAGCTGGAGAAGGTGCTCCTGGGCGATAACCCCCACATCTTCTTTCAGGTATTGCGCGACTGTGGCGCCCTGGAGGTGCTCTTCCCCGAACTGGATCGGTTGTTTGGCATTCCGGCCCGTCCCCAGTGGCACCCTGAAATTGACACGGGCATTCACGCCCTGATGGCCATTGAACAGGCCGCACTTATCAGCCCGGATCTGGCGGTGCGCTTCGCCACCCTCTGCCACGACTTCGGTAAAGGGTTGACCCCGGCCGCCATGTTGCCCAGCCATCATGGCCACGGCGAGCGGGGCCTGCCTCTCATCCGCGACTTCTGCCAACGCTATCGGGTGCCCAACGAGTGCCGGGATCTGGCCCTGCTGGTGAGTGAATATCACAGCATCATCCACATAGCCCTGGAGCTGCGTACCTCCACCCTGCTGAAGTTTTTCGACAAGGTGGATGGTTGGCGCAAACCGGAGCGGGTGGCCCAACTGCTGGCCTGCTGCCGGGCGGATTTTTATGGCCGTCTGGGCTTTGCTGACCGGGAGTACCCGGAACCCGACTATGTGACCGAAGCCTTCGCCGCGGCCTGTGCCGTGCCGGTGCAACCCATCATAGCCGCGGGATTCAAGGGCGAGGCGATACGCCAGAAGCTGGGACGCGAACGCCAACTAGCCATCCGTGCCGTGCGGGATCGTTGGCTGGAGCGCTAACCCCCTGAGCAGAACTAGCAAAAAGCCCCGACTCCGGGGCTTTTTGTTAATCATGAGCCAGCGCCATCACACCACAAACATCAGCAAGAAGATCCCAAGCGCCAACCGGTAGAGGACAAAGGGCCACAAGCCCACATGGGCCAACAGCTTGAGAAAGAGGTGGATCACCAGGAGCGCACTCAAAAATGAGATGCCCATGCCGAGGATCACCTGGCGCCACTCCACTATAGCCGTTGACTGGAAGAGCTTGACCCCCTCATATCCCGCCGCCATCAAGATGATGGGTATCGACAGCAGAAAAGAGAAACGTGCCGCAGCCTGGGGTTTGAGCCCAAGCAGCAAGCCTGCCGTCATGGTGATGCCGGAGCGAGAGGTTCCGGGAATAAGCGCCACCGCCTGCGCCAGGCCTATGAGCAGTGCCTGGTTTAAGGTCAGACTCTTGAGTTCATATCGCTTATCACCATAGCGATCCGCGACCCACATCAGCAAACCAAAAGAGATGGTGGTAAAGGCGATCACCAGGGAGGAGCGCAGATAGAAACTGAGCAGCTGATGAAACAGCAGGCCCGCCACGGCAGCAGGCAGTGTGGCCAGCAAGAGGCACCAGGCCAGACGACCCGATTCATCCATACGCCTGGTCCGCAAAGAGTCCATAAAGGCGGCCAAAAGCCTCTGCAGATCGTCCCGGAAATAGAGCAACACGGCAGCCAGGGTCCCCAGGTGTACCGCCACATCGAAGGCCAACCCCTGATCCGGCCACCCCAGCAACTGGGAGGGGAGGATCAGGTGGGCGGAGCTGGAGACCGGCAGGAACTCGGTAAAGCCCTGGATCAGCGCTAACAGCACTATATGTAAGTCAGACATCATGCCCCCAAATTACAGAAGGAGTGCCACCCCATCACGCTAGCCACCTCTCGCCTCAGCCGTGACGGCAAGAGAGACAGGCGTCAAGGGTTGCAGACTGGCGTCATACGACTGCCAGAGTTGAGCCAGCGTCTGACCGACCACAGGATGAACGTAATCGGGAGCCAGCTCGGCGAAGGGACGCAGCACGAAGGCGTTCGTCAATATCTCGGCTCGCGGCAACACCACAGGCTCACTCACCACCCTTTGATCATAGGTGAGCAAATCGAGATCCAGGGTGCGAGGTGAGAATTTCCTGGCATCCGGCGTACGCCCATGCGCAAATTCAATCTCGCGCAACCTGGCCTGCACCCGCTCGATATCAAGCTCGGTATCGGCCCCGGCCACCAGGTTGTAAAAATTGGAGCCGACGAAGCCGACGGCCGCACTCTCATAGACAGTGGAGTAATGGAGGGCATCAAAGTGTTGGGCCAGGGCCTGCAGCCCACTGAGCAGGTAGTGATCGCGCTCAATGTTGCTACCCAGACCTATGTAGATACGCGCCATCACGCCTCCCTGACAATCTCGACCCCGACACCACGAGCCGTCAAAACAGCCGTGGGCTTGGTCACCCGCACCTTGACCCGCGGCACAGCAAACTCCTGCAATATCAGCGCCGCCACCCGCTCGGCCATGGTCTCGACCAGCTCAACGGGTGAGGCTTGCACCAGTTCGGTCACCCGAGTGGCCACACAGGCATAGTCCAGAGCCAGAGTGAGATCATCGCGCTCCCCGGCTGGACGAGTGTCGAACGACATCTCCAGATCGAAGATCAGCTTCTGCGTGATCCCTTTCTCCCACTCATAGGCACCAATGGTACACAGCACCTCTAAACCCGAGATAAATACCTTGTCCATTTCATCCTCTTCACGTTTCTTATCGGCCATCCCGGCTAGGTTTCGCTGCTGGGATATGCCTGCATAGTCATCTCTGGCTTAGGATCTCCACCTCGCCATCTTGACTGATTTTGCCGTCATGAGGGGAAGCCGGATAGATCTACAGCTCATTTGAACCTATCATCAGCAACAGTGCCGGGATCTTACCCCAGCCAATCCGGAAGACAAACCTAGAGCCGCCATGACAGCCTTAAGTCTCGCTATGATCATTCTCGCCTATCTGGGCGGGTCCATCTCCAGTGCCATACTGGTGAGCCGGCTCTATCGCCTGCCAGACCCCAGAGAACATGGCTCCCACAACCCGGGCACTACCAATGTGTTACGGCTGGGTGGACGCTGGGCAGCCCTGTGGGTGCTGATCTGCGACATGCTCAAGGGGACTCTGCCCGTCTACCTGGCCTGGTATTTAAAACTCCCCCCCTTCACCCTGGGCCTGATAGGTGTGGCGGCTTGTCTGGGCCACATGTATCCCCTCTTCTTCCATTTTCGCGGCGGAAAGGGGGTCGCTACGGCACTGGGCACCATGATGCCCATAGGGCTGGACATGGGAGCCATGATGCTGGCCACCTGGCTGCTGGTGCTGCTGGGTAGCGGTTACTCTTCGCTGGCCGCCCTCATCGCCGCCCTGCTAGCCCCGCTCTACACCTATTGGCTAAAACCCGAATATACCCTGCCTGTCTCCATGCTCTGCTGTCTCATCATCTACCGCCACCACGAGAATATCCATCGCCTGCTCAACGGCCAGGAAGACAGGATCTGGCGTCGCAAGCCTCGCCGTACACGCCAGATGACAACCACAGCCGCCAGCGGCAAGAAAAAAGGCGGTGAGTGATCACCGCCCTTGGCCTGGTCCATTACGGCTCATGGCTCACAGAGGAGGAAGCTCCTCAATACTCCAACGAGGCTTCACGGAAACCTCCAGCCCCACAGTCTGCCCCGCCTTCAGCCGCTGCAAGCCGGCATAAGCAATCATGGCGCCGTTGTCGGTGCAATATTCGGGGCGAGGATAGAAGACCTCACCCTTTAGCTCACTCATCATCTGCGCCAACTGCTCCCGCAATTGGCGATTGGCACTGACGCCCCCGGCCAGCACCAGACGCTTGAGGCCCGTCTCCTTGAGTGCGCGCTTGCACTTGATGGCCAGAGTATCAACCACGGCACACTGAAACGCATGGGCTATGTCGGCCCGCGTCTGCTCATCACTGCCTTGAGCATGTATGGTGTTGGCGGCAAAGGTCTTGAGTCCGGAGAAGCTGAAATCGAGCCCGGGTCTATCCGTCATGGGCCGCGGGAAGATGAAACGTCCCGGCGTTCCCTGCTCGGCCAACTTGGAGAGCCGTGCGCCGCCCGGATAGTCGAGCCCCAGCAGCTTGGCCGTCTTGTCAAAGGCCTCACCCGCGGCATCGTCCACCGACTCGCCCAGGATACGGTATTGACCTATCCCATCGACCCGAACCAACAGGGTATGCCCGCCTGAGACCAGCAGAGCCACAAAGGGAAACTCAGGCGCCTGCTCCTCCAGCATGGGCGCCAGCAGATGGCCCTCCATGTGATGGACAGCCACCGCTGGTTTACCCCAGGCCATGGCCAAGCTACGCCCTATGGTGGCCCCTACCAGCAGAGCCCCCACCAGACCCGGCCCCGCCGTATAGGCTATGCCATCGATCGAGTCAGGATCACACTGGGCTTCGGCCATCGCCTCGAGGATCAAGGGGATCGTCTTGCGAACGTGATCCCGGCTGGCCAGTTCAGGCACAACCCCGCCGTAATCGGCATGCAGCTTGACTTGGCTATACAATTGGTGCGAGAGGATCCCGAGTTGATCGTCGAAGATCGCGATCCCGGTCTCATCACAGGAGCTTTCAATACCTAAAACACGCATGGCGGGAAAAAATCACTGTCAAATCGAGGGCAGTATGTTACCCTCCGCCCGTTTTTTACACCAGTCTCTTCTGATAAGGGTTTACTTTGCTCGCCCAATCAGATTAGAATTTCGCACCATTTTTAGTCGGGCGGCCCCTGTCAGGGTCAGCCGAAAAATATCTCTGAGGTGAGAGGCACATGCCAGTAATTAAAGTACGTGAAAACGAGCCGTTTGATGTCGCCCTGCGTCGCTTCAAGCGTTCTTGCGAAAAAGCCGGTGTTCTGGCTGACGTTCGTAGCCGTGAATTCTACGAAAAGCCAACCACAATTCGTAAGCGCGCCAAGGCTTCTGCTGTAAAGCGTCATGCCAAGAAACTGGCTCGCGAAAACGCACGTCGTAATCGTCTGTACTAATCGCGCTGACGGAGTGACTCGGTCATGTCTCTGCAGGAACAACTGAAGAGTGAATTGAAGACGTCAATGCTCGCCAAAGATAAGGCGCGCGTTGGAACGATTCGTCTGTTGATGGCCGAGATCAAACAAAAAGAGGTCGATACCCGTACCGTACTCACTGATGAAGAGATCCTTGCCGTGCTGACCAAGATGGTCAAGCAGCGCAAAGATTCCATCAGCCAGTTCGAAGCCGCAGGTCGTCAGGATCTGGTTGATGCTGAATCAGCCGAAATCCAGGTCCTGCAAGCCTTCTTGCCTCAGCCCCTGAGCGAGGCAGAGATCGATGCTCTGATTGAACACACCGTGACCCAACTGGCTGCAGCCAGCATGCAGGAGATGGGCAAGGTGATGAATGCACTTCGTCCCCAGCTCCAGGGACGAGCCGATATGGGTTTGGTCAGCGCCAAGATCAAGGCGCGGCTCTCCTAATCCATACGTGACGATCCGGGTAAGCCGCGCATCCTATGATGGCGCGGCTTATTTATTTGTGCCACCTTACTGTCTGAACCTAGGGTAGCCCTGGCTGACCCCTCGCGTCATCCCCATCAACGAGTAGATCCAGACATGGCAGGCAAGATCCCACAATCCTTTATCGAAGATCTTCTAGCCCGAAC